>DATFWX010000144.1:0-32240 GCA_035258845.1 Polyangia bacterium | reverse complement strand
CGCCGCGGCGTACAACCCGACCGACGGCATCCTGTTCCCATGGCCGTTTCTGTGGGGTTACGCCAAGCAGGCCAGCGCGCGCGGGGTCGAGATCCACACCCACACCCGCGTCGACGGCATCGAGCGCGCGGGCGGCGAGTTTCTCGTGCGCACATCACGCGGCGATGTGCGCGCGAAAAAGGTTGTCAACGCGGCCGGCGCCTGGTCGCCCGTGATCGCGCGCATGGTCGGGGTCGAGCTGCCCAACTGGCCGGTGCGCCATGAGATCCTGTCGTCGGAGCCGCTCAAGCCCTTCCTCAAGCCGATGGTGTCGGTGCTGGGCTCGGGCCTGTACTTCTCGCAGTCCATGCGCGGCGAGATCGTGGGCGGCATCACCGTGCACCACGATCGCGACCCCGAGGTCCTCCTGGGATCGACCCTGCGCTTTGCCGCGCTCATCGCGGCCGCCCTGATCGAGGTCCTGCCGCGACTGGGCGAGGTCAAGATCGTCCGGCAATGGGCCGGCCCCTACGACATGACCAGCGACGGCAACCCGCTTCTGGGCGAGCCGCCCGGCGTGCCCGGCTTCTACCTTTGCTGCGGCTTCATGGGCCACGGCTTCATGATGGCGCCCGTGATCGGGAAGTACTATGCTGAGTGGCTCGCAGGCGGGAAGAAGCACGAGATCTTCGACCGCCACCGGCTCGCGCGGTTTTCGGAAGGGCCCGTCGAGAAAGAGGATTTCATCATCGGGTAGGTGGGCATGAGAATCGAAGGCACCGTCGGCTTCATCGGCACCGGCAACATGGCCGAGGCGCTCATCCGCGGCCTGGTCAAGGCCAGCGTGGTCGATCCCCGCCAGATCATCGGCTCCGACCCGCGCCGCGAGCGCTGCCAGGAAATGGCCGATCGCTACAAGATCTGGACCACCACCGAAAACGTCGAGGTGGCGCGCCGCTCGGACATCCTGGTGCTCTCGGTCAAGCCCCAGATCATGGCCAAAGTGCTCGACGAGATCGCGCCCGAGGTGAGGCCGAGCGCGCTCACAATCAGCATCGCGGCCGGGATCCCGCTCGCGGCCATCGAGGCCAAGCTGCCGCGCGCGCGCGTGGTCCGGACCATGCCCAACACGCCCGCGCTGGTGGGTGTGGGCGCGACCGCGATCGCCGCCGGCGGCCACGCCACCGCCGAGGACCTGGCCGCTGCCAAGCGCATCTTCGATTCGGTCGGCATCACGGTGGTGCTCGAGGAGGCGCAGATGGACGCGGTCACGGGCCTGTCGGGCTCCGGGCCCGCCTACATGTTTCTCATCATCGAGGCGCTGTCGGATGCCGGGGTCAAGGTCGGGCTGTCGCGCTACAACGCGCAGGCGCTGGCCGCACAGACCGTGCTCGGCTCGGCCAAGCTGCTCATCGAGACCAACGAGCATCCGGGCCGGCTCAAGGATATGGTGACCTCGCCCGGCGGCACCGCCATCGCGGGCCTGCACACGCTCGAGGAGGGCGGCCTGCGCACCACGCTCATCAACGCGGTCGAGGCCGCCACCAAGCGCTCGCGCGAGCTGGGCGAGCTCATGCTCACAAAAAAGTGAGCCATGGCCTTTGATCCAAGTGAGCGCGCGGGCGCGGTTGTGTTTCTGGTGCTGGCCCAGCCGCGCGCGGCGCAGGGGCGCATTGGGCCGGTGGCGGGCGATCGATTGAAGGTGGCGGTGGCGGCCGCACCGACGGACGGCACGGCCAATCGCGCGCTGGCAGAGCTGCTGGCGCGCGCGCTCGGCGTGCCCAAGAGCGCGGTCGAGATCGTGCACGGCGCCTCCTCGCGCCGCAAGACCGTGCGGGTCGCGGGCGCCACCCGGGCCCAGGTGCTCGCGCTGGCGAGCCAGGGGGAGCCGTGAGAGGGCTCGCGCGCGCCCTGACCGGCCTCGCGCTGGCTGCGTGCAGTCAGGACCACACGCTGACCCTGCACATCGTGACCCCGGTCGGCGACGACCCGTTCCAACAGGCTTCGACCGTGCGCGTGAGCGCGGGCAGCCACCAGTCCAGCTCGCCGGTTACGGGCAGTCACTTCAACCTTTCCTTCACCTTTTCGACCGGCTCCCAGAGTGGGCTGGCTCCGATCGTGGTCGACGCGCTGGCCGGCAACGGCTCCATCGTGGGCCATGGCGCCACGCCCCCGTACCCGCTCGCGCCCACCGACGCGGGCGTGTGGGTTTACGTGGCCCGGCCCGGCTCGCTGACCCAGCCGCCCAGCGCCAGCGACGCCAGCAAGCCGTTCCAGCTCAACCCCGCGCGCTCGCGCCACGCGGCCGTGTTCTATTCCGGTTTCGGGGTCTTCCTGGCCGGCGGGCGCAGCGGACCGGGAAATCCGTTGACCTCGGTTTCCCTGTGGTCGAGCTACGGCCTGGTCGAGCTCACGGCCCGCGATCCGAGCGTGCTGGCCCTGTCGGCGGCGCGCAGCGACCTGGCCAGCGGCGCCGCGTCCAACGGCTACCTGTATCTGGTCGGTGGCGCCGACGGCATGGGTGCGCCCACCAGCCTGGGCGAGTACATGGATCCGACCGGCAGCATCGGCGTCCCGTTCGTGCGCACCGCCACCCAGGGCGGGCAGCCGCAGCTTGCGCGCGCCCAGGCCGCGGCCGCTTTCGGCAGCGAGGGCTTCCTTCTGTTCGGTGGCCTGGGCACGGGTGGCACACCGCAGGCGGGCGCCATCCTGTTCGACCTTTCAGGCTCGCAGCTGGTCGGGTGGACGGGCGCCGTGCCGCGCCTGGGCGCGACCGCGACCGCGATTCTGATGGGCGCGCAGGTGATCGTATTCGGCGGCGGGCCCGCCGGCATGCCGGTCATGGAACGGTACTCGTCCAAAACCTCCGCCCTGACCATCACGCCCGATCCAACCGCGAACCGCACCGATCACAGCGCCACCCTGCTCGACGACGGCCGCATTCTGTTCGTGGGCGGCCACGACGACACCGGCAGCCCGCTGGCGTCGGCGACCGTGTACGATCCGGGCACGAACATGGCGGTCGAGATGCCGGGCTTCTTGACCTATGCGCGCAGCGGCCACACCGCCAGCAAGGTCGGCAAGGAGATCCTGATCGCGGGTGGCCAGGCCGGGACCGGCAATCTGGTCGCGCCCGCCGAGGCCTTCGATGCCCACACCCTGACCCCGCTCGGGCACGCCATCGCGCTCAGCCAGCCGCGCCTACGCCACGCGGCGGTCAATCCGGGCAACGACACGGTGGTCATCCTGGGCGGCGAGGACGCCAACGGGGCTGCCATTGGAGCGGTCGAGATCTACCAGCCCGTGCCGTGACTAGCTGCGCCGAACGATGACCTGACAGCGCATGCCCAGCGTGGTCACCACGCGCTGTGCGTTGCGGTCGACCACTCCGTCGTGGGAGCGCACGAGCACGCGCAGGTGGTCGGGGATGCGCGCCGCCACCGCATCGGTCCAGCCATCCTCGACCACCCCGAACACTGCCGGGCCATCGTCGGTGTCGGGCTGGCTGGTGGCCCAGTCCAGGAAATCGGACACGCCCTGGGCGACCACCACCGTGCGCCCGTCCATCGGCATCGGGCTGCCGGCCAAAAGCCGACGCGCGGTCCGGTCGGCCAGCACCTTTCCGTACAGCCCGTTACCGCCCCGACCGATGCGGCGGCTGCCCTCGGGTCGATCGATCGCGTGCAGGTACAAAGCCGCCACGCTGCCGTACGCGCTGTACAGGGGCAGAAGGAGCCAGCTGCGCACGGGTGGACAGGCCGCGCCCAGCCGGTGCGCCCAGGGCGCCCACGTCGACGGGGCCGGCAGCACGCGCGCCAGGTCGCGCTCGACCACGCGCGATGGCTCGACCTTTCGGTCCTGGAGCCAGGCGGCGATGGCCGGCGCCGCCGTCACCGGGCGGCACCCAGCCCAAAGCTTGACCAGATCAACGTCCGGCCATCTTGCAACGCGAGCGCCCATCGCGTACGCGAGGCCCAGAGCAATTTGAATGCCAACGAGTGGGTGACCTCCCTACATCATGCAACATGGCGTCGAGCCAAGGGTCTCACCCCCGACGGCCCTGGGGCCGGTGTGTAGTTTGTGACCGAGCCAACCAGCCCCGAGTGCAATCCATGCGCTTGCGACCGGTTGACGACCCCTGGCCCGGGCTCCATAACCCGATCGAGCATGAAGGGTCCGGAGCCATTGGTGTTGCTGGTCGACGACTACGAGAGTAACCGAGACCTGTACACCGAATTCCTGCGTTTCTCGCGCTTCCGGGTCAAAACCGCCTGCAACGGCCAGGAGGCGCTCGAGCGCGCGATCGAGCTGCGGCCGGATGCGATCGTGATGGACCTGGACCTGCCGCTCGTCGATGGCCGCGAGGCCACGCGCCGGCTCAAGCACCACCAGCGCACCCGGGCCATCCCGATCATCGTGCTGACCGGGTACACGGATGACGGCGCCCAAGAGTCGGCGCGCGCCGCTGGCTGCGACGGTTTCCTGCTCAAGCCCTGCCTGAGCGAGCTGGTCGACGAGCTGCGACGACTGCTCCCGAGCGCCCGCCGGCCGCGCGTGCTGCGTTCCCGGCGCGCTCGGCGTCGCTGATCAGGACCCGGCCGCGAGCCTCACAGCTCGACCGTGGAACCGGGCACAGGGTCGGTCACCGTTTGACCCCACGGCGCGGCCGCAACCAGGCTCACCGCCTGCGTGCGCAGTGCCGGCTCCAGCTGTCCCTGCTCGGCCGCCTCGAGCGCTGCTGCCAGATCAGCGGCGGTGGAGAATCGGTTGTCCGGCTGCTTGGCCAACGCAATCGCAAGCACGTCATCGATGTCGCTGCGCAGCCGGGGCGCGATCTCGGTGGGGCGGACCGGCATCCGAAACGCGATGTTGAACAGGATCTGGGGCGTATCGACGCCCGCGAACGGCGGACGCCCGGTGAGCGCACGGTAGGCCACCGCTCCCAGCGAGAACACGTCGCACCGGCGGTCCGCCTTGCGCCCATGCGCCTGCTCGGGCGACATGTACCCGGGCGTGCCGATGACCGCGGTCCCGGTCAGGGTCTCGTCGCTGCCGCGCAGCTTGGCCACGCCAAAGTCGAGGATCTTCCAGAGTGGGGCCCGACCGTCCGCCGGCTCGGCCAGAAACAGGTTCTGCGGCTTGATGTCGCGGTGGATGATGCCAGCCTCGTGTGCGGCCGCGAGCCCGCGCGCCACCTCGGTCACCAGCGCCACCACATCGGCCGGCTCGAGCTGGCGCCGCTTGCGCAGGACCCAGGCCAGGCTCTTTCCCGCCAAAAGCTCCATGGCGATGTAGGGGGCGCCGGAGGCAACCTGACCCACCTCGAACACCGTGACCACATTGGGCGCGCGCAGGCGCTGAAGCAGCTCGGCCTCGCGCAGGAAGCGCCGCACCACTTCGGGCCGATGTTGCACGTGCGCGTGCATCAGCTTGACCGCCGCGCGCTGGCCGCTCTCGACATGCTCGGCCGCGTAGACCTCGCCGAAGGCGCCCCGGCCCACCACCTCGCCCAGCTCGTACTTGCCGGCCAGACTGCCCGTGTAACGGCCCTGGACGCCCGCGCCCATCTGCAGCGCCGCGTCCAGGTTCTGGTCGGCCTCGTTGAGCTGGGCCTCGCGCTGCTGGGCCAGCCGCAGCGCCTCGTCGAGCCGCTCGACCGCATCATAGGTGGCGCGGCGCGAGCTGCGCGCCTGCCACAACGTGGTCAGATAGACCGCCGGCACGATGCCAAGGGTGAACAGGCGCAACGAGAGCGGGGCATCGCGGGCCGTGTAGAGCCCCAGATCGGGGATCACGCCCAGGGTGATCAGCACGCCCAGCATGAGGTAGCCGAAGGTCCCGCACAGGCAGATCCCGAACGCCCAGCGCCGATCGTCGCCCAGGCCGAAGAATGCGATGCCGAGGGTGACCGCCACCGCCGAGGTCGAGAACACGCCCGCGTAGTACTCGATCATCAGCGACGCCAGAAAGCCCAGGATGCCGAGCGTGCGGAACATGCGCTTGCTGTAGCGGGCCGGGCTGCGCGCCGCCCACCACACCCAGGCTCCGCCAATCGCGAGCGCGAGCAGGGTCCCCGCCATCATCAGGGAGAGCCAGGTCACCTGGTTGACGATGGGCAGGGAAGCCAGGACCACGATCGAAAGCACGGTCATCACGCGCCCGAAGTTCGATGCGCGCGCGGCCTCCTCGGCATGGAGCGCGCGCAGCGCAGCCGGGCTGGGCGCACCCGTCGACCGTGGACCCACCTCGAGCCGGGCGCTCGCCGGCGGGGTCGCTTCCGCCCGTGCCGCTCGAAGCGCTGCCGGCGCGTCGATGCGGGTGGCTAGGGAGGTGAGGTTGTGAGTTTCCCCGTCGGGCCCGGAGCCCTCTCGACCCGCATCGTCCTCCTGGTCGCTCACGACTCCTCGTCGCTCACGCGCAGTCGACGGCGCCATCTTACGGCCGTGCGCGACGGGTTGACAACGGAAAACCGTGCGCTAGCTTGAAAGCAGGCGTGAGGCATTGTGCCCACGCCCTACAAAGCCCGCTGGGAGCGTAGCGCCCCGGCGAAGGAGGAAACCATGTATCCAGGCATGATGTATTGGTGGAAGCACGCTCGTCAGGGTGGCGAGTGGGGCGCCGAGGCCGCTTGCGGTCCGCACGGCGGCCATGGCGGCTGGGGTTGGGGTTGGGAGCACCGAGGGGGCGGCGGCGACGAGGGCGAGTTCGGCGGGGGCTGGTTCGGGGTGCGGCGGCCGCTGCGTTTTCTGGCCTACAAGCTGGGCCTCAGCGAGCCCCAGGTGGCCGAGCTGGCCAAGGTCTTAAACGAGCTCAAGACCGAGCGTGCGCAGGCCGCGGTCGATCATCGGCGCACGGTGAGCGCGTTCGCAGATGCAATCGCAGGTGACAGCTTTGACCAGAAGCGGGCGGCCGAGGGCGCCGCGCTGCGCACGCAGAGTGCCGAGAAGCTGCGCGACGCGGTGGTCAAGGCGCTGGGCCGCATCCACGCCCTGCTGAATCCGCAGCAGCGCGAGAAGCTGGCCTACCTCATCAGAACGGGGGCGCTCGGTCTGTAAACCTACTCGCGGGGCTCGAAGCAGGGCCGCCCGACCACGCAGTGATCGGGCGCCACCAGGCCGTCGTCGGGGCCGACCTGTCGCATGGTGTGCACGCACCAGTATTGCGCGGTCGACGACGGCACCGACAGATCCACCGCCTCCGGGCCCAGGACATAAAGCATCTTGGTCTTGAGGCACCGGCACACCGGCAGGTCGGGCTCGCTCTGATTCGGCATCACGACCTCCTTGCTGCGGCCACGTGGACCGCGCGCGCGACCAGCGCCTGCATGAGCGCCACCTTGTAACCGTTGCCGTGAAGCGGCTTGGCGCCCGCGACCGCGGCCCGGCCGGCCGCGGCGGCCACGTCGGCGGTTACGCGCTTACCCGCAAGCGCGGCTTCGGCGCCGGCAGCACGCCACGGGATGGGGGCCACCGCTCCCAGCACCACCTGTGCCGCCTGACAGGTCTCGCCGCGCATGGTCAAGAAAACCGCCACCTCGCCCAGCGGCCAGTCATGCACCTGCCTCTCCTTGGCAGCCAGGAAAGCGCTGCGGGTGCCCTCGGGCGGCGCCGGCAGCGCGATCTCTGTGATCAGCTCGTCGGCCGCCAGCACGTTCTCGCGCTCGTACGCGTCGATCGTCGGCAGCGTGAAGAACTTGTCGAGCGGAACTTCGCGCGTCTTGCCGCCCGGACCCAGGATGTGCAGGTTGGCCCGGAACGCGCAGAGCGCGGTCGCCATGGTCGACGGGTGCACGATGTAGCTGGGCCCGCCCCCGAAGATCGCGTGGTATTTGTTCTCGCCTTCCTTGGCAAAGCAGGTCGGGCCGCCCTTCTTGAGGCATGGGAACTCGGCCGCCCGGAAGTACCAGCAGCGGGGCCGCTGGCACAGGTTGCCGCCGACCGTGGCCAGGTTGCGGATCTGCGGATTGGCCGCGCTCGCAGCTGCCTCGGCCAGGGCCGCGTAGCGGCCGCGCACGGCGCCGTCGGCCGCAATCTGCGCCAGCGTCGCGGTCGGGCCCAGTCGGAGGCCGGTCGCGTCCGTGCGCACATAGCGCAGCGCGGCCAGCGCATTCAAGTTGATAAGGCGCGTCGGCGCGATGGTGCCTTCCTTCATCTGGTCGAGCAGATCGATCCCGCCCGCTTTCAGGACCGCGCCGCCCTTGAGCAGCGCCACCACCTGATCGACCGATTTGGGGATGACGTATTCGAAGCGGTTCATCGGCCACCCCCTTTGTGCAGGGCGGCCAGCACCCGATCGGGCGTGATGGGCAGCTCGCGCATGCGCACGCCGATGGCGTTGTAAATCGCATTGGCGATGGCTGCCGAGGTCGGCACCGTGGTGGGCTCGCCGATCCCGGACACACCCGCGTTGTTGCCAGCGTTGGACACGTCGACGAGCACGCCCTCGATGTCCGGGCAGTCGTTGGCGCCGCAGATCTTGTACGCCTCCAGATTGGGGTTGCACATGCGACCGCTCGTGCGATCGAGCTGGCGGTTTTCGAAGAGCGCGTACGAGACGCCCTGGATCACGCCGCCGTTGACCTGGCTCTCGGCGGTCAGCCGATTGAGCGGCCGACCGCAGTCCTGGATCGCGGTCACCTTGCGCACGCGCACCTGACCGGTCTCGGTGTCGACCTCGACCTCGGCGAACTGAACGCCACCCACCTGCTCCTGGAACACCTGGTACTCGGCGGCGCGGCTGGCCAGCACCGACACCTTGTCGCCCGGGATGCGCGCGGCCACCTGCTTCCAGGTGATCGAGCGCGCCATGTCCGAGATCGCGTGAATGCGGCCGCCTGAGATCTCGAGCTCGTCGGGCGCGGCCTTGAGCAGCTTGGCCGCCACGCCGACCATCTTGAGGCGAGCCTGGTAGGCGGCCGCGCGCACGGTGGGCGCGATCGAGGGCGTGGTGCAGCTGCCGCCCGAGCCGGGCCCGATGGGCAGCGAGGTATCGCCCATGCGCACGGTCACCAGGTCGAGCGGGATGCCCATTTCTTCAGCCGCCACCTGCGCCATGAAGGTGCGGGTGCCGGTGCCGATGTCCTGCGCGCCGTTCTTGACCTCGACGCGGCCGTCATTGTGGATGTCGATCTGGACCTGCGTGGCCGGGTTGACGTTGTGATACCAGACGCCGCACGCGACCCCCACGCCGCGCCGGACCACCCCTTTGGCGGCGCCGGGGCGGCCGCGGCCGCGCCAGGCCTGGCAGAGGGCGGCCCCGCGCTCGACCTCGGCCACCTGCACTGGATTCTTGAGATTTTTCTTGCGCAGCGCGAGCGGATCCATGCCCAGCTTCTCGGCCAGCTCGTCCATGGCCTGCTCGAGCGCGAAGCAACCCTGCGGATGGCCGGGCGCGCGGAACGGGCGCGCCTCGCCGGCGTTGGTAAAGACGTCGGACTCCTCGGTGCGCAGCGCCGGGATCTTGTAGATCGCGCGCGCGGGCCCGGACACGCCGGCGCCGGTGCCGACGCCGGGCGTGCCGTAGGACTTGAGATGCAGCCCCACCAGCGTGCCGTCGCGCTTGGCGCCCAGCTTGAGCCATTGCGCGGAGTCGGGTCGGTTGCCGGTGGCCAGATGCTCTTCTTTGCGGTCGAGCATGAGCTTGACCGGTGCGCGGGCGTCGCGCGCCAGGCGGGCCGCGATGACCGAGTAAGGGCCCGCGTTGAGCTTGGCGCCAAAGCCGCCGCCCATGAAGTCGCACAGGACGCGCACGCGGTCCTTGGGCAGGTGCAGCGCCTCCGCGATCTGGTCGCGCGTGGCGAACGTGCCCTGCGTCGACGACCACAGGGTCAGGTGGTCACCCTCCCACTTGGCGACCGTGCCGTGGGTCTCGAGCGCGGAGTGGGTCTGCACCTGCGTGCGATAGGTGCCTTCGACCAGCACCTCCGCCTGCGCCAGCGCCTTGCCGATATCCACGCCCGGCGGCTGGGTGGCGACGATCGTGCGCACGTTGCCGGCGTGGGTCACCTCGGCGCCGCTGGGAACCCGGCGCGGCGGCGGCACCGGACCCGAGTCGAACACCTGCGGCGCGTCGGGCTTGCGCGCCTTCTCGAGATCGTTGACGAAGGGCCGCTTCTCGTACTCGACCGCGACGAGCTTGAGCGCGTCCTCGGCCACGTCGAGCGAGACCGCGGCCACCGCAGCCACCTCCTGGCCCTGGAACAACAGCTTCTTGCCGACCTTTTCCGACCACACCGCCTTGACGCCCGGCAGCGCGCGCGCTTTGGAGAGATCGAGCTTGGTGATTTTCGCGCAGGGATGCGGCGAGCCCAGGATCTTGGCGTAGAGCATGCCCGGCGGGTGCACGTCGTAGGTGTACTTGGCGCGGCCGGTGACCTTAAGCACCGCGTCGACGCGCGGCACGCGCTGGCTGACCAGCGTGAGCGCGGAGCGGGCGTCCCAAGGCGCCGGCTCGCCCTCGGGGATGTCGACCTCGAGGTCCTTGAAGTGGCCATCGTAGCCGACGGTGGTTCTGACCTTTCTAGCCACGGGCGTGCCCTCCTTTTTTGGCGGCGGCGAGGGTCGCCTCGAACACTTTGGGGTAGGTGCCGCAGCGGCACAGGTTGCCGGCCACCGCGTGCTTGACGTCGTCGAGCGTCGGGCTCGCGTTGTGGAGCAGGAGCGCTGCGCACGACATGATCATGCCGGGCGTGCAGAACCCGCACTGCAGCGCGTCGTAGTCCACGAACGCCTGCTGGATGGGCGCAAGCTCCTCGCCGCGCGCCAGGCCCTCGATGGTGGTGATGGCGCGCCCCTGCGCATCGACCGCGAGCAGCATGCAGGCGCACACCGGCTGGCCGTCCAGGTGCACGGTGCAGGCGCCGCACGAGCCGCGGTCGCACACGAGCTTGCTGCCGGTCAGATCGAGATCCTCGCGCAGCGCGGTGAGCAGGGTCGTGCGCGGCTCCACCTCGAGCTTTTTGTCGGTGCCGTTGACGCGCAGGGTGATGGTCACCTTGCCGGGGCCGAGCACCTGCACCCCGGCGGGCGGGGGAGCGAGCGTACGGAAGAGCGCGCCCGCGGGCACCAGCCCGCCCACCAGCGCGCCCCCGCCCAGGCTCCGGAACAGCTCCCGGCGGGTCAGCCCACCTTTTTTCTGATCGTCGTCTTTCTGGTTCGCCATGGGACCCTCACTGAAACAGCGAGCGGATGGTTTCGGGCGCGGTTGGATCGACTGCGGCCACGCCTGCGTTCTCGTCGACGTGCTCGAGCCGCTTCATGCCTGCGAGCGCGGTGCCCACACCCGGGGTCGAGCGCACGAATTGCAGCGCCCGCTGGGCGTCGCTCGGAAGGCGCGGGTCGAGCTTCTGCCGAACCTCGGCCGGGAGCCCGCGCGCCAGGCGTCCCTGCAGGATCGACGCTGAGGTCATGACATAGATGCCGGCCTCGGCCGCGGCCTCGAGGAGCGGCGCCGGCCGCCCGCGCGCCTCCTGGGTCGGCAGGACGAACGCCTCCGGCATGGCGAGATTGTAAGGCAGCTGCAGCGCGCGCAAGTGGTGCCCGTCGCCAGCCACCTCGCGCGCCAGGTCGGTAAGCTCGCGCAGCGCAAGGTGGCCCGGCGCGCCCGGCCGCTCGCGATACCCGTTCCAGGTTGCGGTGCCGTACAGGCCGATCTTCCCCTCGGCGCAGGCAGCCTCGAGCGTCTCGAACGCGGCGCGCAGGCGGCGCAGGAACTCCGGCCGTGGGACCTCGTCGAGCTGTGTCTCCGGATTGTGCAGGTAATACACGTCGATGGTCTGGAGGCCCAGGTTCTGGAGGCTCCGGCCCAGCTGGTCCTTGAGATAGCGCGGGGTCATGCAATGACAGCCCGCCACGAGGTCTTGGACGGTGAACACGCCCGGTTTCATCCATGTTTCTTCCAGGTAGGCGCGGAAGTCGCGCGGCCGCCGGCCGTCGAAGGGCAGATAGCCGCCTTTGGTCGCCACCACCACCTGGTCGCGGCGCGCCAGGCCGCGCTCTGAGGCCAGGCGCAGGGCTGCGCCCACCGCGCGCTCGCTGCGCTGGCTGCGGTAGTTGATCGCGGTGTCGATGACATTGAGACCGCGCTCGAGCGCGCGCACCACCGCATCGCGATAACGGGTGTCGTCGGCGTCGTCGTCGCTGCCCAGGTAGGTGCCAATGCCGATCGACGAGAGCGAGAGCCCTTGCAGGGCGCGGAAGTGGCCGGGGGCGCTGGGGCTGGCGTGACGCTTCTGGTATTCGGCCGTGCCCTGTGGGGTGGCCTGGCCGGGCAGAGAGTTCATGTTGGCGCTGGATGTTACGCCCGCGTCGCGTGCCAGGGGTTGACTGAACATTTGTATCGTGGCATAACTCGAGCGGCATGATCCCGCGGCCGGTGTCCAATCCGCCCAACCCGTGGTCGACGGCCGAGGTGGTGTACCTGGAGGAGCCGCCGCCAGATGCCAAGCTGGAGGTGTACGAGGATCATACCCGCCAGATCCTGGCGCACAACGACAGCCCCGATGTCGGCTTCACCTGGAGCGTCAATCCGTATCGTGGCTGCTTCCATGGGTGCTCCTACTGCTATGCCCGCCCCACGCACGAGTATCTGAGCTTTGGCGCGGGCACCGACTTCGAGCGCAAGATCGTGGTCAAGCCGCACGCGCCCGAGCTCTTGCGCGAGGCGTTCGAGCGCAAATCCTGGCGCGGCGAGCCGCTGGTGTTCAGCGGCGTCACCGACTGCTACCAGCCGCTGGAGGCCTCGTATCGGCTCACACGCGGCTGTCTGGAGGTGTGCGCCGAGTACAAGAATCCGGTCGGCGTCATCACCAAGGCGCCCCTCATCGAGCGTGACCTCGACGTGCTGGCGCGGCTGCAAGCGGTGACGGACGTCAGCGTCACCATCAGCATTCCATTTTGGGATGTGAACAAGGCGCGTGCGATCGAGCCTTATGTTGCGACGCCGCAGCGCCGGATCCACATCATCGAGAAGCTGGCGCAAGCCGGTCTCGAGGTCGGGGTCAACGTGGCGCCGCTCATCCCCGGGCTCAACGACGAGGACGTGGTGCGGATCCTTGCCGCGGCGCGGGCGGCCGGGGCGCGCCACGCCGGCACCGTGTTCCTGCGGCTGCCCGGCCCGGTCAAGCAGGTGTTCGAGGAGCGGCTGCGCGCGAGCATGCCGCTGCGCGCCGAGCGGGTGCTGCACCGGATCCGCGACAGCCAGGGCGGCAAGCTCTACGACTCGCGCTTCGGGGCGCGCGGCAAGGCGACCGGCGAGTACGGGGCCGCCATCAGGGCGCTGTTTGATCAGACCTGCGCGCGCCTCGGCTTCAACGAGGACGCGGAGGATGCGGAGCCCGCGCACGCCGAGCCGCCGCGGTCGACGTTCGAGCGGCCGCCCAAGCGGGGCCGCCAGCTCAACCTGCTGTAGCAGGGAAGCCCGCCGTCTCTTCCGTAAGGTTCTCGGCGCCCTCGGTTTCCGCCCCGGAGCTGATCATTTCTCCCCGCCCAGCAGGCGCCGCAGGTCGGCTTCGATTGCAGACGCGCGATCGTCGCCCACGTAGGACGCGCGCACGATACCTGCGCGGTCGATGACGAGGATGGTCGGCCAGGCCTCGATCCCGTAGCGCCGCCAGGCCTCCATCGCTGGATCCAGAAGCACGCGCCAGCGCAGCTGATTGCGCTCGACGAAAGTGGCCACGTTGCGCCGGTCCGCCTCCCGCTCGGTCTCGGGTGTGTGCACCCCGATCACGACCAGGCCCCGCCCCCCGAAGTCACGCTCCCAGTCCCCGTACCGGGGCAGCATGCGCCGGCAGTTGATTCAACCAAACGTCCAGAAGTGCAGCAGCACGACGCGACCGCGCAGCGCCGCCAGTCGCACCGGCTGGCCGTCGAGCCCGCGCACGGCGGCCGGGATCTCGGGCGCGGGCCGGCCCACCAGCTTTCGCACCCCCTCGGCGCTCCCGGTCGCCCAGGCCTGCACGGCCCCGCGATGCGCGAGCAGCCAGGCCGCCCCCAGCAGCAATCCCAGCAGCACGGCAACGCGCACTCCCCTACCCCTTTTTGCGGCCCCCCCGTTTGCCGGCACTTCTCCTCCCATCATTGCATAGTATACGGGCAACTCTGACAGTCGGTTTCGCGCTACCCTCCCAGCATGTCCATATCCACGCGCAAGCACTTCCGCACGTGCAACCTTTGCGAGGCCATGTGCGGCCTCGTGCTCACGGTCGAGGAGGGCCGCATCACCGACGTGCGCGGCGACCCCGAGGACGTCTTCTCGCGCGGCCACATCTGCCCGAAAGGTCCCGCTTTGCGCGAGGTGTACGAGGATCCCGACCGGCTCCGTCAGCCGGTTCGCCGGACTCCGCGCGGCTGGGAGCCCGTGAGCTGGGAGGAGGCGCTTTCGGAAGCCGCCACCCGCCTGGGCGAGATCCGAGCGCGTCACGGCCGCGATGCCATCGGCGTCTATGTCGGAAACCCGGTGGTCCACAACCACGGCGCAGCCCTGGTCTACCAGGGCTTCGTGCGCGCCCTGGGAACGCACAACCGCTTCGATGCCAACTCGCAGGATGCCAACCCGCGCCTTCTGGCCTCGATGCTGCTCTACGGCGACCAGCTCGCGCTCCCGATCCCCGACGTCGATCGAACCGACTACTTTCTGGTGCTGGGCGCCAACCCGGCTGCCTCCAATGGCAGCATCATGACGCTCGGCGACGTACGCGGTCGGCTGCACGGCATTCGCGCGCGTGGCGGGCGCATCGTGCTTCTGGATCCGCGGCGCACCGAAACCGCCGCCTGGTGCGACGAGCACCATTTCATTCGGCCGGGCGGCGACGCCGCGTTCCTGCTCGCGCTGCTCCATGTGCTGTTCGCCGACAACGCGATCAACCAGGACGCGCTGGTGAAGCAGACGCGCGGCCTGGATGCATTGCGCGCGCTCGCCGCCCGCATGCCGCCCGAGCGAGCCGCGCCCGCGGTCGGAATCGAGCCTGCCACCATCCGCGCCATCGCAACCGCGTTCGCACGCGCGCCGCGGGCGGTTGCCTACGGACGGGTCGGCACCTGCCAGCAGGAGTTCGGCACGGTCGCGAGCTGGCTCATCGATGCGGTCAACATCGTCACCGGCAACTTCGATCGACCCGGCGGCGCCATGTTCCCGACCCCGGCGGTCGACGTGGCTGCGCTGGGCCGCAAGCTGGTCGGCAACCACTACGGCCGCTGGCGCTCGCGCGTGCGCGGCCTGCCCGAGCTGGCGGGCCAGCTTCCGGCGGCGGTGATTGCAGAGGAGATCGAGACGCCGGGCGAGGGCCAGCTGCGGGCGTTCGTGACCCTGTCGGGCAACCCGGTGCTGTCGACGCCCAACGGTGAGCGGTTGGCGTCCGCGCTCGGCCGGCTCGAGTTCATGGTCGCGCTCGACTTCTACATCAACGAGACCACGCGCCATGCGCACCTGATCCTGCCGGGCACGCACACGCTCGAGCATGGACACTATGACGTGGTGTTCCACGCGCTGGCCGTACGGAACACGGCCAAGTACTCCGAGCCCGTCTTCGCGCCGCCCGCGGGCGCGCTCGAGGATTGGGAAATCCTGTACGAGCTCGGCATGCGCCTGGGCGGGCTGCATTTTGGCAGCTCGGTGATCAATCGGGCGGCGCGACTGGCCTGGCGCGCCGGCCTGCGCCTGCACCCCGATCGCGTCATCGATCTGGGACTGCGCCTGGGCCCCTACGGCGACCGCCTGCTCCCGTTCGGTCGTGGGCTCAGCCTCGGCAAGCTGCGCCGAGCCCCGCATGGGATCGATCTGGGGCCGCTTCAGCCCTGTCGAGAGGACAAGGTCCGCACGCCCGACCGCAGGGTCGACCTGGCGCCCGAGCTCCTGGTCGCGGATGTGGCGCGCGTCGAGAAGTGGGTGGACGCGCGCGCGCAGAACGGCCTGGTGCTGATCGGCCGCCGTCACGTGCGCACCAACAACTCCTGGATGCACAACTGCCAGTCGCTGGTGAAGGGGCCTGATCGGGCGACGCTGCTCATGCATCATGCGGATGCGGCGCGTCTGGGCCTGGCGGGCGGCCAGTCGGTGCGGGTGCGCAGCCGCACGGGCGCGGTCACCGCACGGGTCGAGCCGACCAACGACATCATGCCGGGCGTGGTGTCGTTGCCGCATGGCTATGGCCACGGCGCGGCAGCCGACACGTTGCGGGTGGCCGGCCCTACCCCCGGACCCAACATCAACGCAGTGACCGACGAGAGCGCGCTCGACCCGCTGTCGGGCACAGCCGCTCTGAACGGCGTTCCGGTGGTGGTCGAACCGATTTCGGCGGTCGGCTCAGCGGCCACGTCGCCGGCTGGCTAGGGCGAAAACTTCACCTGCGCGGCTGCCCCGGCTTGCTACCTAGGCGGTCGGTGGGCTGAGCGGCACGTAGGTGTGCGAGCGCTCGACGTACTGGTAGAGCGGATCGGTCGTGCGAATGCCTTCCTGCTGCAGCGTGCGCTTGAGCAGCTTGAGGCTGCCAGTGGTTTCAAGGCGCTCGCACACGCGCACATAGCGCGGACGTGCCGCCGGCGTGAGGTGCTGCTCGACCAGCGCAGCGAGCGCGCCCAGCGCGGTGGCGTCGAGCAGGGTGCCGGGCTTGAGCTGCAGGGCCGCCATTCCGGCCCGCCCCTCCCGCTCCGGCACCTCGATGCCGTAGACCGCTGCCAGGGCGACGAACGGCGCGCCGGCGAGCACCGAGGCCACCTGGTCGGTCGACACGTTCTCGCCTTTCCAGCGGAAGGTGTCGCCGAGCCGGTCCACGAACCAGAAGTCGCCGTCGGCGTCGCGGCGCAAGAGGTCGCCGGTCGAGAACCAGGCGTCGCCGGGCTCGAACGCGTCGCGCAGGACCTTGCTGCTGGTGGCGGCTGCGTCGGTGTATCCGTCGAAGTGGCCGAGCGGATGAGACTCATGAATGCGTGCAATCAGAAGGCCCGGCTCATCGGGTGAGCAGCGCTCGAGCCGTCCGTCCGGACGCCGCACCGGCTGACCGGTCTCGACGTCATAGCGGACCAGCGCCGTGTTGCGCTCCCCGGCCAGGTCGCGGCCGACCGAGCCCACCTTGTCGCCGGTAAGATTGACCAGGAGCACGTTGCCCTCGGTCGAGCCGTAGAATTCGATGACTTGCAGGCGGCCGAAGCGCTCGAGAAGACGCTGCCATACGTCGGGACGCATGCCATTGCCGGCAAAGAGTCGCACCGGGTGGTGGCGCTCGTTGGGTTGCTCGGGGGCTGAAACCAGGTAGCGGCACAGCTCACCGACGTAGAAGACAACGGTGGCGCCGGTGCGACGGACGTCGGACCAGAAGCTCGTGGTCGAGAAGCGCGGCGCCAGCGCCAGCCGCGCGCCCCCGATCAGCGCGCCCGCGCAGGCCACCAGCATGCCGGTTGCGTGGTGAAGCGGCAGGCAGCAGTACACGGTATCGGCGGGCGTAAGGGCGCAGGCGGCCGCCGTGCCGAGCCCGGCCAGAATGGTGCGGCGGTTGGTGATGCGCGCCGCCTTAGGCAGCCCGGTCGTGCCCGAGGTGAACATGAGGAGCGCGAGATCGCGCGCACGCGCCGGCTCCCCGACGGCCGGACGCGGTGGTGTGTCGGGCGCCGCCGCGACCGCAGGGTCGAGCACCTCCAGCCCCTCCTCCCCAACGCGGACTGAATATTCATTCCGCCCCAGTGGTTGGGTCGTAACCGGCTGTTCTGACTGCAGATTGTCGGCGGGCGTGGAGCGGAATGAACGTTCATTCCGCCGCTGCGGCGGGTCCAGCTCAGCGGGCTCGGTGGGGCTGGGACGGGCGGTCCGGTTGGTGCCCAGAAGAAGAACGCGAGCGCCGGCAACGCGGCGTGAGAAAGCGGCCACGCCCTGTCCCGTGTGGTGCGGGCCCACCACGAGCAGCTCCAACGCGCCCGCATCCAGGGCCTGCTCCAGCGACTGGCCGCGTGCCTCGGCCGGCAGCAGAACCGCCACCGCGCGCAGTCGGTTGAGCGCGGTGACCACGGTCAGGTAGTCGGGGTGGTTGTCCATCAAGAGGCCAACGCGCTGCGAAGCTCGCACGCCCGCGCCCGCGAGCGCGTGGGCCACCCGATTGACGCGGGCATCCGCTTCCCGATAGCTGAACGCCCGGCCTTCCCACAGGAAGAACGGCGCGTCCGGGATTGCGCGAGCCTGCTCGGCCAATGCCTCCGACAGGCTGACCGGTGAATCGTCTTTCAGGCTGGCCAGCCGGGCCAGCCGCGGAAATTGCCACCGCATGGCGTCTACGACACTGACTGCCTCGCGGGATACCCCGCCCAGGCGCTGCCACAAGCCCTCCACCACCTCGGTGGCCAAATCGTACAGGCCCAGCGCAGCCGTCCCGCCGCTGGTCGTGCCGTCGGTGCCGCCACGACTCGGCCCCGACCGCGGCCCGGGCCCGGCTCCCGCACCGGATCCGGATCCCGCTTCCACTCCCGCTCCCGAGCGCACTCCCGCTCCCGACCTCGCACCCGCTCCCGCTCCCGCGCGGTGTCGTCCCAGAAGGGCCGGCCGCTCGCCCGCGCCCGCGCGCCAGGCGATCCACTGGGCCACGGTCGGCCAGGTCTCGGTCAGCGCCCGCGTACCTACGACCAGCCCGAAGTGCCCCGCGTGCACCGCAACCCGATGTACCTCGCGCGTTCCCGCCACCCGCTCGATCGCGATCACCGACGGGGGTCGCGCGATCTCGTCCTTCTCGCCCACGAAGTACAGGATGGGGCAACGGATGTCGTGCAGCGTGATGGTTCGGCTCGCAATCACGATGCCGCCGTGATGCATGCGGTTGCGCGCCACGAACTCGCTCACCATGGTGCGGAAGGCGGGCCCGGGCCAGGCCACGAAGCCCTCTCCGCCCAGGAAGCGACGGCGCGGCTCGCGCCGCTCGAGCGCATCCCGATCGTGCAGAAGCCCGAGCACCTGCACCATGTACTTGAGCTCCTGCCGCGGCGACAGCAGCTTGAACCCGTAACTGGTGAACGCGGCCGGCAGGCCCTCGATTTTCTCGATCGCGCCCTTCACGGCACCCGAGGCCGCTCCCAGAAGGCGCGCCGCCAGATCGTCCTGCAGCTTGAGCGGCAGATTCTTGCGCATATCGACGGGCGCGCCGAATGCGATCACCGACGCCATACCGGCGCACTTGCGAAACGCCGCCACCAGATACGCGAACATGCCGCCCTGCGAGTACCCGGCCACATGCACGTCCGCGCCCGTGCGCTCGCGAATGAAGGTGATCGCGCTATCGACGGCGAGGACGTGGTCGTCGATCGTGCGCGCGAGCCCGCCCTCCTCGATCTCGGGCACGCCGAAATCGGCCACGTAGACGTCGATGCCCTGCCCGGCCAGCCAGATCACCGCCGACAGCTCCGGCGAGATGTCGTACACATCGGCGGTCACCATCAGGGGCGGCACCAGCAGAAGCGGCCGCCCCTGCGTGACTGCGGCGGCCGCCCCCGCCCCCGGCGTCGCCCCCGCACCCCCGGTCGCGCCCGCCTCCGCAGCCGACGGCTCGTAGTGACGCAGCTTGAGGATCCCGGTCTCCAGCACGATCCGGTGCTGCGCCTGATACGGCGCACCCAGACGCCCGTCCCGGATCCAATCCAGCGCGTTGCGCGCGCCCAGACCGACATTGCGCAGCCGCGCGCGCAGCGGCTTGCGCTCGCGCTTGCGAAGCGACGGCCTGCGCTGGCCCGAGCTCCCTCGGCCCTTGCGGGTCACGCCCGCATTCTATGCTACCAGTTGATGTCGGGGAACGGTGCGCCCGGGCGCGCGAACCGATAGCCTTGCAGAAGGTCGCAACCCAGCCCGAGCAGCGTGCGCAGCTCCTGCTCGGTCTCGATGCCTTCCGTGATGACCTCGATGTGGAGCTCGCGCGCGAGCGCGGTCAGCGACCGCACCAGCTTCTGCTGGGCCGGCTTCTGGTCCACATCGCGCACCAGCGCCATGTCGAGCTTGACCACATCCGGCTGCAGCTGCACGAAGCTGGCCAGCCCGGCGTAGCCCGCGCCCAGATCGTCGATCGCGATCCGGTAGCCGAGCGCGCGCAGCCTCGCCACCCGCTCCTCCACGTCGTCGATTTTTTCGAGCGCGGCACGTTCGGTGATCTCGAGCACCACACGCCTCGCGTGCGCCGACAGCGGTGCCTCGGGCGCCGTCAGCTGCTCGTCGAGAAAATCCTGCGGATGCAGGTTCACGAACAGATGGTCGATCTGGGGCGACTGCGCCAGCAACGCCGCCACGCGCTGCCGAATCGCGCGCCCCACATCCTGCAGGCGACCCAGCCGCTCGGCCGCATCGAACAGCAGGTCGGGCCGCGCCAGAGTGGGCTCCTTCGAGCGCACCAACGCCTCGTAGCCGAAGGCACGCCGCCCCGACCAACAGACAATCGGCTGGTAAACCATGTGCAGCGACTCGAGCGCGCGCTCGAACCGCGCCTCCAGCATGCCGAGCTCGGTCGCCTCCTGGCCGCGTGCGCGCAGAAGCTCGAGCGCTTCCCGCTTCATCTTGGCCAGGCGATGCGAGCGCACGGCCTCGTCGACCGCGCTCGCCAGCGCGTCCGCGTCGATCGGCTTGAGCAGATAGCGCAGCGCGCCCCGCTCGAGCGCCTCGACCGCGGTCTCGAGCGCCGGACCGCCGGTCATCAGGATCACGGACATGTCGGGATCCTGCGCCCGCACGGCCTTGAGCAGATCGAGCCCGCCCAGCCGAGGCATACGGATGTCGCTCAGCACCACGTCGAACGGCTCCGTGCGCAACAGCGCCAGCGCGCGCTCGCCCTCGCACACGCCCTCGACCTCGTAGCCGGCGCGCTGCAGCGTGCGCCGAAACGCCCGTACGATCAGCTCTTCGTCATCAACGATGAGCACGCGGCCACGCACCCGCTCGGTGTCCTCGGCCGCCCGCGCCTGCGTCATGGTTCCCTCTGGCCCTGACAATCCTGTGTCCTCAGATTCACCATCGGCGCCGCCCGGCAAACCTTGAGCCTGCGCGAGCCCCGAAAACCCGGGCGTTCTAGCTGGTTTGCGGCCCCGGGGGCGGCCTGTTATTCTGGACGCCATGCGGCTTGGGTTGCTCACCGGCCTTCTCACGGGCGGCGTCCTGGGCGCTCTGGCCGCGGCCGCCGCCCCGGGCCGCGCGGCCGCGCAGACGCAACGGGAGACCCCGCTGCTCGAGGTCGACCTGCGCGCCGGCAAATCCACCCGCATCGACGCGCCCTCGGGCGATGCCATGGACGCCGAGCTCGACGCCGCGCTGGGCAAGGCGGTGGGCTCGTCGAGCGCCAGCTTCTCGACCACGACCCTCGATCGCGTCGAGAAGAAGCTCGAGGCCGACGTGCGGCGCGAGCGCCCGCGCGCCACCCCCCAGCTCATCGTGTTTCTCTATCCGGGCCGCGTCAGCGCCGACAAGCTCAAGACCCTGTCCGAGGTGTTCGTCGACATCGAGATCGTGATCGATCCGTGCGATCGCACGGTGTGCCGCGACGCCGTGGCCCGCCACATCGAGCTGACGGGCCGCGCGGTGGGCCAGCCCGTGCAGCAGACCGCGCGCTACAAGCTGGTGTTCAAGACCCTGATCCTCAAGACCCTGACCGACTTCCACGGGCCCGAGGTCGAGGAGTGGCGCGTGCCCATCCCGGAGGCGGTGGCGGCGGCCGGGCGGCACGGCGGCGGCGCGGCCTGGCTGGACAGTCGCAAGAAGGCCGACCTCGACTACGAGCCGCTTACGGCCAAGGCGATCGCGCACGAGGCCGCACGGCGCCGGGTCGCGCTGGCTGCTCCACCGTCGGTGTCGCGAGCGGGCGGCGAGGCCGATGTCGCGCTCAAGGTGCGCGGCGACCGCAACCGACTGCAGCAGCAGGTGCTCGATGCGTTCGCCGCGGCCGCCGCCGGCCTGCGCGCAAATCCCGCCACCCCACCGCAAACCGAGCTCGAGGTCACCGCGCTCGTGCCCGAAAAAGGCACCACGACGCGCCGCTTCAAGACCCAGGGCCAGCCGGTCGGGCTGTGGCTCGACGGCCAGCTCGGCGCGGGCGCGCTGTGGTCGACCTATGTCATCGAGGTCAAGCGCGACAAGAACGCGACCACGCTCGCCTTCGGCGACGAGGAGGCCAAGGGCGGCGGCGGCCCCGAGAGCGAGGCCGACGATTCGGAGGCCATTGCGGTTTTGGCCGCTCACTTCGCCCCGCTGGGCGCCTGTGCGCGCGCCGAGGCGGCCAAGAATCGCCGCTTTGCGGGCGTGACCCTGACCATGCGCTGGCTGCCCAGCGGCGTGGCCGAGGGCGTCACGCCCAAGGAGCCCGGTCTGCGCGGCGGCACCCTGGCGCGCTGCCTGGCCGCCGCCGTGGCCGCCATCCGCCTGCCCCGCTTTTCTGGAGCTGCACGCACAATCGAGTACCCGATCCGCGTCAAACACTGACACCCGAAACCGGGAGGGGATCGATGTCGAACGACATCACGATGACGCTCTGGCAGATGCTCCGCAGCCTGGCCTGGGCCCTGGTGGCCGCGATCAGCTTCTCGTTCGCGATGGGCTGTGCCATCAAAGTGTTCGATTGGCTTTCCAAGGACATCAACGAGTGGGCCGAGATCAAAAAGGGCAATATCGGCGTCGCGCTCATCTTCGTGGCGATGATCCTGTCGGTCGGGCTGGTGCTGTACAAGGTCATCTGACGCGGGTGTAGTATGGGGAGGTGAGCCGGCCCGATCTGGCCTTGTTCGCGCATGTCGTCGGTCGCGGCGAGGACGACTTCGATGTGGCGCGGGCGGCGCTTCTGATTGCCGAGCCCGAGTACCCGTCGCTCGACATCCCGCACTACATTGCTCTGCTCGATCAACTGGGCGGGCGCGCACGGCGTGCGCTCGAGGGCGTCGAGCCGGGCGTGCTGTCGGCGCGCCGCCTGCTCGGGTACCTGTACGAGGAGCTGGGCTTTCGCGGCAACGACACCGACTACTACGATCCGCGCAACTGCTTCATCAACGAGGTGCTCGACCGACGCACCGGCATTCCGATTTCACTCGCCATCGTGCTGACCGAGGTCGCGCGCCGCGCCAGCGTGCCCGCCCAGGGGGTGTCGTTTCCCGGCCACTTCCTGGTGCGGGTGCCGGTCGACGGCGGAATCGTGGTGATCGATCCCTTTCAGGGGCAGCTCCTGACTGCCGAGGAGCTGCGCGGGCTCTATCAATCCGCGACCGGGCGCGACGAGGATCCGGATCCGCGCCTGCTCGCGCCCGCCGGCAGCCGCCAGATTCTCCTGAGAATCCTGACCAATCTGCGCAGCATCTATGCCAAGCGCGTCGACATCGAGCGGCTGCGCGCGGTGATCGAGCGGATGGCCGTGCTGGCGCCGGGCGACCGCGACCTGTTGCGCGAGCTGGAGCGGCTGGGTGGCGAGCTCCCGCCCGCCCCGGGCGACCACGGTCGCAATTGATGCGCTGCGTGTTCTGCGCCATCGCGGACGGATCCGCAGACGCCGCGCGGGTGCTCGCGGAGCCCCACGTGTATGCGTTTCTCGATGCACGGCCGCTGTTCAAGGGCCACGTGCTGGTCATGCCGCGCGTGCATGTGCCCACGCTCGACGACCTGCCAGCGGACACCATCGCACCCCTGTTCGGGGCGGTGCAGCGAGTGGCGCGCGCGGTCGAGCGCGGGATGGGCGCAGAGGGAACGTTCATTGCGCTGAACAACAAAGTGTCGCAGAGCGTGCCCCACCTGCACGTGCACGTGGTGCCGCGCCGTAAGGGCGACGGGTTGCGCGGTTTTTTCTGGCCGCGCGGAAAGTACGAGTCGGACGCCGAGCGGGCCGAGGTGGCGCGCCGCATCGTGGCGGCGCTGGACTAACAGCCGGCCGGCAGCGCTGCTCAGCGCGCGGCTTACTCGTCGACCAGCCGCTCGAGCACCAGCGTGACCTCGTCCTCGCTCGAGCGGCCGCGATTCGCCGGGCGCACCTTCCAGCCCGGATGGCGCCCGATCACTTCGACTGCGGCGCGCACCAGCTGCGCGGTCAGGGCCGGCACCTCGCGGGCCCATTCGTAGCCGTCGGCTTCGCCCTGGTAGTCGTCCGGGAACTGGCAGCGCAGCTCGAGCCGCAGCGTGAACTCGCGCTGCTCGAGGTAAGGCATGGCTAGCCCTCCACTTCCGCTTCCGCGGGCGCTCCCGCCGCCGGCGCAGGGGGCGCCGGGCGGAAGCCGGCGTCGCGCAGGAGCGCGCGGTCGGCCTCGACGTCGGGATTGCCGGTGGTGAGCAGCTTCTCGCCGTAAAAGATGGAGTTGGCGCCGGCCAGAAAGCACAGCACCTGGGCCTCGCGTGTGAGCGCCAGCCGGCCCGCCGACAGGCGCACCTTGGCGCGCGGCATCAGGATGCGCGCGGTCGCGCACATGCGCACGAGCGCGAGCGGGTCGGGCGGCGGCCGGTCGCCCAGCGGCGTGCCGGCGACCGCCACCAGCGCATTGATGGGCACGCTCTCGGGGTGCGGGTCGAGGTTGGCCAGCGTTTGCAGCATGGCCGCGCGGTCGCGGATCGACTCGCCCATGCCGATGATGCCGCCCGCGCACACCGTGATGCCGGCGCGCCGGATGTGGTCGAGCGTGCGCAGGCGATCCTCGTAGGTGCGGGTGGTGATGATGTGCCCGTAGAAATCGGGCGACGTATCGAGGTTGTGGTTGTACGCGGTCAGCCCGGCCTGGGCCAGGCGGGCCGCCTGCTCGGCGGTCAGCATGCCGAGCGTGCAGCAGGCCTCCAGACCGAGCGCGCGCACGCCGCGCACCATCTCGAGCACCTGGTCGAATGCGGGGCCGTCCTTGACCTCGCGCCAGGCGGCCCCCATGCAGAAGCGGGTGGCGCCGGCGGCCTGGGCGCGCGCAGCGGCGGCCAGCACCTGGGCGGGCGCGAGCATGCGCTCGGGGCCCACGCCGGTCTGGTAGCGGGCGGCCTGCGGGCAGTAGGCGCAATCTTCGGGGCAGCCGCCGGTTTTGACCGAGAGCAGCGTGCACAGCTGCACCTCGTCGGCGGCGTGGTGCTGCCGGTGCAGCGACTGCGCGCGGAAGATCAGATCGGGCAGCGGCAGATCGTGGATCGCGACCACCTCGTCGACCGTGTAGTCGTGGCGGAACATCGCCGGCGTCGTAGCACAACTAGGTTGGCGTGGTCCAGTCGCTGCCGTGGGGGCGCAAGAGCAGCTCGTGCGTCCAGGCCCGCGGGTCCTGGCGGTAGAGATACTCGCAGGAGCGCGCAATTTCTTCGGGCGGCAGCGCGCGGTCGGCCCCGATGCGCGCAATCCACTCGCGCGTCTTGTCGCTTTCGATCCCGCCATCGATGGGCAGAAAGGCGACGTGCACCCCGTGCGGCCGCCACTCGCGCGCCGCCGCCTGCACGAGCGCGCGCAGCGCATGCTGGACCGCGCCCAGCACAGAGAACCCCTCGCGCGTGCGCACGCCCGAGGAGGTGCCGATTTGGAGGAACGTGCCGCCCCGTTGCGCGACCAGCTTGGGCCCGACCGCTTTGAAAAGGTTCCAGGTGCCCTGCACATAGACGGCCAGGCCGTGCGCGAGCTCGTCGTCGTCGATCTCGAGGAGCGGCTTGGCGCCGAATCGACCGCCCCCGGTCTGCGCGGCGATGCAGAGATCGATGCGCGGGCGCGCAGCCAGCGCGGCCAGCGAGCGGGCGTCGGTCAGATCGGCGGCCAGCGCAACCCCGTGCCCGCCCGCCTGGTCGACTGCGCGGGCGACCTCTTCCACGTCGGCCGCCGTACGCGCAACACAGACGACCTCCCAACCGAGCCGGGCAAAATGGAGCGCGATCGTGCGTCCGAGATGGCGCACGCCTACCATTACGAGTGTCTCAGCCATGATGTAAGGGATTTTAAGCGGGGGGCGTTTTCTGTCTATCATGCGTGAGGTGCCAGCGACCGGCTGGGCGCGTGACGTGAGCCACCCGCTGCCGCTCGGTGCGGTGGCCGTGCTCGCGCTCAACGATCACTGGCTCAAGCAGGCTGGCCTTGTGCCAGCGCTCGTGACCGGCAAGCTGAGCGACCTGGCCGGCCTGTTCGTGCTGCCCTTGTTGGTGATGGCTCTCGTGCGAGGCGCAACCGCTCTCGCGCGGCGACCGGCGGCCGCCGACCGGGCCGTGCCGGTGGTCGTGGTGGCAATTGCCGCCGCGTTCACAGCCGCGAAGTTGTGGCCGGCCGGCAACGCCTGGCTGGGCCGCTGGTGGGGCAGCATCGTGATGGATCCGACCGATCTGGCGTGCCTGCCCGCCCTGGTGGCCTCCTGGTGGTGGCTGCGTCGCCGGACCGCCCTCGCCGCCCTCGCCCACGCGGGTTGCGGCACTCGCGGAATGAACGTTCATTCCGCGAGATCGGGAAACCAAAATGAAATCGCGGCAGTGGCGATCACGGCCTGGGCTTGCGTGGCCACTCCGGCGCCGCGCTATGCACGCAACTACCCGGCCTGGGAGCTCGATGTCGAGACCGGACGCATGGTCGGCTGCGCCAAAGTAAGCGCCTGGGTTGCTAAAAGCGGCAAGCAGGGTCTGGGCGTGACCGTGCGCCTCGACGGCCTGACGCCCGAACGGTGCGAGGTGCGCGTGGCGGAGGCGGGCTTCACGCTCGTCGGTGGCGCCGTCGTGCGGCCGGACGCGCTGCCCGCCACGACGCTGCGCGGCCGCGCGGCGCCCGAGTATCTGTATCTCGCATTTGCGTTCGACAACGAGGCGGCGTGGAACCGTGGCCAGCGCCAGGGCATGCTTGCGCTGCGGCTGACGGCCGGCAGCGCGGACAGCGCGGAATGGACATTCCGCATGACGCACCGACTGCGCGGCTTCCAGCGCAATCTGAGGCCGGCCCCATGAGGGCGCTGGCGGTTGTCGTGCCTGTGCTGCTGGCGGCGATGGCCGGCGGCTGCGTGCACTGGCATCTCGAGCACAACGCGCCCGGGCTCATCGATGTACACAAGCCGCCCGAGCACATTGCCGAGCCGCAGCCGGAGGATCCGGAGGATCCGGGCGAGCGCATGCTGGTGCTGTCGGGCGGCGGGCTGGTCGGGGGCGGCTGGGGCGCCGGCGGCGCGGCCGGCAATCGATCGGTCGCCAGCGCAGGGGGAGAGATCTCGCTCCTGGTCGGCTCGACCCCGTTCAGCCATCGCGAGGACAATTTCTTCGTCTACCCGCTGACCGCGCTCGGGCTCAACCTGGGCTGGACGCTCTACGACAGCGACGGCACCGGCCTGGGGCCCCTCTACGCCGAGCTCCAGCTACAAGATCTGCCCCATCTGACCGGCCTGGCCGCCGGCTGGGCGGTCGATCCCGACGATCGCGTGCACGGACCGCAGGCGACCGGCTCGTTCGGACCCGTGTATGTGCGCTTCAATTATCTGTTCGATCGAGGCAGCGCCCTCACCGTCGGCCTGGTCATCAAAGCGCCCCTGGTATGGGTATGGAGCCGGTAACCCGACGGGAGCCGGGCTACGGCGTGATCTCGACCGGCGTGCCAACTGCCACCGCGTCGAACAGAACCTCGATGTCCTCGTTTGCCAGCGCGATGCAGCCGTCGGTGGGGCCCCACACCGTGTAGAGCCCGGTCGCGTGCGCGACCCGCGTCCAGGCGCGCGCCAGCCCGGCCCGGCGCGGCCGCGTCCCGTGAATGCCGATTCCGCCGCCCGGATTGTCGACGCCCAGTTTTTGCGCGCGCGCCCGGTCGTCGGCGTTCGGATACGAGATGCCCAGGAAGCGGTAAAAACGCTCGCTCACCACCTTGGAGCTGACCACGTAGCGGCCTTCCGGCGTGCGCTCGTCGCCCTGCCGCTCTTTGGGCCCGGTCGGATGAGCGCCAAAGGTGGCCTCGAAGCGGCCGCGCACCTGGCCGGCACAGCGCAGCTCGACGATCCCCTGACTCTTGTGCACGTGGATGGTCGGCTCCCGGCACGCGCCCGCCGGCACCGGCACGGGCGTCCCGGGCCGCGCCAGCGCGACCGCCGTGATCGCGAGCACGCCGAGGAGCCCCAGCAGCACCAGCTTTCTCATCGCTCGTTGTACGGAGGGGCGCCGGATCGGCTACCCTTGCCTCATGTCGCCGCCGCATCCCGACCTGGTCCGGCTGCTGCGCGCCGCCCATCGTGTGCTGGTCTTCACGGGCGCCGGCATCTCGACTGACAGCGGCATTCCCGATTTCCGCGGACCGCAGGGGATCTGGAAGCGCCGCCAGCCGGTCTACTACGACGAGTTCCTGGCCTCCGAGGACAAGCGCGTCGAATACTGGGACTACAAGCTCGAGGCCTGGGAGCTGTTTCGCGACGCCCAGCCCAACGCCACCCATCGCGCCATCGCCGAGCTCGAGCGCCTGGGGCGCGTGCAGGCGGTGGTGACGCAGAACATCGATGGCCTGCACCAAGCCGCCGGCTCCAGCGACGACAAGGTGCTCGAGGTGCATGGCACCAACCGTTTCATCGAGTGCGTGACGTGCGGCCAACGCAGCGAGCCTGCGGCGGCCATGGAGTTCTTCCGCGCCCACCGCGCGACGCCCCGCTGCGCCTGCGGCGGCTGGCTCAAGTCGGCCACCATCAGCTTCGGGCAGCCGCTCGACACTGCTGTGCTCGAGCGCGCGCTGCGCGAGGCGCAGGCGGCCGACCTGGTGCTGGCGCTAGGCTCGACTCTGTCGGTGCATCCGGCCGCGTCGATCCCGCTTCACGCCGCACGCGCGGGCGCGCCTTACGTGATCGTCAACCAGGGCGCGACCGATCACGACGGGCTGGCCACGCTGCGCATCGAGGGCAGCGTCGCGGCGGTGGTCCCGCCGGCAGTGGCTGCGCTGGCGGAAAGCTGATGTGGGTTGCTCGGTTGCGCGCTGGCTGTCAGGGCGTGGTGATGTCTTTCTTCGCTTTTTGCTTGACGCGAATCTGAGCAACTTGCACTTCGTCACGGCGCCACCGTCGGGACACGCGTTCTCGTGCGCACAATGGGGCGCTGCTGCGTTGCCTGATGGTCGGAGGGCGTCGCCACCAACGCGGTCGAAAACGCGCCTCTGGCGCGCGCGGAGTGCGTTTCAGGATGGGCCGAAATCGCATGGTAAAGAAGGACCATGACCAAATCCTGTGCCCGCGAGTGGACCGCCCGGCTCCAGCAGCTCTTGGGCCGGGAGCGGCAAATCCTGGTCGAGCTCGTGCTCGCACTGGCCGACTTCGATCGCCAGCGCGGTTATCTCGAGCTCGGCTACAGCTCCCTCTGGGAGTACGTGCACCGCGCTCTCGGCCAGTCCGAGACCATGACGCACTATCGGGTCCGCGCCGCTCGCTTCGTCCAGCGCTTCCCGCAGGCAGTGGAGCCGCTGCGCGCAGGCCGACTCTGCATCACGACCCTGGCCACTTTGGCGCCGGTCGTGACCGAGGCCAACTGCGATGCTGTGTTGGCCGATGCCATGGAGAAGCCCAAGCGCGAGGTCGAGCGCATCAAGGCCCAGCTGGCCCCCAAGCCCGTGCCGAAAGACGTCGTCCGCAAGGCGCCTGTACTTGTGCCAGGAAAGGTTGCGGCCAGCCCCGTCGAGGTCGAGATGCTGACGGAAGAATGCTGCGATTTCGCGTCCGGTCAAGCGCGCGGTGTGGCAGCGCGACCAGGGCCGGTGCCAGTGGCCGACCCAGGACGGCGGCTTTTGCGGCTCGCGCCAGCGCGTCGAGTTCCATCACATCATCGACCGCGGAAAAGGCGGCGCGAGCACCGAGGACAACCTGATCCTTGCCTGCGCTGTTCACAACCAATACGCGGCCGATCAAACATGGGGGCGTGCTTTGATGGAGAAGTTCCGACGGGCCGGCCAAGCTCAGATAGGTCGGCCTCACCCTTGAGCGCCGGAGGCGCGATGGCCGCCGCCAGCGAGCACCCGCCCGAAGGCGGCTGACAGCGGGGCGGCCGGCGCGCCGAGGCGCCACCGCGCGGCCGCAAGTTGAGTTCAGGCCTCGAGTGCGGTCCCCCAGCCGCTCACGCCCGCTTGCGTCGTCCCCCCCGCCGGCGCCCGCCGCGCGGCGAGCTCAACCCGTACTTGCGGCACTTGTACTTGACGGTCGTGTGCGGCATGCCGAGGAAGCGCGCGGTCTCGTTGAAGTTCCAGCCGTTGGCGTCGAGCGCGCGCACGAGCAGCTCCTTCTCGTACGATTCGACCGCGGCCCGCAGCCGATCCTGACCCGGGCGGTGAGGCGGCCCGCTCCAAGGCAAGGCGGCCGAGGCCGCGGCCGACGCCACGGACGCGGACACGAGCGGCCCCGCCGTCACGCGCGCGCCGACCAGCCGCTGCACTTCCTCCACGGTGATGCGACGAACCGCGTGCGAAAGGTCAGCGACCGTGCGGCTGACGATTGCAGACACGCGCCCACTGGAGTCGAGGTCGTATCGAGGTCGCGGTCGAGGTCCGGGTTTAGCCACGCGTATCTCCTGTCTTGCAAGTGGTTCGCTTGCTTACACCCTGCGATATCCAACTTCGGCCCGGCGGCGGCCCGCGCCCGCGGGCGCGGCGCTTGCAGCGTCCGCTCGCGCCATGAGCGTGGTTCGCGAATCGACTCATTTTCCGCAGCACCTCGAAGCGATCGAGGCGCGCGGCGAGGCCGGGCTTTTGCGCGCCGCGCTTTTGGAGCTGATGCGCGAGGGCGCGGGGGCGCACCTGCGCGCACTGGTGGATGTGATCGCGGAGCCCAACCTGTCGAGCGTCATCGAGCGGCTGGGCCGCATCGTCGAGCGATGGCGCATCGAGCGCTTTGCGGCCGACTCGCGCGGCGGCCTGATGCTGGCGGCAGCCTGGCAAAGGCTGTGCGTCGCGCTGGTGCGCGAGCAGGAGCGGCGCATGCGTGCGGGCCTGGCTCCGGTCGCGCGCGGAGCCACCTTCGGCACCGCTGCGGCCGCGCTGCTGCACGAGATGAACAATCGTTTTGCCTGGTTGCTGGCAGACCTCCAGGTTGCGCAGCGCTCCCTGGTCGAGGCCCGCAGCGAGCGGCCCTGGGGCCAGCAGGAAACCGCCGCGCTGGCCGAGGTGGCGGATGTGCTGGCGCGCCTGGATGAAGGTATCGGCGGGCTGGTCAAGAGCATGCGCAGCGCGGCCGCGCTGAACGCGGTCGACGGCGCGGCAGCGCCGTATGATCTGCGAGAAGCCGTTGCAACCGCGGTCGCGGCCGCAGCGCCGATCGTGAAGGTGACGGCGCGACTGCACGCAGAGGTGCCGCCGGGCCTGCTGGTGGCCGGGCGGCGCCACGAGATCGAGCGCGCGCTCGTGAGCCTGCTGGTGGCGGCCGGCCGGTCGCGCGAGAAGTTCTGCGACCTGGTCGTGCTCGGGCGACGGCGCGAGCGTCGGGCGGTGCTCGCGATCCAGGGACCGGGCGGAACGCCCGGCCACCTGACCGAGCAGCTTTTTCAACCTTTCGCCCGCGCAGCCGATGATGAAGGTTGCCTGGGCCTGTGTCTCTTTTTGGCCCAGGAGGCCGTGCACGAGCAGGGCGGGAAGGTGGTGGTCGGGGGCGATGGCGACGGGGAAATGACCCTGATCACGGTCGAGTTGCCGCTGAGCTGACGTCCGAGTGCGCATTCTTTGGGCCACCGGTTGCAGGATCTGCAATCGGGGGTCAAGATCTTGTCCTATCGCTTAACTGCCTCGAAGAAAAGACAAAAAATTAGACGCGACGCTTGGAGGCGGGGGAGGCCGGCCAAATTTTGGCCCTGTCCGGCACGATGTCGAACCCCCTCAGGGCGACCCACCTTTCGCGAGGTTTGGCTATAGGATAAAAACTTGCCGAGTGTCCACCGAATCCACAGGTGCACCCGAAATTTAGGATTTTATGTGATTTTTGGGTAGGATGCGTCCCCCGCGGACCAAAAGTGGCCCTGTGCCGGGGAAAATGCGAGGGATCCCTTCTTGCAGCGCGTCGGGCCATGCGCCTGTCTCGGTTCAACATATATGTTTCGGACTTCCCCGAGCCTGGCGACACGCTGATTTATAACCACTTATCGGGTGGCATGGTCCCGGTCACCGCCCCCGGGATGGCGCTTTTGCGGCGCATCGACGCGGGCGAGACGGTCGACGAGGCCGAGCTGGCCGAGGTGGCCGAGCTGACCGATCCCGACTACGGGATGCTGGTGGCCGACGCGATCGAGGACGAGCGCCGGTTCGCCGCGCGCATGGATCTGATGCGCAAGAACCACCGCCACCTGACCGTGACCATCTCGACCAGCCTGGCCTGCAACTTCGGCTGCACGTACTGCTGCCAGGGCCAGGTGCTGGGCGGCAA
>DATFWX010000143.1:0-6660 GCA_035258845.1 Polyangia bacterium | reverse complement strand
GGGCGCCGGAGCCGCCGCTGGAGGCGGAGCCGAAGCCGTGTCCGGAACCGGAGCCGTATCCGGAACCGCTGCCGCAGCCGGAGCCGGAGCTGGAGCTGGAACCGGCGCCGGAAGTGGGGCCGCGACCGGTGCCGCCAGGGGCGGTGGCTGGCTCTTGCGCGTGCCGAGCACGTACGCCGCGCCGCCCGCAACCAGCACCAAGAGGCCAGCCAGCGCAAGCGGCGCCGCCCGGCGCGCGCGCACGGTCGAACGAGCCTGGGCCTCGCCCGCCGCTCCGCTCAGCGTGGTCACTGGTTGCGGTCGCGCCCCGACCGCGGTCGGCGGGATCGCCTCCGCGGCCGTGGCCCCCAGCGCGATCGCGGTCGCGCGCCCCTCGAGCTGCGCATCGACCTCTTCCATGCTTTGCGGTCGCCCGGCCGGCTCCTTGGCCAGCATGCGCAGGATCAACGCCTCCAGCCGCGGCGGCACCGACGGATCGAGCGTGCTCGGCCGCGGCGGCGGCTCGTACATCTGCTTGCCTAGGATCTCGCCAAACCCTTCGCCCAAAAAAGGCGGGCGGCCGCACACCATCTCGAACAGCATGCAGCCCAGCGAGTAGATGTCGGCGCGCGCGTCGACCCGGCTCGAGCTTTTGCACTGCTCGGGCGACATGTACAGCGGCGTGCCCATCACGCTGCCGGTTCGGGTCTTCCAGCCGGGCGCGGTGTCGGTGACCAGCTTGGCGATGCCGAAGTCGAGCACCTTGACGCGCAGCCCGCCGGTGACGTCACGGTCCGGCACCAGAAAGACGTTGTCGGGCTTGAGGTCGCGATGCACGATGCCCTTTTTGTGCGCGGCGCCGAGCGCGCCCGCGATCTGGCGCGCAATCGGGACCAGGAGCGGCGCCGCCAGCCGCGGCTCGCGCGCGAGCCGCGCGGCCAGGCTCTCACCCTGCAGAAACTCCATGACGATGTAGGCGCTGCCGTCGGTGTGGTGCCCGAAGTCATAGATGTCGACCAGGCCCGGGTGCTCGATCTGCGAGGTGGCGCGGGCCTCGTTGAAGAAGCGCTGCACGATCTCGGTGTCGCGCGACAGCTCGGACAGGAGCAGCTTGACCGCCGCCCGGCGACCGATCACCTGATGCTCGGCCAGAAACACGGTGCCCATGCCGCCCTCGCCGAGCTTGCGCACGATGCGATAGCTGCCCACGCTCTGGCCGGGCTCGACCACCATGCTACTCGTAGTCTTTGTGGCGCTGCCCGCACTGGGGCGAGCCGTGCGGCAGCCGCGGCACGAACTTGTAGACGTCGAGCCACAGCTCGACCGTGATGACGGGCGGGTAGGGCAGATCGGTCGGCGGCGCGGTCCAGTTGGGCCGCTCGATCTTGGTCGAGCCGCATGGATCGTGCTCGCCGCGCTTGAGCGCGTGAATGCGGGCCAGCCAGTCGGCCATCGCGGTGCGCTCGCAGGCCGACCCGCCGCCGCCGCAATCGATGCGCGCGGTGTCGTACCAGCCCTGGGGCCCGTACTCGCTGACCTGCAGGTCGAGCGCGGTGCCGTGGACCGCCTGCTGAGCCTCGACGTGGAAGACCACGTGCGCCTTCTGGCCAGCCGGTAGATCGACGTACACGCAGGCCGCGCCGCCGGTTTCGGTCTCCTTGAACAGCACGCCGTGCCCTTCCACCTCCAGCCACGTAAAATCGATGGAGGGCCCGATGCGGAACTCGTAGCGCTTGCGACCGTTGGGCGGCGGGTTCTTCTCGCTCTGGTCGTCGGCCGCACTGGGATCGCGGCATGTGCAGCGCGCGCCCTGACAGCGATGCGAAGCCGCCACTTCAAGCGTCGTGGCGCGCTCCCAGGTGCGAGGCGCCGGCTCATGGGCGCAGGCAAGCGCGAGGGCAAGCACGAGGACCGGACGCGAGCGCATGCGCGCCATGATATCATGGCGCGCGCGCGCATGGCTTGCGTATCCTCGTGTAAATACGATAATCTAGAGCCTGCTAGGGAGGGCGTTTGAGTCGTACGCGACCCGAGGATCGAGCGCTCCCCAGCCTGCGGCGCTTCCAGATTCTCCGTCGGCTGGGTGCGGGCGGGATGGGTGTCGTCTACGAGGCCTTCGATCGCGAGACTCTGATGCGGGTCGCGCTCAAGACCATCCGCATCTTGAATCCCGACGCCGTGCTCCGTTTCAAACGCGAGTTCCGCGCGCTGCGCGACTTGCAGCACCCCAACCTGGTTCGGCTGGGGGAGCTGATCGAGGATCAGGGCCAGTGGTTTTTCACGATGGAGCTGCTCGAGGGCGTCGACTTTCTGAGCTATGTCCGTCCGTTTGACGGCGATTCCAGCGAAAACGCAAGTACCCAGACCGACGCCGTCTCATCCAATGCCGAGACGCGCCCGGTCCACGCGTCGTTGGCTGGACCCTCGGCGGTGATTCCGGTGGGGCCGGTTCTCGACGAGGTCCGGCTGCGCTGTGCGCTCACCCAGTTGGTGGAAGCGCTGGTCGAGCTCCATCACGTCGGAAAGGTGCACCGCGACATCAAGCCATCCAACATTCTGGTCACGAACGAGCGTCGGGTCGTGCTCCTCGACTTCGGGCTGGTGGCCGACCTGGGCCACCAGTCCATGTCCAACATCGCAGTCGGAACCGCGGACTACATGGCGCCCGAGCAGGCCACCTCACGGCAGATCGATGCGGCCGCCGACTGGTACAGCGTCGGGGTCGTGCTCTACCAGGCGCTCACCGGAACCCTGCCTTTTACCGGATCGATCTTCGAGATCTTGAAAAAGAAGCGCGAGCAGCAGCCGGTCCCGCCCCGCACCGTCGCACCCACCGCGCCGCCGGATCTGAGCGAGCTGTGCCTCGAGCTGCTTCGAGTCAGGCCCGAGTCCCGGCCGGCGGGGCCGCAGCTTCTCAGTCGGTTTGGTCTCCAGGTGGAGGCCCAGCCGCCGCGCCCGCGGCCATCTTCCTGGCACAAGCCGCACGCTCCGTTCGTCGGTCGCGAGAGCGAGCTGTTGACGCTGCGGCGAGCGTTCGAGGAGAGTCGGCAGGGCCGGCCGGTGACCGTGCTGGTGAGCGGCGAATCGGGCATCGGCAAGAGTCGCCTGGTCGAGCATCTGATCGAGGCGCTGCGCACCGAGATCCCGCAGCTGGTGGCGCTGGCGGGACGGTGCCACGAACGAGAAGCGGTGCCCTACAAGGCGCTCGATGGCGTGGTGGACGGGCTGGCGCATTTCATCGGTCGGCTGGCCGACCCGGAGGCGGCCGCGCTCCTGCCCCGACGCATCGACCTGCTCGCGAACGTCTTCCCGGTGCTGCAGAAGGTGCGGGTGGTTGCACAGGCCCCGCGGCCTCGTGGCTCCATCCTGAACCCCCAGGAGCTCCGAATCCACGTTCTGGCCGCGTTCGTCGAGCTCCTGGGCCGGCTCTGTGAGCGCTACCCGCTCGTCGCCGCCATCGACGACTTCCAGTGGGCCGACATCGACAGCTTGGCCTTTTTGGGCGAGGTCATGCGCTCGCCCGACGCGCCCGCGCTGCTGCTCATCGTGACCATGCGGACCGCAGCCGACGAGAAGCCGGGCCCGCCCGCGCTCTTGGCCTGGGGCGCCCGCACGTTGGCCGTGCGCGGGCTGCCGGAGCTGCAAGCTTCCCAGCTCGCGGCCCTGCTCATGCGCAGCCTCGCGGACGCGAGCACCTCGACTCCCGAGTCGATTGCCAAAGAAGCGGGCGGACATCCTCTGTTCATCGAGGAGATGGTTCACCACATTCAGACCGCCCCCGGGCCCGCCCACGGTCGCATGCACCTGGAGCAGGCGCTGTGGTCCCGGATCAGTCGATTGGACGACGCGGCCCGGCGCATCATGGAGCTGGTCGCGACTGCCGGAGCCCCGGTCGGACAGCAGATCATTGCGCAGGCGGCGCAGATCGATTTCGCCGAGTTCGTCGAGCATGTCGCCACTCTCGAGGCCAGCCACCTGATCCGCCGAAGTGGCGCCCGGCTCGCTGACACGGTGGAGGCGTATCACGATCGGGTCAGTGACGCGGTTCTGGAAAACCTGACGGCGGCGGCCGTGCGCGAGTACCATGGTCGGCTCGCGGTGGCTCTGGAAACCGCGCAGCGGACCGACGCCGAGACGCTGGCCGTACACTGGCGCGAAGCCGGCCAGCCCGACCGGGCCGTCCAGTACGCGATCCAGGCCGCGGACCAGGCCGCCGCCGCGCTCGCATTCGAGCGTGCGGTCAGGCTGTATCGGCTGTGCCTGGAGCTGGTCCCGCTCGAGGAGGCGGCCAAGCGGCAGGCCCTGACCGTCCTTTTGGGAGATGCGCTCACGAACGCGGGCCGAGGCACGGAGGCAGCCGGGGTTTACCTCGCCGTCGCCTCCGATGCCGACCCGGTGGAGGCGCTCGATCTGCGGCGCCGCGCCGCCGAGCAGCTCCTGCGCAGCGGTCGCCTGGACGAAGGCATCGCGGTGCTCTCGATGGCGGCGCGGGCGGTGGGAAAGAAGATCGCGACCACGCCGCGCCGGGCCCTCCTGTCGGTGGTGATCGGTCGCGCGCGCATGCGGCTGCGTGGCCTGCGCTTTCAAGCGCGCAGCAAAGCCGAGCTGACGGCCGAGAGCTCCTTGCGCATGAACATCTGCTGGGCGGCTGCCGTGGGGCTGGGGATGACCGACACCATTCGCGGCGCCGCCTTTCACCTGCAGTACCTTCTGCTCGCGCTCGATTTGGGTCAGGAAGCCGCGATCGCACGCGGATTGGCCGGGCAGGCCATCTTCATCGCGGCCGAGGGTGGGAAGGCCGCTCGGCGCGCCGAGCGGATGCATGCGCGCGCCCAGGAGCTGGCGGCGCGGCTCGACGATCCGCTGGTTTCGAGCTGGCTGCTGGGCTGCCAGGCGGCGCTGGCGTACCTGCAGGGGCGCTGGAAGGACGCACTGGCGCCCTGCGAGGGGGCCGAGCGCATCTTTCGTGAGCGCTGCACCGGCGTGGGCTGGGAGCGCTTCACGGCCCAGCTCCTGACCGCTTGCTCGCTGTCCTGGCTGGGCGAGCTGGGCGAGCTCAGTCGAAGGGTGCCCATGTACCTGCAGGAGGCCGAAGATCGAGGCGACCTCTATGCAGCCGTCAACATGTGTACCGGTCCGCCCAATCTGGCTTGGTTGGTGCGTGACGACGTGGCGGGCGCGCGCCGGGCGGCCACGGATGCGCTCAAGCGCTGGTCGCAGAAAAGCTTCCACGTTCAGCACACCGACGAGCTGTACGCGCAGGCGCAGATCGATCTCTACGTGGGCGACGGGCCGGGCGCCTATCGAAGAGTCGCCAGCAGCTGGCGGGCGCTCCGGGGCTCTTATCTTTTGTACTGCCAGCTCAATCGGATCAACATGCTTCACCTGCGTGCGCGCGGGGCGCTGGCCGCCGCCCAGGCGCCGGGTGCCGAGAAAGAGAAGCTGCTTCGGGTGGCCACGCGAGACGCCCGCAGGATCGCGCGCGAACGCATGCCCTGGTCGAATCCCCTGGCCGAGCTCCTGCTGGCCGGAGTCGCCGCCACGCGCGGCCAGACCGAGCGAGCGCTCGAGCTCTTGCGCGCGGCCGCCGCCCATGCCGAGGCTGCCGATATGGCGCTCCACGCCGCGGTGGCCCGGCGGCACCAGGGGCTGCTGATCGGCGGCGACGAGGGACGCCAGCTGGTCGAACCCTCCGAAGCCTGGATGCGCTCGCAGAAAGTGCAGAATATCGCCGGCATGGTCGCCATGCTGGCGCCCGGATTCGCACGCTAGGACGGCCCCGCGGCCCGGCCCCGGACGGCCAACCGGGGCCGCCCGGGCCGAGTCCAATCACTTTGACAGGGTCTATGTGACCCAGTAGACTGAGCCGCGCATGCAGTGGAGATTCGCGTGTTTGGCCGTGAGCTGCGCGCTTTCCGCGTGTGGCGGCGGCAGTGAAGGCGAGCACAACGTGACCTATCAGGTCACGGCCAAATCCAACTACGAGAAGGGGCTCAAGGAGCTCAAAGACGACAACTTTCCGGAAGCCATCAAGTACTTCAACTTCGTCAAGCAGAAGTTCCCATTCTCCAAGTACGCGGTGCTGGCCGAGCTGCGCATTGCGGACACCCAATTCGAGCGCGGCCATTATCTGGAGGCGGTCGATCAATATAAGATGTTCGGCCGCTCGCACCCGACCCATGAGTTTGTCGAGGACGGTTACGTGGGCTTCAAGATCTGCGAGGCCTACGTCAAGCAGATGCCGGAGGATTTCTTTCTGATCCCGCCGGCCCATGAAAAGGATCAGTCGGCGACCCGGGACGCGCGGCGCGAGATCGACATGTTCATCGAGAAGTGGCCGCACTCGAAGTACCTCGATAAGGCCAAGCAGTATCGGCGCGACGCCACGCGCAGCCTGGCCGCCAGCGAGCTTTACGTGGCGCGCTTTTACGCCAAGCGCGACAAGTGGCGGGCGGCGGCGTGGCGACTCGAGGGGCTGCTCAAAGAATACAGCGGCACCGATCTCGACGCCGAAGCGCTGTACCTGCTCGGCCAGTCGTACGAGCGGCTGAGCGAGCCCGACAAGGCGCGCGCGGCCTGGGACCGGCTGATCAAGGAGCACCCGCAGAGCGGACAGGCACGGGCGGCGCAGGCACGTCTGCCGCGGCTCAAGCCGGCCAGCGCGCCCCCGAGCTCCCCGAG
>DATFWX010000142.1:0-69684 GCA_035258845.1 Polyangia bacterium | reverse complement strand
GCGCAAGCGGGCGGCCTGGTCGAGCTCCGGGTCAAGCCGGGACACTTTGCGCGGCTGGGCGAGCCGCTGTGCGAGATCGTATCGCCGTGGAGCGACGAGCGGCGTCTGGAAACCGCGCCCTTCCCGGGGCTGGTCATCGCGACCACCGCGCGGGCGGTCGTGCAGCCGGGCATGGCGCTGGCGTGGATTGGCCGGGATGCCACGCGGCCACCGCCCCCGTCGACCCGCTCGCAGTCGCCGCGCACGCTGGTCGGCTGGTCAGAGTGGGTGGCGTTGCCCGACCTGGGTGTGCCGCGGCTCAAGGCCAAGATCGACACCGGAGCCCGCACGTGCGCGCTGCATGTGACCGCGTGGAGGCGCCTGGGCGAGGATGGGCGCGGCCGCCCGCTGGTCGAGATCGAGGTGCCGACCGGGGCGCGGGCACGTGCGCGCGGCGGTCCGGTCCGCGCGCGCGCGGCCGTGGTGGAAATGGTGACCGTGCGCGACTCCGGGGGCACCGCCCAGCGCCGGCCGGTCATCGAGACCACGCTTGCGATAGGCCCGGTGCAGCGCCGCGTGCGGGTGACCCTGACCGACCGGGGGGAGATGCTGTTTCCGATGCTGATTGGCCGCACCGGTCTGGGCAGCGACTTCCTGGTCGACGTGGGTGCGCGCTACCTGCTCAGCAAGCGGCGGCCGGGTTGACAGGGCTGGTCAGCTCGCACACACTATACATGAGCACATGCTCATATGAATATTTGATGACAATCGCGCACCGCCTGCTCAGCCGATCGCTCCAGACCGACGCCGAGCGCGTCCACGGCCTGGCCGAGATCTTCAAGACGCTCGGCGACCCGACTCGGCTCAAAATCCTGGCCGCGCTGGGCACGCGTGAACGCTGTGTGCATGACCTGTGCGTACGCCTTCACATGAGCCAGCCTGCAGTGTCCCACCAACTGCGCATCCTGCGCTCCGAACGGCTGGTCAAGCCGCGCCGCGCCGGCCGTGAGATCTTCTACTCGCTCGACGATGCGCACGTGATGGTGCTGATCGAGGAGGGGCTCAAGCACGCCGGGCACCGACGAGGCGCGCGCTGATGCGACCACACAATCGCGACCTCCACGGCCACGATCACCACGCGCACGGGCCGCGCCCGACCGAGCCCGACCACGAGCACGTGCACGGCCTGTGCGACGATCACCAGCACGGCCACGCCACCGTTTCCGAGCGCCGCCGCATGCTGGCCACTCTGATCCTGACCACCGCGCTCATGATCACGGAATTCGTGGGCGGCCTCGTCTCGGGCTCGCTCGCGCTGCGCTCCGACGCGGCGCACCTGCTTACCGACGTGGCTGCGCTCGGCCTGTCCTGGTTCGCGCTCGTGCTGGCGGCGCGCCCGCCCGATCCGCGCCGCACCTACGGCTTCCACCGCCTGGAGATCCTGGCCGCTCTGATCAACGGGGTGGTGCTGCTGGCGCTGTCGATCTGGCTTTTGGCCGCGGCCTATCAGCGCTTCCGCAACCCGGTCCCGATCCGTGCCGATCTGGTCGTCGTCTTCGCGCTGGTCGGCCTTTTTGCCATGAGCATCGGCATGCTGCTCTTGCGGGGCTCGCACAGCCTCAACGTGCGCAGCGCCTACCTCCATGTGGCCGGCGATGCGCTGACCTCGATCGCGGTCCTGGGCGGCGGCGTCCTCATGCATTTCCGGCGCCACCTGTCCTGGATCGACCCGCTTCTCTCGAGCGTGATCGGCCTGGTGGTGATCGCGAGCGCGTTTCGCCTCATCCGCGAGGCCGTGCACGTGCTTTTGGAAGCGGTCCCCGCCGACATCGACCTGGCCGAGGTGGTCAAGTCATTGCAGGGCATCGCGGGCGTCCGCGACGTCCATGATCTGCACATCTGGACCATCACCAGCGGCATGCATGCGCTGTCGGTGCACGTGGTGGCGGTCCCCGATCTGCCGCCCGCCGCTCACGACGCGCTGCTAACCTGCATCAAGGAGATGCTGCTCCACAAATACGCGATCGCCCACTCTACGCTCCAGATCGAGAGCGCACAGTACGAGCACGTGGGCCATAATCACTGACCGGCCGGACTGGCCTCCAGCTCCGCGTGGGCCGCGATGAGCGCCGCGCGCGTACGGTCGCGCAGCGCCTCCGCATCTGGGCCCGCCGGGATGGGCGCGAGCAACCGCAGGCGCACCCGCGCGCGCTCACGCATCACGAAGCCGTGCTTGGGCAGCGCCGTCGCGGTCCCCGAGATCACGATCGGCAGCACCGGCACGCCCGCCTCGACCGCCAGCTTGAACGCACCCATTTTGAATTCCTTGATCCGGCCACTCTCGCTGCGCGTACCCTCGGGGAAGAACGCCACCGAGATCCCGCGCTCGAGCCACCACTGGCAGCGCGCCAGCGCCTGCTCCCCCGACGCGCGCTCGCCGCGCTCGACCGAAATGTGCCCGCCCATCTGCATGACCCATCCGAACACAGGCACCCGCAGCAGGCTCTGCTTGGCCAGATAGCGGAACTGGCCGCGCACGAAGCCCAGGCAGAAGATGTCGGCATTCGACTGGTGGTTGGCGCACACGACGAACCGGCCCGCGGGCAGCCGGTTCGGCCCCTCGACCCGCACGCGCCAGAACGGGTTCACATGCACGATGGCGCGACCGATCGCCATGTGCCACACGTGGATCGCGCGCCGCCGCGGATCGAAAAGCAGCGACAGCAGCCACAGGGGCACGTCGACCACGAACGCGATCACGATCAAGAGCGCAATCAGCGTCCAGACAATGGCTGACAGGGGGGCAGCCGTGGCCTACTCGCCCTCGACCTGCTCGTAGGCTTCTCCGCCGCTCCCACCGGCCGCCCGCGGCGGAGGCGGCAGCACCGCCACCGGCTTGACGAACCGATCGGTCACCTGGCGCGTCCCCGCCACCTTGAGCTGCTTCATCAAGAACTCGAACTTGCGCTCGAGGTCCTGGAAGATGGGACCCTTGACCTGGGGCGGAAGCTGCCACATGTCCAGCTTGAAGGGGCCGTAGGTCTTCTTGCGGGTCTTGTACAGGAACTGCTCCTCGGTCTCGCCGGCCTTGGCCTCGTCGGCGCAGTTGGCTTTGCACCACGCATTCTGGCGCTCGCGCAGCTCCTCGGGCCAGGCTTGATGGTCGAACATCAGGTTCTGGAACCCGGTCGCCAGGTGGATCTCGGAGGTCACACACTCGGGGAACTTGTGAAACAGCTCCTCGGGCAGCGTCGAGGCGCCATGCTGAACCGCGCCCGACATGCCGTATTTCTTGCGCGCCAGCTCGCCGATGACCTCGAGCGCTCCGAAGTCGAGCTTGACCTCGACCACCTTGCCGTCGGGGCCCGGCACGCCGCCATGGCTGGTCCCGGTCTGGATGCTGATCTTGGAGATCCCGCGCAGAGACCCCCCATCCTGGCGCGCCAGATGCTCGCGATACCCCTCCATGTAGGCGCTAAACTCCTCGGGCGTCGAGTTCTTCTTGCCCACCTCGCCGATCTCGCCGCCCACCGAGATCGAGACCCCGCGCGGCTCCAGCTTGCGGATGAACGCGGTCAGCTCGGCCGCCTGCTCGAAGTTGACCTTCTGCTGCTCGCGCAGGGTCGGGAACGACAGGTCGACCAGAGTCGAGCTGTCGATGTCGATGTTGAGGAAGCCGGCCGCAATCGCCTCCCGCGTCAGATCCTCGATCGCCTTGCGCTCGCCCGCCGGGTCGCTTTTCCATTTCTTGATCGCGAACTGGAAGTGATCGCCCTGGATGAACACCGGGTGCTTCCAGCCTTCCTTGACGGCAGCCGCCAGCACCACGGCCGCGTACTCGCCCGGACGCTGGAACGTGTAGCCCATCTCCGAGCGCGCCAGCTCGAGCACCAGCGCGCCCACCTGGTTGCGCAGCGCGGCCCGGAAGGCGGCCCGGGCGGCGTCGTAGGTCAGGCCGCGCAGGTTCAGCGCCGGGGTGGTGAAGCCCCCCGCCTCGCCGCGCCCCATGGCGTCGTAGAGGCCCTGGATGGAGGCGGACGGCGCGCCGGTCGCGAGCGCCGCGCCCCGGATCACCCAGCGCGCCAGCTCGCGCACTGCCTCCTCCTTGTGAAAGACCGCGTTCCAGACCAGGCGATCGATCAGCTCCCGCCGCAGCGCGGCTTCGTCGTCGACCTTCACCCCATCCTTGCCCAGGCTCAGCGTGCCGCGCAGCGCCGTCTTCAGATCGTCGATCCCGGAGAACAGCATGTCCGCCTCCTCGCGATTCGCTTCACTTATCATCCGCGCGCGGGCTTTTCAACCCCCAGCGAGCCGCTTGAGCTCGGCCCATTGCTCGGCGCTGAGCGGCACCACCGATAGCCGCCCCTGCCGAACCAGGGGGCTCTCGCGAAAGCCCGGGTGGGCCTTCAAGGTGGCCAGATTCACCGGGTTTTTGAGCCGGCCCCGGGGCGCGATGTCGATCACGACCAGCCTGGGATCCTGGGCCTTGGGGTCGGGATAGGCCGCGCCCACAACCTCAGCCCAGCCGACCGCCGCCCGCTCGTCGCCGGTGTGATAGACCACGATCTGGTCGCCTACCGCCGCCTGCTTGAGATTGCGCAGCGCGACCGGGTTTGTCACCCCGTCCCAGACTGCGCGGCCTTCTTTCTCGAGCGTGTCGAAGCTGTACGTGGACGGTTCCGTCTTGAGAAGCCAGTGGGCCATGGCGGCCGATAATAGCGCAAAACCGTGCACAGGCCCCAAACTGCGCTACAATGCGCAAGGTTTTGGCGAGGGGCAGCCGGGGAGGATTTCGATGGGCCTTGCCGAGAGGCGTCGAGAATCGCGGGCGACCTGCCGGGTCGAGGTGCAATGCGCCGGCTCGGACTCGCTGTTTCGGGGCACGCTTCTGAATCTGAGCGCGACCGGGGGTTATCTCGAGACCGCTGCTGCGCCGCCGCCCGAAGGGGCAGGGCTGACCCTGCTCTGGCGTGCCGGCGCACGCAAGGTGCAGGTGGACGCGGTGGTGGCTTGGTCGCATGCGAGCGGCTCCATCGGGGTCCGCTTCGTCGACCGCCTGCCGGCCGCAGTCGTGCGCGATTCTCGGCAAAAAAGCTGATACTATCCGGCGCGTGTCGAGTCCCCACTTCCTGATGTCCTATCCGGGACCGTCGTGGCGCATCCGCGGCGCCTCCAACTTCCGGTCCCAGGGGCGCCCGTCCACCAACCCACGCCGTGCCGGCGCCGAGTGGCTCGCGCTTGCCGATGCGATCGCGGCCGCGGGCGGCCGCGTGCTGGTGATGCCGCCGCCAGCCCTGGAGCCGCCGCTGACCGGCCTCATCTACACGGCCAATGCCGGGACCCTCCTCGGCAACACGTTCCTGGTCTCGAGCATGTGGGCCTCGCATCGGGTGGCCGAGCGCGAGCCCGTGGAAGCCTTCGCGCGCAAGCTGGGGCTGGCCACAGAGCGTGCGCAGGCAACCTGGGAAGGCCAGGCCGAGGTGTGCACGCTGCCCGGCAACCGCTACATCCTGTCGTACGGGGTGCGCAGCGTGCACGACAGCGTGGCCGAGGTCCGGAGCCGGCTGCCCGCGGGCGCGCGCACGCTCGAGGTCAAGCTGCGTGATCCCTTCTTCCACGGCGACACCTGCCTGGACGCGTTCGATACCCCACGCGGGCCGGTGCTGCTCGCATGCGCGGCCGCGCTGGTCGATCGGTCGCTCGACGAGCTGAAAAGCTTCGCCAGCGGCGTCGAGGTCATCCCGGTCGACGAGGCCGACGCGCTGGGCTATGCCTGCAACGCGCTGGCGGTGGGCGGGCGCTTTCTGGCCCCGCACGGGCTCAGCGAGGGGCTGCTCCGGCAGCTGGCCGACCGGGGCCTTTCGGTGGTCGATCTCGAGCTGGGCGAGCTGTTCGGCAAGGGCGGCGGGGGGCCGCGCTGCCTGGTCAACGCGCTGGGCACGCCGGCACTGGGTGCAGCCGCCGATGCGCACCGGCTGGACGCGCAGCACGCGCAGATTGCGGAACGGATGGGCGGCTATCCCGAGCAGGCGCCGACCACGCTCATCCCGGGCACGCTCTGATCAATTCACTAGCAGGGATTGAACAGGCCGGTCGCGCACACGTCGAAGCCTGCCGACGGGAAGTAATAGGCCCAGATGAAGCACATCTCGTCGAGCGCCGACTCGCCGAAGTGGACGGTCGCGCTCGTGGTGTTGTGGTAGGTGCAGTTGAAGCGGAGGCCCTGCCCGGGCGGGATCTGGAGCGGCGGATCGACGAGCATGAGCGGCGGATTGTCCCAGACCCGGTTGTCGTAGAGCTGCATGCCCGGATCGTTGGCGCCGGTTGAGAGCTCGATGTTGGCGTCGATGCCAAGGCGATGCGTGTGCGTGGTCATGGCGAACAGCTTGCGGCCGTCGTTGATGGCATGGAACGTCGGCCCCACGGTCACGGTGGCCCCGGGGGGGATGCTGATGTTTGCGTTGCCGTAGAACAGCAGGTCGGCGTGGTTGGTGACCTGCGCGGGATTGGTGTACGTGTACACTCGCACCGTGCCCATGGCCGTGATCATCGACTGCGTGGTGTTGATGTAGTGGGCTTCCAGCCGATACATCTGGCCGGCCGGGAGCGAGTAGGCCACCCCTTGCGGGAAGTCCAGATGCGCTTCCGGTGATTCGGCGATGTAAAGGGGGATGGTGCCTTGGATGAGGCCCACGAAAGGCGTGCATGGGGTCGGGTTGGGCGCTTCCTGGGCGTCGGCCGACTTGTAGAAGATGAGGTGGTGGCTGCCCGGCAACAGCGACGACTCGATGCGCGTGACGTCGGTGTTCGCGCTGGTCGGCATGCGCTTGGTGATGCAGTAGGTGACCTCCCCGGGGTTAAGCATGAATGGCCCGATGGTGATTTCGGCGGCGAGCGCATAGTTGCCGCCGGCGCCGCCGGTGCCGCCGCTCCCCGCGGTGCCGCCGCTTCCGCCCGACCCGCCCGAGCCGCCGCCCGAGCCCCCGCTCCCACCTGCCCCGCCCGAGCCGCCGTTTCCTCCCGAGCCGCCGCACGCTGAAAACATCGTGCCGCCGGCCACCACGAGCGCCAGGAAGACGAGTGCAGTGCGCATCGAAAGCTCTCCTTGCTAAGGCCCCTCCTAAGTGAACGAAAATTTACACGTAGGGTGCCGTACTTGTCAATCGATCGTTGAATCCGCGCTTTTTCGATAGGATGCTCGGCCATGGCTCTCGAGGCCCAGGTTGCCGTGCTGGGTGCGACCGGTTATACGGGCCGCCTGGTGGCGCATGCCCTGCGCGAGCGCGGGCTGCCGCTGATCCTGGCCGGTCGCGATCGCGACAAGCTGCGCGCGCTGGCCGACGAGCTGGGCGGGGCCGCACAGGCGGTTTGTGACCTCACCCAGCCCGACACGCTGGTGCCGCTTCTGCGCGGCGTGCGGGTGCTGGTCTCGTGTGCGGGCCCCTTTACGCGCCTCGGTGAGCCGGCCGTCGCCGCCTGCGTGGAGCACGGTGTGCACTATCTCGATACCACCGGCGAGCAGCCGTTTGTGCGGCTGGTCTACGATCGGTACGACGCGCCCGCGCGCGCGCGTGGCTGCGCGCTGGTGCCTTCGTTCGCATTCGAGGTCGCGCTGGGCGACGCGGCGGCCGCGCTGGCCGCGCGCGCTCTCGGCCCGCTCGACGAGCTCACCGTGACCTATGCCGTGGCCGGCTTCGGGATGTCGCGGGGGACCCAGAAAAGCGCGCTCCTCATCATGAGCGGTCCCGGCTGGGCCTGGCAGGACGGCCAGCTGCAGCCGGTGCGACCGGCTGCCGAGAAGCGGGTGATCGCGCTGCCGCAGCCGCCCGGACCGCGGCCCGCGCTGCTGGTGCCCTACCCGGAGGTGCTCACGGTTCCGCGGCACGTCGAAACCCGCGTCTGCAAGACCTACCTCGTCGGCACGCCGCGCCTGATTGCGCTGATGCGCCTGTTCATTCCCGTAGCGGCGCGTGCGGGCGAGCGCGTGCGCCGCTTCCTCGAGCGCCGCATCAGCGCCGGGTCCGAGGGCCCGAGCGCCGAGGAGCGCGGCCAGACCCGCTTCACCATCCACGTCGAGGCGCGCGGGCCCGGCGGCAGCCGGGTGGTCGACGTGCGCGGGCGCGACCCCTACGGCCTGACCGCGCACCTGATTGCGTTCGGCGCCGAGCGGGCGCGCGAATCAAGCTACGCCAAGGCGGGCGCGCTGGCGCCCGCGCAGGCCTTCGATCCCGAAGCCATCCTGCAGGCGGTGGCGCCGTTCGGGGTTACCGTCGACGGCGCCTGAAGGCCCGGCCTCGCTTACCCGTCCGCGCGCACGCCCGGCTGCGTCCACTCGCACCGCTCACTCTGACGGAGGGTGGCCAGACGCAGCCCGCGCTCGGCCGCCCGGCAGCCGCCCTGGAGCGCCAGCGCCCACCGAAAGCACTCGATCGCTTGCTCGTGCTTGCGGTCGGCCAGGTAGATCTCGCCCAACCAGGTGTAGGGCTCGGGAGCGGCCGGAGCCAGCTTGAGCGTGCGCGCCATCTCCCGGCGTACCGAACCGATCACCTGCGCACGCGCGCGGCTGGGATGGTGGTAGAGCAGCCAGGCCAGGCGGGCCGGGTAGCGCGGATCGTCGGGCGCCAGGCGAGCCGCATGATGATAAAGCTCGATGGCGGCGTCGAAGCGAAGTTGATCGAGGCCCTGCTCGGCCAGCAGGGCAAGCTGCTGCGCGCGCGCAGTCTCATCGGTCAGCGCCGCCAGCGCACCGGCCAGACGGGCGCGGATGCGCTCGACGTCGGCGCGCAGCTCCGAGAGCCCAAGCGCGGCCAGGCGCTCCGGGTCGAACAGTCGGGCGAATAGATGATGCGCGGACCAGATCTGCTCGCGCGTGCTGGTCGGGCTGACCCCGAGCAGCTCGAACGGGTTCTGCTGGTCGAGCTGCTGGCATTTGTGCTCGATCTGACGGGCCAGAGCACGCGCTTGCGGGCTCGGGATGTACGGACGCGAGATGCCCTCCGGGAGGGCAGCAGTCGACATGAGCTCAATGTCCCCCTGATATAAATGTATCTTAGAATTCAATTTTTGACAAGCCAAAAATCCACCGTTGCATGCTGAACAAATAAGCAGTAACCTGATCTCTTGTGCAGCCCAAAACCATGGCGCTGGCGCGCCTGCGAGCCGATCTGGGGGCACGGGTACGCTCGGCCGACGCCATCGAGCGGCGCCCGGTACGCGTGTCGAGCGGCGTGGCCGCGCTCGACGCCGTGCTCGGTGGGGGGCTTGCGCGCGGGGCGATGGTCGAAGCGACCGGGAGCGGACGTGCCTCGCTGGCCCTGCAGGCCGCTGCCGCCGCCACCGGCCGCGGAGCTTTGGTGGCCTGGGTCGACGCCGCGTACGGGTTCGACGCCCGCAGCGCGGTCCGAGCCGGGGTCGACTGCACGCGGCTGCTGCTGGCGCAGGCGCGCGGGCTCGGAGAAGCGCTGCGCGCGGCCGACGTGGTGCTGGCCGGCGGCGGCTTCGAGCTTCTGGTGCTGGATCGAGTGGGGGCGCATGGGCGCGTGCCCGACAGTGCCTGGGCACGGCTGGCGCGGCGGGCCGAGCAGGCGGACGCGTGCCTGCTCGTGCTGGGCGAGCGGGCAGAAGCGGGCACGTTCGCCCAGGTCACGCTGCGACTGGGCCATCGGAACGTCGAGCTGGGCCCTTCGCTGCTCGGACAGATCACGGCCTGCGCCGAGATCGCGCGCGCCAAGCGGCGCACGCCGCTCATGGAGGCGGCAGCCGGCACCGAGATCGCTCTGGCGCCGCTGGACCTTCTGAGGAGAGGCTCATGATCGCGTGTCTGTGGGCGCCCTCGCTGCCGCTGCAGGCGCTTTTGCGCGCCGAGCCCGAGCTGCGTGGACAGGCGGTGGCCATCCTCGAGCAGGGACAGGTGACGGCGATGACGTTCGCCGCGGCCCGGCAAGAGGTGCGTCCCGGCATGACCGCAACCGCCGCCCTGGCGGTTTGCCCGCACCTTACGCTGCGCACGCCGGCCCGCGAGATCGTGCGTGCGGCCGCGGCTGCGCTGGCCGATGTGGCCTATGGGTTCTCCCCGCACGTGGAGGCGGCCGAGCCGGGCTGGATCTATTTCGATGCCAGCGGCCTCGGGCGTTTGCACGAGACCGCGCAGGACTTACAGAAAGCCGTGCTCGCAGCCGCGCAGCGGGTGGGGCTTTCCGTGCGAGTCGGCATCGGCAGCGGCAAGTTTGCGGCCAAGCTGCGTGCGCGTTGGCGCGAGGTGGTGGTGGGAGTGCTGCCGGTGGAAGCGCTCGAGCCGTCGCCGGAGGCGGCCTCTCGGCTGGCCCGCTGGGGGGTGCGCAAGGTGGCCGATCTGGCCGCGCTGGCGCCGCCTGCGGTCGGGCGGCGGCTGGGCGAGGAAGGGGCGCGTCTGGCGCGGCGCGCGCGGGCGGCCATCGGCGGCCAGACCAGGGGCGACGATCCCCTGTGCCCGGCCCCGGCTCCGCTGCGGTTCGAGGAGGCGATCGAGCTGGACTGGGCGCTCTATGACGTGGAGTCGCTGGCGTTCGTGGTGCGCGGGCTGCTCGAACGGCTGGTGGCGCGGCTTCACTGTCGCGCGCTGGCGGCCTCGGCGCTGGAGGTGCGGCTTGCGCTCGATCCGCGCGGGATGCACGAGATCCAGGTGCCGCTGCGCGCGCCCACCCGACAGGTAGCGACCATGACCACGCTGGTGCGACTGGCCGTGGCCGCACAGCCGCCCGATCGCGGGGTGACCGGGATTGCAATCGTGGCGCGCCCGGCGCCGCCGGCAACCGATCAGTTGTCGCTGTTCGATCCGGTGCCGCCGCCGCCCGAAACCCTGCAGGCCACGGTGGCCCGTGTAGAGGCCATCGTGGGCCCAGGCCACGTGGGCTCGCCCCAGGTCCTGGACTCGCACCGGCCGGATGCGCAGCGGCTGATCCCGTTTGCCCCGCCGCGCACGGCGGCAGCGACCGCCCCGGCGGGCCCGCACAAGGTGGTGGCGCTGCGCTGGCTGCCACCGACCGAGGAGCTAGACGCGCTGGCCAAGGTCCAGGGCGCCCGCGTGACCGCGCACGCCGGACCCTGGCGGCTCAGCGCCGATTGGTGGCGCGAGCCGTTCGAGCGCGACTACTACGAGGTCCGCACCGTAAGCGGAGCCATCTACCTGGTCTGTCGCAACCTGGAGCGATGGCAGGTGGTGGGGATGTTCGATTGACCTACGCCGAGCTGCATTGCCAATCGGCCTTCTCGTTCCGCGATGGCGCCTCGCTGCCCGAGGATCTGGTCGGGCGCGCGGCCGAGCTGGGCCTGTCGGCGCTCGCGCTGACCGATCGCGACGGGATCTACGGAGCGCCCCGCTTCTGGAAAGCCGCGCGCGCGGTCGGGCTTCGGCCGCTGGTTGGCGCGGACGTGGCTGTGCCCGGCGGCGGCCGCCTGCTGCTCCTGTGCGAGTCGCAGCGCGGCTACAAGAATCTGTGCCGGCTGCTTTCGCGGGCCCATCTCGAGAACCCGCGCGAAAGGCCGTGCGCGAGCTGGGACGCGCTCGAGGAAAACGCGGCCGGGCTGGTTGCGCTGTGCCGCCACCCGGCCCTGGTCGATCGGACGGCCGCATTGTGGCCGCGCGCGACCGCGCTCGAGCTATCGCGCCACCTCCTGCCCGACGAAGAGCGGTTGAACCAGCGCCTGCTCGCCCGTGCGCGGCGCCTCAGCCTGCCCGTGGTCGCGACCGGGGACGTGCGCTACGCCCGCGCCGACCGGCGGCGGCTGTACGATGCGCTCACCTGCATTCGCCATCTCACCACGCTCGACGAGGCCGGCACCCGCCTTCTGCCCAATTGCGAGTTCCATCTCCCATCACCCGCCGAAATGGCGGCGCGCTTTCACGATCTCCCCGAGGCCATCGCCAACGCGCACGCGCTCGGCGAGCGTTGCGCCTTCACGCTCGACGACCTCGGCTATCGCTTCCCGCCCTACCCGGTTCCCGAGGGCAGAACGCAGGCCGCGCACCTGCGCCAGCTGGCCCAGGAGGGTGCCCGCCGTCGCTACGGGGACCCGCTGCCTGCGCGCGTGCACAGGCAGCTCGAGCACGAGCTCGACCTGATCACGCGGCTCGATCTGGCCGGCTACTTTCTCATCGTCTGGGACCTGGTCGAGTTCGCGCGCTCGCGCGGCATCCTGGTGCAGGGACGCGGCTCGGCCGCCAACAGCGCGGTCTGCTACGCGCTCGGCATCACAGCCGTCGATCCCATCGGCATGGAGCTCCTCTTCGAGCGCTTTCTGTCGGAGGCGCGCGGCGAGTGGCCCGACATCGATCTCGATCTGCCGTCGGGCGATCCGCGCGAGGAGGTCATCCAGTACGTCTACCGCCGCTACGGCCGGCACGGCGCAGCCATGACCGCGGAGGTCATCACCTACCGCGGGCGCAGCGCAGTGCGCGATCTCGGCAAGGTGCTGGGGCTGCCGGAAGAGCTCATCGATCGACTGGCCAAGTTGCTGTCACCATTCGAGTTTACCGACGACGCCGACTCGATCCGAGCCCAGCTCAGCGAGGCCGGGCTCGATGCGTCCGCACCCCGCGTGAAGCTGCTTCTCGAGCTGGCCGCCCAGATCGAGGGGCTGCCGCGTCATCTGTCGCAACACTCGGGCGGCATGGTGGTCACGGCCGGCCGGCTCGACGAGGTGGTGCCGCTGGAAGCGGCCGCCATGCCCGACCGCGTGGTCGTTCAGTGGGACAAGGACGACTGCGCGGATCTCAAGATCGTCAAGGTCGACCTTCTGGGTCTGGGCATGATGGCGGTGCTGGCCGACTGCATCCCGCTCGTGCGCACGCACGCGGGCGTGGAGCTGGATCTGGCCACGCTGCCGCCGGGCGACCCGGCAGTCTACGACATGCTGCAGCGCGCCGACACGGTGGGTCTGTTCCAGGTCGAGTCGCGCGCGCAGATGAGCTGTCTGCCGCGCCTGAAGCCCAAACATTTTTACGACATCGTGGTCGAAGTCGCGATCATCCGGCCCGGCCCCATCCAGGGCCACTCGGTGCACCCATACTTAAACCGGCGCGCCGGGCGCGAGCCGATCACGTACGCGCATCCGTCCCTGGAGCCGATCCTGCGCCGCACGCTCGGGGTGCCGCTGTTCCAGGAGCAGGGCATGCGCATTGCCATGGAGGCGGCCGGTTTCTCGGCCGCCCAGGCCGAGGAGCTGCGCCGCGCCATGGGCCACAAGCGCTCGCGCCAGCGCATGGCCGAGATCCAGGACCGTCTGCTCGAAGGCATGCGCAAGCGCGGCATCTCGGAGCCGGCCTGCCAGCAGATCTGGCAGCAGCTGATGGCGTTCGCGGATTATGGCTTCCCGGAGTCGCACGCGGCCAGCTTCGCGCTCATCGTCTACGCGTCGGCCTACCTGAAGGCGCACCACCCGGCCATCTTCACCTGCGCCATGCTCAACAACTGGCCGCTCGGCTTTTACCACCCGTCGACGCTGATCAAGGATGCCGAGCGCCACGGGGTGGATGTGCGGCCGCCCGACGTGACCCGCTCGAACTGGCTGTGCACGGTCGAGCAGCGCGCGCTGCGCATCGGGCTCAAGTACGTGGGCGGCCTGCCCGAGGCGGCCGGCCGGCGCATCGAGGACGAGCGGGCGCGCACACCCTTTCAGTCGCTCGAGGAGCTGGCGCGCCGGGCCGCGCTCCGGCGCTGCGACCTGGAGGCGCTGGCCGAGGCGGGCGCGCTGGGCGCGTTCGATCGGGACCGGCGGGCGGCGCTCTGGCGGGTCCACGCGCTTGATGGCGCGGGGCCGCTCGACCCGCCGCCCGAGCCCGAGCCGTCGCCGCTCGCCGCCATGACGCCCGACGAGACGCTGGCTGCCGACTATGCGGTGCTGGGCCTGACCTGCGGCCCGCACCCGATGGCGCTCGAGCGGACGGCCCTGGCGCGGGCAGGGGTTACGCGTGCCTGCGATCTGGCTGCCCTGCCCGACCGGGCGTCCGTGCGAGTGGGCGGCGTCGCCATCGTGCGCCAGCGCCCCGGCACCGCCAAGGGCTTCTGCTTCGTCACGCTCGAGGACGAGACCGGCTTTGCCAACGTCATCATCACGCCCAAGCGCTTCCAGGGCGCGCGCTCCACCCTGCTCGGTGCGGCCGTGCTCATCATCGACGGCACGCTGCAAAAGCAGGACGGCGTGATTTCGGTGCGCGGCCGCCGTTTTGCACCCTGGCGTTCGGGCGCGGGCCCCGAGGTTTCGCGCGACTTCCGCTGAAGAGCCGTGCTAAAACCAAATCCAGATGCCGACCCAGCCGTCGCGCACGCTGGAAACGTTTCCCAATCCGAAGCCGGAGCGCGACTATGTGATCCGCTTCGAGTGCCCGGAGTTCACCTGCCTGTGCCCGAAAACCGGGCAGCCCGACTTCGCGACCATCCAGGTCGAGTACGTGCCCGACCGCCTGTGCGTCGAGCTGAAGTCGTTCAAGCTCTATCTGTGGTCCTACCGCGATCAGGGTGCGTTCCACGAAGCGGTCGTCAATCGCATCCTGGACGACCTGGTGCAGGCGCTGGCGCCCCGCCGGGCCCAGGTGACCGGCGATTTCAACGTGCGCGGCGGCATCCATACCACGGTGGTTTGCGAGTTCCCTCAAGCGCGCACGTGAGCTATTCTGGCTCTGGCTCGTTGGAGGAGGTTTCATGCCACAAGCCGAGAAGGCGTTCGTGCCCGGGCTGGCCGGCGTCCCCGCCGCCGAATCGCGCATCTGCTTCATCGACGGTGAGAAGGGGATCCTCGAGTACCGCGGCTACCCGATCGAAGAGCTGGCCGAGAAGTCTTCGTACGAGGAGACCGCCTACCTCCTCATCCGCGGCAAGCTGCCCAACCGCGCCGAGCTCGATCAGTGGCGCGGCACGCTGTCACGCCACCGGCGTCTCAAGTACAAGCTGGTCGACCTGCTCAAATGCCTGCCCGAAACCGGCCACCCGATGGAGGCGCTGCAAGCGGGCGTGGCTGCGCTGGGCATGTTCTACGCGGGCAAGAAGAAGTTCGAGCTCGAGCCGGCGGTGCGGCTGATCGCCAAGCTGCCCACCATCGTGGCGGCCTACCACCGGCTGCGTTACGGCGACGAGAACATCCATCCCCGCGACGACCTCGACCACGCCCAGAATTTTTTGTACATGCTGAGCGAGCACACGCCCGATCCGTTCGAGGCGCGCGTCTTCGACGTCGCCCTGGTACTGCACGCCGAGCATTCGATGAATGCGTCCACCTTCTCGGCGCGCGTCACCGCGTCGACCGAAGCCGATGCCTACTCGTCGGTGTCATCGGCGGTGGGCACCCTGACCGGGCCCTTGCACGGCGGCGCTAACGAGCGCGTCATCGGGATGCTGCGCGAGATCGGCGAGCCCCGGCGCGTGCGCGAGTGGGTGGAGCCGCGAATCGCGAACAAACAAAAGATCATGGGATTTGGCCACCGCGTGTATCGGACCAAGGATCCGCGTGCCAACATCCTGCAGCGTCTGGCCGGGCAGCTTGCCGATCGCAAGGGCGGCACGCCCCTTTACTCGGTGGCCATGGAGGTCGAGAAGGTGGTGACCGACCAGCTGGGCCCCAAAGGGATCTACCCGAACGTCGACTTCTACTCGGGTATCGTATACGAGCTGCTCGGCATCCCTGCCGATCTCTTCACCCCCATCTTCGCGATCTCGCGCGTGGCCGGCTGGCTGGCCCATTGGATCGAGCAGATGGAAGATAACCGGATCTTCCGGCCCGGCCAGATCTACCGCGGCGAGCGCGAGCTGCAGGTGCCGGCGATCAGCGCACGCAAGTAGCGCTACGGGCAGCCGCGACGGCACACGACGGTGCCGCCGCCACAGCTTTGGGGCGCGCTGCACGTGCCGTCGAACGAGCAGTTCGGGTTGCCGCCGCACTTGAGCAGACAGTGGGCTTGACCCGAGCACATCACGCCGGTGCATAGCGTGGTCGGGTCGGTGCAATCGACGTAACAGGTGGCCTGCCCCGAGCAGTTCGGCGCCATCTGTGCAGTCGAGCGCGCCACCAGCACGCAATTGGCCCCGCCGCTGCACATGTAACTGCACTGGGACCCGTTGTCGCAATCGAACGAGCAGGTGCAACCGGCGGTCGAGCACGCCCGGGAGCACGTGTCCATGTTCGTGCATAGCTCGTAGCAGCAGCCTGGGCAGGTCGTGCAGGAGCTGGCGCAGGCGGCGTCGACCACGGGGCCGTCGGGTGGGCTCGCGTCGGGCATGGCATCGGCCGGCAGCGCCTCCGGTGCAGCGTCGACCGGCGCGGCGTCAGACCCCGGACCGCGCGGCACCGCGCCCGAAGAGTCGAAATGGCACGCGCCCGCGCAGCCAAGCAGGGCCAACCACCGGAGCACGGGCCATCCTACCGTGGCTTGAGGTGCTGATCGAGCCACGTCCAGATCGTGCCCAGCCAGCGCTCGACATTCTGGGGCTTGCTCACGAAATGGCCCTCGTCGGGAAACAGGAGCAGCTTGGAGGCCACCCCGCGCCTCTGCAGCGCGGTGAACATGCCCAGGGCCTCCCCCACCGGCACACGAAAATCCAGCTCTCCGTGCGTGACCAGCTGCGGGGTCTTGAACCGCTCGACATGGTGCGACGGCGACCACTTGTCGTAGGCGGCCCCCGTCTGCCACGGGGTCCCGCCCATCTCCCACTCCGGGAACCACAGCTCCTCGGTTTGAAAATACATGCTCCACTGATCGAACGGTCCGGCGTGGCTGACCAGGCAGCGAAAGCGATCGGTGTGGCCCTGCATCCAATTGATCATGTAGCCGCCATACGAGGCCCCCAGCGCGCACATGCGGTGCCCATCGACGTAGGGCAGCTTGGCGGCCGCGTCGACCAGACGGAGAAGATCATCGAGCGGCTTGCCGCCCCAGTCGCGGCTGACCGCCTCCGTGTACGCTTGCCCCCATCCGGTCGACCCGCGCGGGTTGCCCAGCACGACCACATACCCACGCGCCGCGTACAGCTGCGGCGACCAGCGGATCGAGCCCCAATCGTCGAGCCACGCACCTTGCGGCCCGCCGTGCACCAGGAGCAGGGTCGGATAACGAACGCCGGGGCGGAAGCCGGTCGGCTTGAGCAGAAAGCCGTGGATGGGCGCGCCGTCGGCACCGGTGGTCTCGAGCGGCTCCACCCTGCGCAGCTCGACCGCGTGCTTGAGCGCATCACCCAGATGCGTCAGCTGCTGGGGCGCTGCGCTGCCGGAGCTTTGGGCCCGGTAGATCTCGGGCGGCCGGTCGGAGGCCGAGCCGGCGAAGTAGACCACACCGCCACCGGCGGCCACGAACCCGTCCACAGAGAGCTCGCCGCCCGAGAGCGCACGGGGCTCGCCACCGGAAGGCGCCACCGCCCACAGCACCGAGCGGCCCCGGTCCTCGGCCGCAAGATAGAGCGTGCGGCCGTCGGGCGCCCACCCGAGCTCGCCCACCCACCTGTCGAACCCGGTCGCGACCTCGCGCGGCGCTCGTTTCTGCGTGCGATCGAGCACCTGGAGGCGCCACCGGTCCGACTCGTACCCGGCGCGCGCCTGCGCGCGGTAGGCCACAAGCTTGCCGTCGGGCGCCACGCGTGGGGACGCGTCGTCACCCGGGTTCTGGGTCAGCCGGCGCGCGGCTCCGCCCGTGACCTTGACCTCCCACAGATCGGAGTTGGTGCTCCAGGCCTCGCCGCGGGCGGCCTTGGTCGCGAACACGAGCGCGCTGCTGTCCGCCGTGAAGCCGTAGTCGTCGGGCTCGTGCAGGCGCCAGGTCGGGGCGTCCTCGCCACCCGGCGTGAGGTCGCGCGGGGGGCCGCCGGCCGCGGGCATCACGAAAAGGTGCATGCGCTTGTCCTTCCATTCCATCCAGTGGCGCACGTAGAGCTGGTCGAACTCGCGCGCCTTGACCTTGGCGGTTTTGGCCGCTTCCACGCGCGCGTGGTTGCACGCTTCGTCCTTGCAACCGATGAACATCTCGGAGGTAAACGCGATCCACTTGCCGTCGGCCGAAACCACGGGCCCGGAGGCGCCCAGCGCGAGCTGGGTCAAGCGGGTGTCGGTGGCGCGTGCGAGATCGTGGATCCAGATCTGGGGCGTGCCGTCCCGATCGCTGGCGTAGGCGATGCGCTGCGAGTCGGGCGCGAAGCTGGGATGCTCGTTGAGCTTGCCGGCGCTGGTGAGCCGGCGCGGGGTGCCGCCTGCAGTCGCCAGCGCCCACAGGTCGACGTGCCGGCTGTTGGCCTCGCGATCGAGAGTGGACGCCTCGTAGACCAGGGTCTTGCCGTCGGGCGAGACCGCCAGCGCGCCGATGCGCGTCACCTGGAACTGGTCTCCGAGCGTGAGCCCGCGCAGCGCGAGCAGGAACAGAGTGGATGTCATCATTTTATTCCTTCGCGGCTCGCTCGGGCGCGGCTCGGCGGCTCGCTCCGCTGTACTCCGCTCGCAAGCCTCGAAACCCCGCGCCTTCGCTCACCGCTCATCTTTTTCCTTCGCCGCTCGCTCCGGCGCGGCTCGGCGGCTCGCTCCGCTGTACTCCGCTCGCAAGCCTCGAAACCCCGCGCCTTCGCTCACCGCTCATCTTTCCGCCTTCTAACACGAACCCTGCATGGGGAGCACGCACCCACTTGGGTGGATCAGCCAGCATGTGATTTCAGCCACTTACGTTCACCGGAGCGGGTCAGCTGACCCCGCTTGGATGCAAGCCGTCGGAATCATTGGCTGGCCCCACACTTGCTGAGGACCTGCTCCATGCGGCAGCTCAGCTTTGCACTGGTGTTCGCTCTGGCCGTGGCCGGACCCAGCGGCGCGCTCGCCAAGTCCAAGCGATCGCACGGTGCCCACAAACGAGCCCATGCGACCAAGCGCGTGAAAGCGTCCAAGCGGGGCGCGCCTCGGCGGAGCCGAGAATTCGTCCCCACGTCGTCGAGCAGCGGAACGCTGGCAGCGTCCGAGCGGGCGTCGGCTCCGAGCCCGGCGGCCATCCGAGCGCCGGCCGCGCGCCCGCCCGCGGCCGCGTCCACGCCGGCCGCCATGCCGACCCCCGCAGCCGCGCCCGCACCGGCGTCGCCGGAGCGGTCCGGATCCGGCTCGAGCGACTATGTGCCCGCGTATCAGCCCAGGGCAGTGTCGGCGCACGAGCAAAGCAGCTCGTCGACCCAGGCGGTCGACGACGAAAAGCCCCGCAACCGCAAGTGATTTACACCCAGTCCCGGGGCTTCTCGAGCGCCGCCAGAAGCTCCGCCTCGCGCGAGCCGGGCTCGGCCCGCACCTCGTAGCCCCAGCGCACCCGCGGGGGCAGGCTCATCAGGATCGACTCCACGCGGCCAAACGTCTTCAGCCCGAACACAGTCCCGCGGTCGTAGAGCAGGTTGAACTCGACATAGCGGCCGCGCCGGTGCAGCTGCCACTCGCGCTCGCGCTCGCCCCAGGGCTCGCCGCGCCGACGCTCGGCGATGGGCACATACGCGTCGAGAAACCCATCGCCGCAGCCGCGCACGAACGCGAAGGTCGCCTCCGGATCGTCCTGCAAGTAGTCGAAGAAGATGCCACCCACGCCCCGGGACTCGCCGCGATGAGGCAGAAAAAAGTAGCGGTCGCACTGGGCTTTGAAGCGGGCATAGGAGTCGGCCGCGTAGCGGTCGCAGACCGCCTTCCAGACCCGGTGAAAGTGCTGCGCGTCCTCGGGATAGAAGTAATAGGGCGTCAGGTCGCTGCCCCCGCCAAACCAGCTTGCCTCGCCATGCTCGAGGTGGCGCAAGTTGGCATGCACGGTCGGCACCATCGGCGAACGGGGATGCAGGACCAGCGAGATGCCGGTGGCATGGAAACGCGGGCCCGAGCCCGGCAGCGTGCGCGCGAAGTCGGGCGCCAGCTCGCCGTGCACTTCGGAGAAGTTGACGCCGGCCTTCTCGAACAGCTCGCCGTCCTCGATCACGCGGGCCTGGCCGCCGCCCCCGCCGGGACGGGTCCAGTCGTCGTGCCGGAAGCGCGCGCGCCCGTCGAGCTGCTCGAGGCCCGTGCAAATGCGGTCCTGCAGCTCGCGGAAATAGGACGCGACGCGCTCGCGCATGGCCCGCCGGTCACTGCGGCGGGCTGGGCGCGGCCGGGCTCAAGCTGACCGCCTGTCCGGTGGCGGGCGGCCGGCCGGTCGGGCGCAGCACGAGCAGCTTGATCTTGCCCCAGCTCTTGACGTCGACCCGCTCAAACGGCGGCCTGTCGGGCTGCTGCAGAGAGTCCATCAGATGATCGAAGTAATAGCGCCCGCGGATGATGCTGTCGACCCCCGCCACCACGACGCGCCGATCCTGCCGCCAGGCCTGCTCGACCGCCTGCCGGACCTCCTCCATGCGGTTCTGGAAGTGTTGCGGGTCCCAATCTTTGGTCAGGCTGACCACGGGTGTGTAGTTTTTCCGGTTGTAGAAGCCCGAGATCGGATTGCGCACGAACTCGTTGGCGTCCGGGTCGCCGGTGGCGGCGGCATAGTCCTCGTCGATGTGGCCAGCTCGGAACAGCAAAAGGTCGCCCGGTTTGTAAGTGCGATCCAGCTCGGCCAGGCCGTCGCGCCACTGATCGTCGGCGTGGTAGTCCTTGAAGGTGCCGTACAGGGCCAGCGAGCGCACCTGCAGGACCAGCACGCAGGGCACGATGGCCACCACCGTAATGCCGAAGCGTACGCCGCGCCGGCCCAAAAGCTCGATCAGAAGCGCGGCCAGCGGCAGCGAGGCAATGGTCAAGAAATACAGGTAGCGCGGCACGAAGAAGAACTCGCCGGTGGCCAGGTACACCACCGCCGCAAATCCGAGCGGGGCCAGAAACAGCGCGCCCAGCGCCACCAGCGCGAAGCGATCGCGGGCCGTGGCTTCGGTCGCCCCGGCGCCGCGGATGCGCGCCACTGCATGCGCCACCAGCGCGTACAGAAGCGCGCCGGTTGGCACCAGATCGAACACCGCCTCCGCGAGCGTTCCCAAGAGAGCGTCGGTCGATTGCTGGCGCATCCAGTCGTGCCGGGGCGCGTGCGCGAGGTCGTGCAGAAGCTTGGGCAGCGCGGGCAGAAGCAGGAGCCCGCACAGGGCCGCGAAACCGACAAAGCGCAGGATCTCGGCCCGCGAGCGGCGCTGCCACAGGAGCAGGCCCAGCCCCACCACCACCTGCGACGCCACGTAAAGCCCCGACAGCCAATGCACGTACACGGTGGCCGCGGCCGCGGCCGCGAACAGGAGGCCTGCCACCCACGATCCGGTGCGCACCAGCCGAAACCAGGCCGCCGCCGAGCCGATCGCCACCAGATAAGCCAGCGCATAGGGGCGCGCGTCCAGCGACAGCGCCATGTGGAAGAAAGTCGTCGACAGCAGCAAGGCCGCGACCAGAGCCGGCCGCGTGCGTCCGCCGAATGCCGAGCGCGCGAACCAGAACAGAGCGGGCAGCGACAGCACGCCCGCCACCACGCTGGGCGCGCGCAGGGTGGCCTCGCTGTAGCCAAACAGATGCGTGACCGCGTAGACCAGCGCGTAGTAGGCCGGCGTTTGCGGCACCGAGGCCCACACGCGCCGCAGAAAATCGCTGAAGCTCACCGTGTGGACCGCCCAATAGGTGCCGAACTCGTCGAGCCAGAGGCTGGGCATGGAGGCGTGGTACAGCCTGAGCACGCCGCCCACGACCAGGAGGCCGATCAGAGCGAGCATCGTGCGCGGCCGATCACCGCGGCGGAAGATCGCGGAAAGGCTCAGCGCGAGACCGCCACCGAGCAGAAGAAGCGCCAACCAATCAAAGTTCATTAGGGCTCACAGTTCACCTAAGCAGCTAAAAAGATCAGGCTAGTTGTCCCCACAGGGGCATGTCAAGCGCCCCTCACGCTCACCCATAGTTTCGCACGACCAGCTCGGAGATCAAGCCGCGACCGCCACCTTTCGAGTTTATCGAACGAGCCGCCTGGACCGCATCGATTCGAAAGTGACGGTACAGCGTGCGGATCGGCACACAATCGGAGTTGGACAGCATGACCAGGCACCCGCGCCGGTCGAGCTGGCCGAACACGTCGGCCAGGCGCCGCTGGTCGGCCTCGCCGAAGCCCCCGCGCGCGTAGGCCGTGAACGAGGCTGTGCGAGACAAGGGTTGGTAGGGCGGATCGAGGTATACGAAATCGCCGGCTTGCGCCCGCTCGAGCACCGACTCGAATGGTCCGGTACAAAGCTGCGCGCGCGCGAGCAGGGCGGCATCGGCGCGCAAAAGCGCCGGATCGTAGACCCCGGGGCGCTGGTAGCGACCCGCCGGCACGTTGTTCTCGCCGCGCGAATTGACCCGCCAGAGGCCGTTGTAGCCGGTTTTGTTGAGATAGATGAACAGGGCCGCGCGCTGAGCCGGCAACAGTCTTGCGCGCTGGGTGTTCCAGCGCCTGCGCACCCCGTAGTAGCGGGCCTGGCTGTGGCCCCGCGTGAGCGGCGCCAGCGCGGCCAACAGCCCCTCGAGGTCACGCTGCACGACCTGGTAGGTCGCCATCAGGTCGGCGTTGCAGTCGCCCAGGCACGCCCGCTTGGGCGCCAGCGCGAAAAAAAGCGCGCCCCCACCCAGAAACGGCTCGTGATAGCGGCGCCGCGCGGCGTCGGCCGGGAGAAGACGTCGAAACTGCGTCAGCAGCTGCGACTTGCCGCCCGCCCATTTCAAGAAGGGCGCAGGCGCGGGCAGCCAACCGGGCTCTCGATTAAAGGAGCTTTCGCATGCGGAGCGCACGCTGGCCGCCCTGGTAGTAGCCGTGGTCCTCCTCGGCCAGCTCGAATCCGCGCGACTCGAACAGGGCGCGGCCGCGCGTGTTGGTGTCGGCCACGTCGAGGCGGATCTCCTTGACCGGCATCCGCTTGCCCAGGGTGCGCGCGGTTGCGAGCGCATGATCGAGCAGCTCTTTGCCCAGCCCGCGCCCCTGCGCATTGGGCATGACCGCAATCGCGAGCAGATCGGCCACGTAGCCGCGCGTGCGGTCGGGAACGTACAGCCCGAGCATGGTGAAGCCGACCGGCTTGGTGTCCTCCTCGGCGATGTACGTCATCACCGCGGGATGGACCATCCACTCGGGCAGGAGAGTTCCGTAGTCGCCGTAGACCGAGAACACCCGGTTCGACAGCGAGCGCACGAACTCCTCGTCGCGAATCGAGCCGGGCCGGATTTCCAGTTTCGGAGCCACGGCGCCCATGGTACCACGGCTCGGGCTGGCGCTATAATTGCTGGTAGAAGCGCTGGCCGGACCGGGCGCGCTCGGACAGGCCCTGGGCGGGCTCGAAGCGGGGGCCATGCCGGCCCGCCAGCTCCTCGAGCCTGCGCACGATGTCCGCGCTCCCCGAAACGTCCAGATAGCGGAACGGGCCGCCCAGAAAGGGCGGAAAGCCGAGCCCGAAGATGGCTCCGATGTCGCCATCACGCGGGTGCAGCAGGATGCCGTCGTCCAGACAGCGCACCGCCTCGTTCACCATGGCGAGCGCGCACCGGTCCTGGATCTCGCGCGCTTCGACCGGTTTGCGATCGCGTCGGCCCGGGAGCAGATCGTAGACGGTTTCGTCGACGCCTTTCTTCTTGCCCTCGTACAGGTAGAAGCCGCGCTGGTTCTTGCGGCCCTTGCGGCCGTCCGCGATGATCTTGTCGAGCCCGGGCGGCGGCGTCATGCGGGCGCCGAACGCGTCGAGCGCGATCTTGGTCACGTGGCCCGCCACGTCGATGCCGACCTCGTCGAGCAGCTTGAGCGGCCCGACCGGAAAGCCGAAGCGCGTCATGGCGTCGTCGATGGCGTCCACCGCAGCGCCCTCGAAAAGGAGGTGCGCGGCCTCGTTCATGTAGGGCCCCAGGATGCGCGAGGTGTAGAAGCCCACGCCGTCGCGCACCACGATGACGGTCTTGCCGATGTGCTTGCCGAACGCGACCGCGGTCGCGACCACCCAGTCCGCGGTTTTTGCGGTCTTGATGACCTCGAGCAGCGGCATCTTGTGCACGGGCGAGAAGAAGTGCATGCCGACCACCAGCTCGGGCCGCGCCGCCGCCTCGGCGATGCGCGTAATCGGGATCGACGAGGTGTTGGATGCGAAGATGGTGTCCGCGCGCGTGGCGGCCTCGGTCTCGCGCAGCACCTTCTGCTTGACCGCCAGATCCTCGAACACCGCCTCGATCACGAGATCGGCGCTGGCAAAGCCCGAATAGTCGGTGGTGGGCCGCACCAGGGCCATGACGTCGGCGGCCGCACGGGCCTTCAGGCTCTTGCGCTCGACCCGCTGGTCGAGGATCCCGCGCACGTAGGCCAGGCCCTTGCGCAGCGCCTCGTCGTCCTGGTCGCGCATGCGCACCGGCACACCGACGGCCGCGCTCACATACGTGATGCCGCCACCCATCAGGCCCGCGCCCAGAACGGCGAGCTTTGCGACCGGGTGCGGCTTGACCTCGGGCGGCGCGCCGGTGTCCTTCTTCAGCTCGGTGGTTTCGAAGAAGATCTCGATGAGCCGCGCCGCCACCGGCGACGCCACCATCTGGCCGAACCGCTCGGCCTCGGCCGCGTAACCCGCCTCCTCGCCGTCCTCGTAGCCCATCTGGACGGCCTCCAGGGCCGCCTGCGGTGCCGGGTAGTGGCCACCGGTCTCCTTCTGCACCCGCTTGCGCGCCTGCGCGAACAGGACGCGCCGACCGATCGGATTGTCCTCGAGCGCCAGCTCCTGCAGACGCTCGGCATCCAGGCGGCCCCGCGGCTCCGCGCGCGTGCGCTCGCCTCGGGCCAGCTCGCCCGCACGCTTGTGCGCGACCTCGAGCAGGATCGGGTGCGGCACCACTTCGTCGACCAGGCCCAGCTTGCGCGCCTTGGCCGCCTTGACCGACCGGCCTTGTAAGATGATCTCGAGCGCTGCTCGGATGCCGATGAGGCGCGGCAGACGCTGGGTCCCGCCCGCGCCCGGGATCAGGCCCAGCTTGGCTTCGGGCAGGCCCAGCTCGGCCTGCTCGGTGGCGATGCGGTAATGGCTGGCCAGCGCCAGCTCGCAGCCGCCCCCGAGAGCGGGGCCATGAATGGCGGCCACCATGGGCTTGCCCAGGGCGGCGATGCGCGCCATCTGCAGCTGGGCGCCGCGCGAGGCGGCGGTGGCTCGGGCCGCGGTCTTGAAACCGCGCAGCATGTTGAGGTCGGCGCCGGCCAGAAACCCGGTCGGCTTGCCGGTGATGACCACCGCCGCAATGGCCGGGTCGCGCTCGATGCGCGTCAGCACCTCCGCCATCTCGATGCCCAGCTGCTCGGTCAGCGTATTGACCGGGTGCCCGGGCACATCGATGGTCAGGGTCGCGATGCCGTCGGCGCCCACGTCCAGGTGCAAGCTTTGCTTGATTTCGGCAACCATTATTGTCTCTCCAGCACGACCGCGGCGCCCAGGCCCCCGGCAGCACACAGGGTCAAGAGCGCGCTCTGACCGCCGCGCCGCGCGAGCTCATGGAGCGCGGTCGTCACCATGCGCGCGCCGGTGGCGGCGAAGGGATGGCCGAGCGCGATCGAGCCGCCGTTGAGGTTGAGCCGATCGAGCGGAACCTCGCCCACCGGCTCCTCGCGCCCGATGTGCTCACGCGCAAAGCTTTTCGACGCCATGGCCGCAAGGTTGGATAGCACCTGGGCCGAAAACGCCTCGTGCATGTCGACCAGGTCGATATCCCGAAGCGTCATGCCGGCGCGCTCGAGCGCACGCGCGGCCGCGATCGGCGGCGCCGACAAAAGCTGCCAGTTGGGATCCACGGCCGCGTAGGCGAACGCGCGCAGGTAGCCCAGGGGCTTTTTGCCGTGCGCGCGCGCCCACTCGTCCGAGGCCACCACGAGCGCAGCCGCACCGTCGGTCAGGGGCGACGAGTTGGCGGCCGTGATGGTGCCGTATTTCTTGTCGAACACAGGCTTTAACGCAGCCGCCTGCTCCAGGGTCATGTCGGCCCGCACGATGCCATCGCGGCTCACCGTCTGCTCGTACTTGGGCGGCACGTGCAGGTGCATGACCTCGGCGTCGTACTTGCCGGCCGCCCAGGCCGCGGCCGCCAGCTTGTGCGAGCGCAGGGCGAACTCGTCCTGCGCGGCCCGCGAGATGCTGTTTTCCTTGGCCATCTTCTCGGCCGATTCGCCCATGGTCAGGCCGGTCGAGGGCTCGGCCAGAGCGGGCGGCACCGGCACCAGGTCGCGCGCGTGCAGCGAGGCGAACGCGCGCACTTTGCCGCCCAGCGACTTGGCCTTCTGCGCGGCCAGAAGCGCGTTGGCAACGTTGCGTGAATACAGGATGGGCACGTCCGACATGCACTCGGCCCCGCCCGCGATCACGAGGTCGGCATTGCCGGTGGCGATGGCGCCGGCAGCGTCGGAGAGCGCGGCAATGGAGGTCGCGCACGCGCGCGACACCGAGTAGGCGTCGGTCGTGCGCGGCATGCCCGTGCCCAGCACGATCTCGCGCGCGATGTTGGGCGCGGCGACGGACGGAATGACCTGGCCGAACACGACCTGGTTGACCTCGCCCGGCGGCACGGCCGCACGCTCGAGCAGCTCGGCCACCACTGCCTGGCCCAGCTCGAGCGCGCTCAAATCCCGAAAAGGACCGCCCGCTTTGAAAAAAGGCGTGCGCAAGCCGGCCAGGATCGCCACCCGCCGCCCGCTCGGCCCGCCGTTCGCTCGCTTTGCTGTGGAAGTTGCCATGCCCCCGACATAATCAACGTGACGCGTTGTGTCAAGCGCAGGCGGCAATAGGCGGGTGTTCGCGGCGTGCTCGAGCCGTCGGGCTCGGGCCGCGCGGCGATGGGCGCTGAGCTGCCGCGCTCGTATCGGCGCCACGAGTTACGTGCGCAGCTTGAGCGCCTGCGCGCCGAAGAACTCCACGAACCGGTCGTAACGCAGGTTGAGGCAGATCAGGCGGCGGATGTCCCAGGGCGTTGCGAGCTGCCCGCGCATGACACCGATGTAGCTGCGGAACTGGCTGCCCATGCAGATCTCGGCCAGGTCCACGCCGGAGGCGTTGCGCCGGCTCCACAGCTCGAAGGCGCGCCGGCAGAACGAGTAGGTTTCGACGCCGACGCCCATGACCGCATCCTCGAGCCGGTCGAGAATGCGCCGGTACTGCTGGCGCGCCTCCTCCATGCCGCGCGCGTGCTCGAGCAGATAGGTCATGCCGCGCGCGCCCGGGTCGGTCTCGGCACGCGCCTCGCTGCCCTCGATCGTGAAGCGCAGCTCGACCGGGAGCACGGTGTGCACGACCTCGGGCGCGAGCCCGCGCGCAGCCATGTCGGCCGGCGGCGCGATGACCACATACGGATTGCCCTCTTTGAACAGGTAGAGCCCACTCCACTTGGGACAGGCCACCTCGCCGCGTCGCTGGTTGAGCTGGCCCATCATCCAGCGCCTTTCGTAGGTGCCCTCGCCAAAGGCGGCCTGCACGCCCGTTTCGATCTTGTGCTCGTCGGCGTCGCACTCGGCGGCCGAGTACATGTTCATGACCGCGAACGGGCGGCGGCGCTCGAGCACCTGCTTGACCACGAACGAGTAGGACAGCGCTGTGGTTTCGGCCTTCCAGGAACCGGTGGCGAACGACTCGATCTGCTGCTCGGTCGCGCGCGTGGTGCCGACCATGCCGACATCCGTGCGGCCGGCGTTGGCGCGCAGGATCTCTTCGAGCAGCCGGCGGTTGTGTTCGGCCTGTCCGCTCATCAGGGTCTCCTCTTTAGGCGGCGCAGCTTGGCGACAATGGCCGCGCACAGATCCACCACCCGGTCGATCTCTTCCTGCGTGTTCTCCCAGCCCAGCGAGAAGCGCACGGCGGCTTGCATGTCGCGGCGATCGAGCGCCATCGCAGCCAGCACGTGCGAGACCTCGATCTCGGCGGACGTGCAGGCCGAGCCGCCCGACACCTCGACTCCTTCCAGATCCAGATCGACGATCACGCTCTCGCCTTCGACGCCGCGGAAGCTCATGTTGAGCGTATTGGCCAGGCGCGCCTGCGGATGGCCGTTCACGCGCACGTCGCCCACCGCCTCGCCCAGGCGCCGCTCGAGCCGATCGCGCAGCTGCCCGACCTCATCCGGCGAGCCCAGGCCGCCCGCCTCGTAGAGTTCGATGGCCCGACCGAAGCCGGCGATGCCGGCCACGTTCTCGGTGCCCGCGCGCCGACCCTTCTCGTGGTGGCCGCCGCGCACCAGCGGCACCAGCTTGGTGCCCTTGCGAACGTACAGGGCGCCCACGCCTTTGGGCCCGTACACTTTGTGGGCGGCCACCGCCAGAAGGTCGACGTTCCAGGCCTGCACGTCGATGGGCAGCTTGCCAAGCGCCTGCACGGCGTCGCAGTGAAACACCACGTGCGGAGCGTGCTCGCGCAGAAGGCGCCCGATCTCGGCCACCGGCTGGATGGTGCCGACCTCGTTGTTGGCCGCCATCACGCTCACCAGCGCGGTGTCGGGCCGCAGCGCGCGCCGCACGTCGTCGGGATCGACCAGGCCCTGGCCGTCAACCGGCACCACCGAAAGCGCAAAGCCTCGTTGCTGCAAGAACTGGAGCGGCACCAGAACCGCGTGGTGCTCGATCGCGGAGGTCACCAGGTGCCGCCGGCCCGACGCCTCGCCCGCCAGCGCGGCCCCGACCAGCGCCAGGTTGTCGGCTTCGGTGCCGCCCGAGGTGAAGATGGTCTCGGCCGGCCGCGCACGCAGGTGGTGGGCCAGGATCTCGCGTGCCCGCTCGACGGTGTCGCGCGCGCGCCGGCCCAGCGCGTGCAGGCTCTGTGGCGAGCCGAACTCCCGGTCGAGCACGCGCACCATCTCGCGCACCACGTCCGGGTGGGTGCGGGTGGTGGCGTTGTGGTCCAGATAGATCGTGCCCACGGGGCGACTCGGTCACGCGAAGTTGTCGTAGCCCAGCTCGATGCGCTCGATGCGACCGCTCTCGCGGTGGTAGATGTTGCAAGCGCGGATGTCGTTCCCGTAGACGTGGAGAGACAGCGCAGTGCGGTCGGTCGGATTTGCGATGTGGTGGATCTCTTCGTCCGGCGGCAAAACCCATGACACGCTGCCCGTGCGCTCGCGCAGCGTCGAGGCGTGGCTCAGCTCGGCGTAGCCGGGGCGTGTGCGATCGTCGACCCGCTTGTAGTTGACCACCTCGAGCTCGTTCTTGTACACGGCCATTGCGCCCCAGGTCCCGTGGTCGTGGATGGGGGTTACGTGCCCGGGCTCCCAGAACAGTGCGATCACGACGAAGCGGTCGTGCGGATCGTGGTAGAGCAGGTTGCGCGAGTAGCCGCGATCGGTGCGCCGCTCGAGCGCGGTGCCGATGAGCCCGGCGGTTTCGACCAGCGGCTTCATGAGCGCGCGCGTGCCCTCGATGAGGCGCCGGCCCGACAGCTCGCTCTCGACCAGCTGCGTCAAATCCCGAACGAAATCAATGAGGCGATAGTCCGCCACGCGGCTGAGGATACGCCGACGCGCCCGGGAGTCAACCGCCGCTGGGGCGGCGCAAAGGGCCCCGGTAGAGCAGCTGCGGGCGCTCCTCGGCCGCCGCCGCCTGCGCGCGCGCGGCCTCGATCAAGCCATGATGGGGCGACAGCGAGCACGCGGGATCGGTCAGCGCGGCGTCGCCGAGAAGATGAAAGGCCTGGCAGCGGCAGCCCCCGAAATCGATGCTCTTGCGCGGGCAGCTCCGGCAGGGCTCGGGCATCCAGGCGTCGCCGCGGAAGCGATTGAACCCGGGCGAGTCGCGCCAGATCGAGCCCAGCGGGCGCGCGCGCACGCTCTCCCACTCCAGGCCTGCAATCGTGTGAGCGGCGTGGCACGGCAGCGCGACCCCATCGGGCGCGACCACCACGAAACGCTGGCCCCATCCGTCCATGCACGCCTTCGGCCACTGCGCGTAATAATCCGGCAGCACGAAGGCGATCTGCATGCGCCCGGCCAGCCGCGCGCGCGCCCTTTCGGCCGCCGCGCGCGCCCGCTCGAGCTGAGCTGCCGTGGGCAGGAGCGCCGCCCGGTTCGGCAGCGCCCAGCCCTGGTACTGCGTGTTGGCCAGCTCGAGCCGATCGGCGCCCAGCTGCTCGGCCAGCGCCACCACCTGCTCCACCCGATCCAGGTTCTCGCGCTGCAAAACCACGTTGATCGTGAGCGCCCGACCGGCCGCCTTGACCCACTCGGCCACCTTGAGCTTGGCGTCCCAGGAGCGCAGACCGGCCATGCGGTCGGAAGCCTCCGCGCTGACGTCCTGGATCGAGAGCTGCACATGATCGAGCCCGGCCTTCGCCAGCTCGTCAAGCCGCGCGCGCTCGAGCGGCAGGCCGCTCGTGATGAGATTCGTGTACAGGTCGAGCGCACGCGCCGCCCGCACCAGCTCCTCGAGGTCGTCGCGCACCAGCGGCTCGCCACCGGTGAAGTGCACCTGCACGACACCCAGCTCGGCCGCCTCGCCCAGCACGCGCTGCCACAGCGCGGTCTCCAGCTCGGCTGCGTGCCGCTCGAGATCGACCGGGTTCGAGCAATAGGGGCAGCGCAGCGGGCAGCGGTAGGTCAGCTCGGCAATCAGCGTGAATGGCCGCGGCCCGGCCGGCGTCATGCCGCGTCCTCGATCAGTCCGCGCTCGGCGATGCGCGCGAGAAACCCCGCCACCTCGCCGGCGATGGCCTCCGCCGGCTCGGCCGGGCAGGCCGCCTGCAGGTGCGCGACGATCTCGGCCACCGTGTGCTCGCCCGTGCAAAGCTTGACGATTTCGGCCGCAGTCGGATTGAGCAGCAGCCCGCGCTCCGGCGACAGCAAAAGGTAGCGGCCTGCGCGCGCGTCCCAGCGCAGCCGCGCGTGCGGCCGCAGGCGGGGCCGGTTCACGCGCCGCCCCCGTAGGCCCCCGCCACCGCGTCGAGCAGCGCCCACAGGAGCTGGCACTTCTCGACCAGCGCGGCCACGCAGCCGTCGGCCAGCTCGGGCGTGTTCGCGCGCTCGACCACGAACGCGAGCGCCTCCTCGGCGTCACGACGCGCCCGCGGGATGCGGCTTCTGAAATAGGCCAGCGCGTCGCGATCGACCCACGGGTAGTGCTTTTCCCAGGACGCCACGCGCCGCGACATCAGGTCGGGCGCGAAGAACTCGGTTAGCGAGGCCGCCACCGCCTCCACCAGGCTGCGCTCGCGCACCAGCTCGACGTACCGGTCGCAAGCGACGCGCACGCCCGGCAGCACGCCCTCGAACGAGCGCACTGCCGCTGGGTCGAGCCCCACCGCCGCGGCCAGGCGCAGCCAGTCGGCGAGGCCACCCTCGCCCTCGCGCGCGCCATCGTGGTCGACGATGCGGTGGAGCCACAGGCGCCGAAAGGCCGGATCTTCCGACTTGGACAGGATGAGCGCGTCCTTGATCGGGATGCGGGTCTGATAATAGTAGCGATTGAGCACCCAGCCCTGGAGCTGGCGCCGATCCAGGCGCCCCTCGTGCATCGCGACGTGAAAGGGATGGCGATCGTGGTAGCGCTGGCTGCCCTCGTCGCGCAGGCGCGCAACCAGACCGTCGTTCATACCTCGACCTCGAGGCCGTCGAAAGCCACTTCCCAGCCCGCCGCGACGGCGGCACGGTGCTCGGGCGAGCTCTGGTCGCACAGCGGGTTGGTGTTGTTGATGTGCGTGAAGATCCGGCGCCGCGCCGGCAGATCACGCAAGCGCTCGAGGCTGCCGGAAGGGCCGCCCACGGGCAGATGGGCCATGTCCTGGGCGCTCCGATCGCCCAGGCCCAGGCGCACAAGCTCGTCGCCCGTGAAAAACGTGCCATCGAGAAACACGCAGTCGGCCTCGCCGAGCGCGTCCACCAGCGGCGGCTCGAGCGCGGCCACGCCGGGCAGATAAACCGCGACCCGGCCGCGGGCACGGTCGCGCAGCCACAGCCCCACATTGTCCTCGGGCGAAGGCGCACACAGCCCCTCGAGGTGGATGGGCAGCTTGCCCGGCGCCGGACGCGCCACCACCTCGAGCCCGCCGCCGATCTCGAGCGCGCGCGAAAGCTCGAGCGTGCGCCAGGTCAGGTGGCCGGGAAAGCGGGCCAGCGTGCGTGCGATCGCATTGCGCTCGACCAGGCCGCGCCGGACGCTGGCGGTCGCGTATACCTCCAGCGGCTGCGACTCACGCAGCGAAAACAGGCCCAGACAGTGGTCGAGATCGCCGTTGGTCAGGAGCAGGCCTGCAATCGGCGAGTGGCGCGGGCCGCGTGGATGGAGCGCCGGGAAGCTCTCGATGTGCTGCCGGATGTCGGGCGATGCGTTGCAGATGAGCCAGCTCTGGCCGTCGCTCGAAACAGCGAGCGAGTCCTGGCTGCGCGGCTTGTGATGGGGGCTGCCCGCGCGGGCCGCGCGGCAGTTCGGGCAGCCGCAGTTCCATTGTGGAAAGCCGCCGCCGGCCGCCGAGCCCAGGACACGCAGCCGCATGCGTTGCCGCTCAGCGTGCGGCGGGCGCGCTACCGGGCTGCTCCGGCGGCTTGTCCTCGGCCGCGGCCCACGGCGGCGTGGGCTCGCTTCCGTCGTCACCCTGGTAGGCGCTCAGCTCGGCGTCCATCTTGATCTCGACGAAATCCGGTTTTTCGAACGGCATGCTTGCACCTCAGTTGGTGGTAAACGCGTAGAGTTGAGTGTCCCCGGCCACGTAGATGCGCCCCTTGGCCACGATCGGCGTCTGGAAGCGGCGCACGGTGCCCAGGGCTTCGTTGGCGCCGCCGCCGCCGAACACGGAGGCTCCGGTGTCACCCGCGAAACCGTACAGGCGATTGGCGTTCTCGGCGCCCACGCTCCACACGATCGACTCGTTCATCCCGTCCGTGGTGGTCACCATGGGCGAGCCGGCGCCATGCTGATCGGCGCACCAGGCCACCGAGAGCGTGGGCGGCGCGGCCGGGTTCATCCGGACCACGGCCAGCGTGGCCACCGTCACCGTGCCCGGGCAGCCCATGCCGCGGCCCCGGAAGGCCACGTAGGTGCCCTGCGGTGTGGTGTAGACCGCAGCCGCATTGATGATCGAGCTGCCGGAGACGTGCAACGTGGCGAGAGCGCTCGTCACGCCACCGAGATTGGTGCGGTTGATGAGGTAGACGTTGCCGTCCTTGCCCAGCGCGACCAGAAGCTCCGACGGCGTGGCGCCTGCCAGATGGAACGGGATGGCGGCGGTGCCGCCCAGATCGGCGTCCCCGGCATCGAGCGTGGCCCAGTTGGGGGGAGCGAAGTAGTCGGCCGGCTGCTGGCTGAAGCTGGCGCCCGGTCCCAGCCGAATCACCGCCTCACCGTCGCTCCAGCCGCTGGTGTTGAAGGTGTTGCCGGTGGTGACATAGAGCGACGTGCCGTCGCTGGCAGGGCCGCTGGGCGCCCACACGCCGCCGCCGGTGGCCCGGGTGCTGAAGGTGCTGACCTGGCTCGGATTCGACACCGAGACCGCAACCACGCGGCCGTGGTAGTTGCCGCAGTCGCCATAGTGGCCGCCGTAAGGCACGTATACGGTGCCACCCATCAGCGCCAGCGCAGCCCGCTGCCCGTGCACGCTCGAGTCGAAGCCCGACACGGTCGCGCCCACGTCGACCGGCCAGCCGCTCTTGGTCGTGCCGTCGTCGGCCGAGAGCGCGTAGATCATGTGCTTGGGCCCGCTGGTCATCGAGGACAGGTAGATGGTGCGGGTGGCGCCGTCGATGACCGGGGTGCCGGTGATGCCCATCGGATTGATGTTGCCGCAGGGCAGGCTGCTCAGCGCCACCGGTGGCGCCAGCACGCGCTGCCACACCGCCTGCCCGTTGGCGGCGTCGAACGCCGACACCTGATTGGCTTCCGTGGCCACGATCAAGAGATCGCGTCCGCCCGCCGACCCGGCCAGAAACAACGGCTGCGCGTAGGTCGGGCCCATGTAGGTCGGATTGAAGCTGGTGTCGCGATGCAGGTTGGCGGCCGCGGCGCGGGTCAGATTGGATGCGACATAGACCCCGTCGCGCGATGGATTGTTGTGATACTGGAGCACCGAGGCTCCCGAGCTGCCGCCGGTGCCGCCGGCCCCTCCGGTGCCGCCCGTGCCGCCGGCGCCGCCTACGCCACCTCCGCCGCCGCTGCCACCCGACCCGCCGCTCCCTCCGGTGCCGCCGCTGCCACCCATGCCGCCCATGTCCTTGCCGCAGCGAACCGGTCCGAATCCCAGGACCAGCATAAGCCCAAGCGCAAGCATGCAGCGATTCATCAGGTGCCTCCGTTTCTGCAAAGTTTAGCAAGCCGCGTCGGAACGCTCAATCCGAGGGAACGAGCTCGCCCGCGCCCATGAAAAAGTAGCGCCACACACGACGGCCCGGCAGCCAGGCGCGCACGGTGGGAGCCGCCGGCTCGCGCGCAAAGATGATCGGATCATCGAGCGTGAGCGCGGGCGGAACGTACTCGAGGGAGCCGGGCGCATACAGGATGAGAGCGCTCTCGAGGCCGCGATCGCGCACCGCGCGTACAGGTGCTGCCGCTTGCTGTGCCTGGGTGGCCGCCTCGCGCAGCACGGCCAGGCGCCAGAACCCGCCGGCCGCGCACAGCGTGGCTGCCAGAGCGGCCGCGAGCGGCCAGCCCCCCAGGCGCGGACGCAGACGCGCCAGCACGCGCGCGGTCGCAACAGCGAGCAGCGGCACCGCTGGCACCAGCACGAGCGGACCGGTGACCGCGCCGCCCGCACCCGGGGACGCGAAAACCATCAGCGCCAGCCCGCACACGGGCATGAGCAGCACCGCTTCGCGCATGCCCACGCCCAGCAGCAGGAGCAGCCCGAGCGGCGCCGCCAGCGAGAGCGGCCAGCCATAGAGCCATTGATCAAGCCGCACCAGCGCCGCCGCCAGCTTGCCCAGGCCCAGCGCTGCCGTGTGGTCGGGCAGCCCGAACGGCGCGCGCCCGAAACCGAGCGGCCGGGCGCCCCAGCGCCCGAAATAGTGCGCCATCGGCAGCCGGAAGGGCCGGCCGGTGGTCGCGAGGTTCGCTGCCAGCGCGGCCAGCGCGAACGGGATCACGGCCAGCAGCGCGGGCAGGCTCTCGCGAAAGAACAGCCCGAGCGCGGCCCGATGGCGAAAGATCGCCAGCGCGCACAGCGGCGCCAGCACGAACACGATGTCGAGCGGCGCCACGAGAAGCCCGGCGCCCGCGCACAGGCCGGCCTTGACCGCGTCGGCGCGCTCGCCCCGGCTCACCAGAGCGACGCCGTAACGAACCGCGCCCAGGCAGAACAGCGTCGATGCCACTTGCGCTGCGGTCGTGGTCGCGGTCGCCAGCAGCGCCGGCGAAAGGGCGCACAGCGCCGCCGCCAGGCCGGCGGTTTCGGGTGCCTCCGGATCGGCCAGCTCGCGGCCCAGCCCGGCGGCGAAAAGCACGACCAGGCCCGCAAGCAGCGCCGGCACGACCCACCAGGCTCGACCCAGCGAGCGCCCCGCCGCCACCAGCGCGGCCGCGAGCGGGCCGCACACGCCAAACCGGCGGCCCGCGAGGTCGTCGACAAATGGGTAGTCGAGCGCGTCCGGATCGGGCGGACTGGGCACGCTGAGCCGCCCGCGCGCGAGCGCTCGTGCGGCCAGCTCACAACCGCTCTCCTCGGGATACACGTGCGCGCGCCCGAACGCGGCGCCGGTTGCGATCGGGGCCGCGACCGCGAAGGCCGCCAGCACAAGGGGCGCCCGCCGCGCAGCCAGGAGCCGCCCCAGCCGCTCGCCCACCGCGGGCCCGAGCGCACGCGTCAGAAGCACGGTCGCGAAGCCGCCCGCGACCGCACAGCCGAGGTACAGGATCAGCTCGCCGCTCGAGAGCTTGTAGCCCCACTCGGCGCCCAGCAGGCGATACTTGTCGTCGATCTTGTGCACGCTCGCGTAGCGGCCCAGCGCGTACAGAGCGGTCCCCGCGCCGGCCACTGCGAGCAGGCGGCCGAGCACTCGGATCATGAAGCCAGGAGCTGCGTGCGCTCGGGAGTCAGGCCGCCAAGGTGCACGCGGACCAGGGCGCCGCGGGCCGCGCCCGCGACCCGGCACGGGAAATGATCGCGCGTGTGGCCGCTCGCGTCCTGCTCCACCAGCACCTCGTCGTCCGAGCCCACGCGCGCCGCCATGCGTGCACAAAAGCGCGCATCGGAGGCATCGACCAGCAGGCGCACGCGCTCTTTCTTGAGCGCCGGGGGAACCTGATCGGGCAGTGCGGCGGCGGGCGTGCCGGGACGGGCCGAATAGGGAAACACGTGCAGCTTGGTCCACGGGAATTGGTCCAGAAAGCGCACGGTCGCTGCAAAGTCGGCGTCACTTTCCCCCGGAAAGCCGACCAGCACGTCGAGATACAGCGCCAGCTCGGGCCGGGCCGCGAAGACCTGCTCGACGACGGCAAGATAGCGCGCGGCCGTGATGGGCCGGCGCATGGCGCGCAGAATGCGCTCGCTGCCCGACTGCAGCGGGAGGTGCAGCATGGGCAGAAACCGGGGCTCGTGGCGCAGAAGCGCCAGCAGCTCGGGCCGCACACCCCAGGGCTCGAGCGAGCCCAGACGCACCCGCTCGATCCGGGTCTCGCGGAGCACGCGCCGCACGAGCCCGGCCAGCGTGGGCGCGTGAGGCTGATCGCGTCCGTACGCGCCCAGATGAATGCCAGCCAGGATCACCTCGCGAAAGCCGCGCTCGCCGGCCCGCCGCACCGTCTCGACCACGCGCTCGGGATCGAGCGAGCGCGCATGCCCGCGCGCATCCGGAATGATGCAGAAGCTGCAGCGTACGTCGCAGCCCTCCTGGACCTTGAAGAAGAAGCGGGTGGCGCCACCGCCGTCCGGAAACGGCTCCGGGTCGGCGGGGGCGGGGGCGGGCGCCGGCTCGCGCCCGACCAGCGCATCGATGCGTGCAGCCAGCTCGGGCTTGCCCGTGTTGCCGACCACCAGATCGACGGGCAGGCGCGTCACCTTCTCGGCCGCGGTCTCGGCCCAGCAACCGGTCACCACCACCCGCGCGCCCGGCGCCTGCCTGCGCACGCGCGCGACCAGCCCGCGCGCCTCGGCGTCCGCGGCCTGCGTAACCGTGCAGGAATTGAGCACGTACACGTCGAAGCCGGTCGCGCCCTCGTCCACCACGTCCCAGCCGCGGGCGGCCAGCTCGCCCCGCAGAGCCGCCGAGTCGTAGCGGTTGACCCGGCAGCCGAGCGTGTCCACCCGCACCCTCATGTGGGGGCCGGTATACCAAAAAATTTGCACCCATGCATGAGCCAGGTTCTACTCGCGTCATGGCGCAGAACGTCCAATCGGAATGCGAGATGTGCGGCGCGCGCGTGGGCGAGCTGCGGCGCGGCCGCTGCTGGGGCTGCTACCTGCGATGGGTTGAAGCGCGGCCGGTGGGGCTGGGTGCCGCCTGCATCGTGTGCGGCGAGCGGCGGCGCGACCTGTTGCGGCTGGCCGAGCTGTTGGGGCGCTCGCAGCCCATGTGCCATGGCTGCGCCAGCCGGGCCGCGCGCCTGCTCCCGATGCCGCGCACGCTCGAGGGCATCCGCGACCGCCTCGACCGCGAGCGGCGGCGCGCCGAACGGCGCGTCGGCAAGCGCGATCACCGCATTTTCGCGCGCGAGCGGCGCGTGGGCGAGCGCCGAGCCAGCGTGCGCGAGGAAGCGGTCTGGATCGACGACGAGTATGTGGTCGAGATCATCGAGCCGGCGAACAGCCAGGTCTCGCCCGAGCTGGAGCCCGAGGCCTCCGAGCTGACGGCCATCCGACCGCTGCCCGACGCCGCCGCCAAGTAACCTTGCGTCGGCGGGCAGCACGCCCGGGGGCGCAAGGAAGCCAGAGCACGTCTGCTAAGTCATGGCAGCCTGCAGCAAGAAGTGCGAGGCTCGGGCAGCGTCGGCCCCGCTAAGCGGCGAGTCCGCGATCCGCAACTGACAGATCCGGCGGATCGCACGGCCTCATGTGGCAGGAGCGGGAGCGCCCCGGCCAGCGGAGGCGACTAAGTAGACACCAGCTCCGCGCACCGTTAGGCCTGGGGCGAGCGAGAGCGGGCAGCGGCGAGCCGCGTGCGGGACCGCGCGGCCCGCAAAGCCGATCCATCGGCGCCTACCGACTGATGGGAGGTAACTTACTTGCCCCACGGATGCCCGGCCAGCACATCCTGGCCGCGCTCGCGCAGCCCCTGCGGCAACTGCTCCTCGACCGCCAACGCCAGCGCTTCCGCGAAGTCGACCGCACGCGCAAACCGGTCGTCGGCCTGCTTGGCCATCCCGATCGCGAGCACCAGCTCGACATCGTCCGGGATCAGGACCAGATCGCCCGGTCGCGCGGGCTGCACGTACACGATGTCGTGCACGATCTTGGGCAGATCTTCGCCCGCAAAGGCGGGCCGCCCGGTGAGCGCCCGGTACGCGATGACAGCCAGCGCAAATACGTCGGTGCGATGGTCGATCTCGTGGCCGCTGGCCTGCTCGGGGGCCATGTAGCCGGGCGTGCCCACGATGTGCCCGCGGGTCAGCGTGCCCTCGCTCGCGCCCAGACGCGAGACCCCGAAGTCGAGCACCTTCCAGATCTTTTCGCCGTCGGCGCCACCGGTATCGGACAGAAACAGATTCTGCGGCTTGAGGTCCCGATGCACGATGCTGGCCTTGCGCGCCTCGTCGAGCGCACGCGCCACCTGCGACACCATGTCCGCCACCCGCCGCGGGGCCAACCGCCGTCGGCGCCGCAGGTACCAGGCCAGATTGTGCCCATGCAAGAGCTCCATGGCGATGTAGGGCGGCCGGCCGTCGGTTCCGTCGCTGACGTCGTGCACCTTGACCACGTGCGGGCTGTCGATCTGCGCCATCATCTGGGCTTCGCGCATGAAGCGTCGCATCTGCTTGACCTCGGCCTGCACCTCCCGATGCAACAGCTTGACCGCCGCCGGCAGCGTGCGCTCGGTGTGCTGGCCTTCGTACACCTCGCCCATGGCTCCGCGACCAATCACGCCTTGGAGCTGCCAGGGGCCCACCCGCTGGCCGGTCCAGCGGCCCTGGTACCCGCCCTCGAGCGCACGCTCGAGCGCCTGGTTGGCTTCCTGCAAGAGCGCCTCGCGCTGGCCGATCTGACGATGCGCGGCCTCCAGTCCCTCGACCGCCGCCACCTCGGCCTCGCGGCTCTTGCGCGCGAACAGGTACACGGCCAGAAACAGGGTCTCGATCATCACGATGCTGGCCAGCCGCTCGGAAAAGTTCATGCCGTTGGCCTGGAGCAGACCGAGATCGGGCAGCACGTCGAAGGTCTGCAGCAAAAGTGCCGCACCCTGCAGCAGCGCGCATAGAAGATAGATGACAAGCGCCGCCAACCGCGACGAGCCCAGGCTGAAGTAGTAAATGCCCATCATGAAGATCATCTCGGCCGCCGACAGCACGCCGAAATACTGGCAGGCCATGACCGCGGCCGCCGTGCAGAAGACTGCCGGCACGGCCTCGCGCTCGGGTAGAAAGCGCGCCGGGTCGCGAATGTAGAGCCAGAACCCGCCGCACGAAACGAACGCCCCCGCGAGGGTCGCGAAAAAGACCGCCTTGAGGACCGGATCTCCGCCCAGCAGGGGCAACATGAGGCTGGCCACCACGCACAAAACCATGATGACCAGCATGAAGTTGCGCGCGCGCGTGACCTCTTCGGCGTGCAGCGCTTCGCGCGGCGAGTGGTAGGTGACTGGCTGTGCGCCCGCGTGCGAGGCGGCGGCAGCGGCACCGGTGACGGCCTCGCTCGAGTCGCTCGCATCTGCGGGCGCAGATTGAGGTGCCGGCTGGTCGGCGGGCACACCGGGCGTCTGCTTTGGGCTTTCGGTCGGGGCGTCGCGCCGCCGGCCCTCGTCGACGGTGACGTCGCCCGTATCCGCCATGGGCCTCGGAAGCTAGGATAGCCCAGGTACGGCCTGGGCGGCTACTGAACCAAAGTGCGCGCCGGCGGAGTGCAAGGCGGCAGGACCCGCCGCCACGCGCGCCTATGAATGATTCGAGCTACAACTGCCAGCGCAGCGACATCCCGACCCGATTGGCAGTGGCTCCGTAATGGCCGGTCGTGGGCGGCAGATTGAAGGCGTCGACCACGTCGGGACCCTGGCGAAACGCACTGGTCTGCACGTCGCGATCGAACACGAAGAAGTGCGTGTAGTCGGCGACCAGCCGCAGGTTGGTCCGCAGCGCCCACTCGGCGCCCAGGCCCACGGAGAAGATGTCGAAGCCGAGGTTGGTTGGCTTCATGTACTGCTCGGGCACCGCGTCGCGGTCGTACTGGAGGCGCAGGACCGTGCGAAGCTCGGGCCGCCAGCCGTAGACCACGCGCCCGCCCACGCGGTAGTCGTCGGTGCGCACCTGCGCGGACGTCGCCGCCTCGGGGATGAGGTTGCTGGTGCGCTGGGTCATGCGCAGATACGCGAAGCTGGCGCTGGAGGCGTCCGACCACTGAAAGTCGAAGGCCAGCTGCAGCTTGGCGCGGGGCGTGATCGACAGCCCGGCATGCGCGGTCTGGGGAATGTGCCAGCTCAGGGTGCCGGTGGAGCGCAGCGCGAGATCGAGCATCTTGGAGCGCAGCTCCTGCCGGATCTGCGTGAGCGCGGGCGCGTCGCCGATCGCAACATGCGTGTCCAGGTCGGCGTCGGAGGCGCTGACGTAGTCGACGCCAATGCGCACGCCGTCGACGGGCGTCATGGTCAGGCCGAGCGCAAAGCCCAGGCTCCAGCCGCGGGCCTCGAGGGTGGCCGGCGCCGCCAACTGAGGATCCTCGGGCGTAAACAGGTTCTGGCCCAGCATGGCGTCCAGCTGGGCACCAAAGTCCTTGTAGAAATGCAGCTCCACGGTGGTGGCAATCACGTTGATGCCGCCGCCGATCTGAAGCCGCGGCGTGATCTCGTAGGCGACCGTTGGCGTGATGAAGAAGCTGGCCGAGGTGGCGTCGTAGCCGTGGTAGACGGTCGGGCCCAGCACCGAGCCGCCGGTCGGTGTTGTCATCTTCTCGGGCCAGCGCGCACCGTCGACGAACGGGACCGTGAAACCGAGCGCCAGCCGCAGCCGGCGGTCGGCCGCGTCGGTGGAGAAGGCGGCCGCGAGCTCGGGCTTGCGCGCGGAAAGGTCGGCGCGGGCGAAGGACTGCCCGGTCGCCGGATCGAGGCCCGCCCGGTCGTAGGTGCCGCCGATGAAAACCAACCCGCCTTCGACCCAGACGTTGGTCCCGTGTGCGAGCGTCAGCGCGGCCGGGTTGAGCCAGCTCGAGCCCGCGCCCGCCTCGGTCGGGCCGCCGAAGAGGTTCCCGACCTCGCTGGTTGCGCGCACGTCGGGTGCCGCCAGCACCACCGCCACCGCCACCATCACCCGCGCGATCGAGGCCCGGTTAGCGGCGCCCACGACGCCGCCCCCAGGCCGTCGCGATGGCGGCTGCGAGCCCGGCCAGGACCAGCACGCCCGCACCTGTCCCCCCTGCCCCGGCCCCCTTCGCACCGGGCGGTGCCGCCTGGCAGCCGCTGTCGTCGAACACCACGAACTTGGCCTGGGCGCTCGACTGGTTGCCGGCCTGATCCTGCACCGCGACCTCGAGCACGTACTGGCCGTTGCCAGGGGTTGCCACGTCAAAGCTTCCGGTCCCGCCCACGAAATCCTGCTCGCGCAGGGTCTTGGTCTGGCCGGTCGCCTGGTCGAGCTGGCGCAGCTTCCAGCGGTAGCGCAGCTGGTCGGGCGGCGTGCGGTCATCCGAGCCCTGGAACGCCACGAACACGGTGCGCGTGTGGACGATCTCGGGTGGCTGTTTGGTCAGCGTGATGGTCGGTGGTATCGCGTCGACCACGAAGCTGTGCCCGATTGGCGTCGGGTCCTGGTTGTCGTTGAGGTCGACCGCCATCACCTCGAGCTGGTGCGCGCCGTCGGAGGCAGGGGCGTAGGCTGCATGCGCGAAGCTGGGCTCGCTCCACGCGCCACCGTCCACGCGCGTACGAAACCGCAGCAGGCGGGTCGGGGTCTTATCGTCGCTGCCGCTGAACAAGAACCGGGTCAGGCCCGGATGCGTGAGCGGTGGCGGCGTCTCGGCGAAACCGGTCTGCGGGGGCTGCCCATCCTGCTCCGGTTTCGCGAAAAAGTCGGCGAACACGTAGCCGTAGCGGTCATCGCCGTCGATCGAGTTGACGATGAGATACACGTTCGCGAGCGCCGAAGAAGCGTCCGCATGCAGCACCGCGGAGGTCAGCGGCAGGCTGCTCATGGCTTCGGCCAGCTTGGGCAGAAGCAGGTCGCGAATGAGCTGCTCCACACGCGCGGGGTCGAACTTCAAGATGGTGCCCTGCGACCCGCTGATGTCGAGCCGCGCCACCTTGACGTCGAGCAGCTCGAACCCGAGCGCGTTGGTGGCCGGATCGATGTCTACATGAGCGTTGGCGGACAGGTCGGTCACAACCTCGAGATGGCCGCTCCCGCCGCCGGGATAGGCCATGTCGAGCGCAAACGTCATGCCGGTCAGCGCGACCGTCAGGTGGGCGGGCTGCCCTTCTGCAGCCGCGCGCAGGTCGACCGTGGGCGGCAGCGCCGAGCGCAGCGAAAAGTCGACCGTGCTGCCGGCTGGCAGCTCGAGCAACAGCGGGAGCTGATCGACCACCCCTGCCAGTGCGCCCGTCATGTCCTTCTTGCCCAGGCACAGCCGGCCCGAACGCCAGGCGGCGTCGAGCGCGTCGTTCATCAGATCACCCGCCAGCGCGATCGAGAGCTGGTCGGCGTGACCGCTGAGCGCGGGCCGCCCGGCCGGGCCCGCGGCCGGTGGAGGCCGGTCCGGGATGCAGGCGGCGGCCGGACCGCCCCAGGCCACGTCGGCGTCGACGAGCGCGGTCACGCCCGCTGGGTCGACCTGCAGGCTGCTCAGCCCAACCGTGTAGTTGAAGCCGGCCATCTGCCCGCTCTGCGCGGTCAGGCTTTGCAGAGCGGCCGTCAGCCGCGGCTGGATCTGCTGGCGCGCCATGTCCTCGATGCGCGGCTTCACGTGGTCGAGGATCCAGCCTTTGAACAGATCGAGGATCCCGACTGCGAAGTCGCCCAGCGCGCAGCCGCTCGAGTCGACGTTGAAGTCATTCGGTGCCACCGTGATGTCGATCTGCGTCAGCTCGACGTCGACCTGGCCCTGGGTCGTGCGGACCGCGAAGGAGGGCCGGATCATCAGATTCTGCGCGGTCGCCGTGATGTGGCAGTTGGCCTCGCCGAAGCAGGCGTACGGTTTGGTTATGCGGGCATCCGCAGTCACCTGTGCGTCGAGCTGGATGAAGCCGTCCAGGGTGCCGGACATGGGCGTGAGCTGGACCGCGTCCATGTGCAGCGTCAGGTGGCCGTTGGTCACGTACAGGGTCGGATCGTTATCGGTGAGCGGGCAGTCGTAGAGCACGCTCTGGAAGTCCGGCAGAGTGTTTTCAGTGGGGACCAGGCGCCGAACCTGCTCGGAGATGAAGTCGATTCCGCGCTGCGACACCCGCGCGCCAATCGCACGCGGGGTGTTCGCCCTGGCTGGGAACGCAAGGGTCAGCAGACCCCCGGCGAAAGCGGCACAGACCAGTCGGTTCCACGTTGAAATCATTGGCCGTTATCCTCCTCATCAGAGCAGGCTGCTCTCTCGGTATCCCCAGTGCTCAGCAAGCTCTGTGCCTGTGGGGCTGGGGCCAAAAGACCTATGCTTCGCGAGGAGTTAGCAAACCTCGGGGCGGGCCTGGCCATGGCTAGTCGAGTGGTCAGGCTGTAGTCGCTGAATCGCAGTCACCGGGCCGCGTCATCGGGGGCGAAAGCGAGATGCGCTGTCAGCGCTCGAGATCTTGCGGCAGCGCCGGCTTGTGGTTGGAAGCCACGCCCCAGCGCGCCTTGCGCCACTGCTTCTGAAAAATGAGAAAGGTACTGAACGCATCGGTCAGCCAGCGCCGGGCCAGCGGGTGCGCAGCCTGAATGTCGCGGGTCTCGCCCGGGTCGGCTGCAATATCGTAGAGCTGAGACGCGCCGGTGCCGCTCACCCAGACCTTGTAGGAGCCCAGCCGCATGGCGTGGGCGAGCTCGTATTGCGAAGCGATCGAGGGCCGCGGGTAGTCGGCGCCCTCGCCCTGCGCCACCGGCAGCAGCGACTCACCCTGCCAGTCGGGCGGCGGTTTGACACCCCACGCGTCGAGCACCGTGGGCACGACATCGAGCAGGTCGGCGCCGTCGATCACGCGGGCCGGGAACAGAGGCGGATAGTGCACGACCAGCGGTACCCACACCAGCTCGTCCTTGAGCGACTGGCCGTGCCCGATCTTGCCGCGCTCCCAGAATTCCTCGCCGTGGTCGCTGGTCACGATCACCATGGTGTCGTCGGCGTGGCCGAGCTGGGCCAGCTCGGCCAGGAACTTGCCCAGCTGGGCGTCGTTGTACGACACGTCGGAGTCGTAGATGGCTTTGATGCGCAGCTTGTCGCGTTCGGTGATTGGGAGCTGGCCGGTCACGATCCGCTCGAGCTGCGGATCCAGGCAGGCCTTGACGAAGGGTCCCTGGTAGGCCCCGTGATCGCGGTCGTATTTTCCGATCCAGGGCTCGTGCGCGCGCCAGGACGTGTGGGCGTCGATGGTCCCCACGTAAAAGTAGAATGGCTTGCCCATGCGTGGCCGCAGCATGTCGAGCGCGGTCTTGACCACGTCGCCGGCCGACAGCCCGCCCCCCTGGTGCAGGTTGTTGTGCCAGGCGTCCCAGCCCTGCTCGAAGCCCCAGTACTTGTCGATGAACCCGTTGGCGCTCACACCCGCGATCCAGCGGCCCGACGGGCGCAAGGCCTCGGCCATGGTGACAAACTCCTGCTTGAGCTTGACGTCGGCCGGGATGAAGCCGTGCCGGACCGGATACAGCGCGGTCCACAGCGAGGCGTGCGAGACCCGGGACTCGCTGCCCTGCGAGTAGGCGCGAAACACAGTCGAGGTCTTGGCCAGCTCGGTCAGGACCGGCGTTTCGACGCGGGTTTTGGGATTGTAGATCTTGATCCGATCGGCGCGCGTGTTGTCGGTCAGCCACACCACCACGTTCGTGGGCGCGGGCGCGCGGCTGGGCGGCCGTGCTTCGCCGGGCACGGTGAGCGCGGCGCGCGAGGCGCGCGGGCAGCCCGACAGCTCGAGCCGCACCACCCGACCGGCCAGCGCGCCCAGATCGAGCGGCGCGTCGCCTTCGACCGGCGCGCCCGACTCGGGCACCACGCGCACGTGCAGCCGGCAGCCGGGTGCGCCCTCGCCAGTGCCCTCGAACAGAGCATGCGGCGGCACATAGAGCACGGCGTCGATGGGCAGGGTGAGCCCGCTGGCGTCGCCGGCGCTCGGCGGCGCCGCGTCGACCGGCGGATCCTGACCACCAACCTGAATCCATTCAATGGCAGCCGCTTTCTTGCCGCCCGCACCAAAGATCAGCCGGAGCTCGTTCTCGCCGGCGTGCAGCGCGCCCGCCGGCATGGTCACCTTGACGGTCTGCCACCCCGGCACCAGCGGCACCGCCAGCGAGCTCTTGCCACTTTGCGTGATGCGCAGCGATTGCTTGCCAGCCGAGCGCACGTGCAAAAACACGAACGGCCCCTCGTCGCCGTGCAGCGGCGCCTCGAGCACCGCCTGCGCACCTGCCCATGACACGCGCTTGCCGTCGACGGTGTCGCCGCGGGTCCAGCCGGCCAGCGAGCGCCCGAAGCGAGCATATTTGGCGAAGCTGGGCGCACCGGCCGCGATGCCGAGGCCGCCGCGCACGCGCGCATGCATGAGCATCCGGTTGTCGACCAGATGAAACGCGACGTGCGTGGCCAGCAGCGCACAGGTCGCGGCAATCATTAGTGCTTGGGCACCCAGTCGCGAGCGGAGCCGGTGATATCCTCCTTGGCCCCACAGGTCTGACAGAGACACTTGAGCCGGTAGCCATATCCGGACACGTTCGACACCACGATGAAATCAGGATGCTTGCATTTCTCGGCGTGCTTTTGCTTCCACTTCTCGGCCGCCTCGCGCTCCTCCGGCTTCAACATGTCACTGACATCGTTGAGCATCGTCGGACTTCTTTACTGAAGATCCAAGGTGAAGGCAAGTGTGCCGATTCTGTACAGCCGTCCAGGAGGTCGGGCAGCACCGGCACACGGTCGGTCCGGCGTGCGGGCTAAGCGCGCGAAATCTGCGCTGGCACGATTCTTTCTAGAGACTGAATCATGGTACTGCGGGACCCGAGCTCGATTGCCGTCATTGTCGATCCGGCGCCGTTCGGTAGGGTGGACGCGAGCGCCCTCGAAGCGGATCCGGATACGCTGCCCGACTTGCGTGACCTCTTGCAGGCGCCGCCGGAGCGAAGCCCGCAGGCCGAAGCGCTCGCGCTCGAGATCGAGCACAAGCTGGCGCGCCTCGGCCAGGAAGACGACCATGCAGTGCTGGGCGTACGGCCCGACGCCACGCTCGATGAGATCCGCTCGGCGTATCTTCTGCTCGTGCGGTGGTTCCATCCCAAGCGGCTGAGCCCGTTCGGGCTCGACTACCTGCGCGGGCCCGCGCAGCTCATCGTGGCCCGGCTGGGCCAGGCCTACGCCGCCCTCCGCCGCGCCCAGCAGCCGGCGTCGCTTCCGCTCAGCCCGCGCGCACGCGGTTCATCACGTGCGAGAGGCCGCTCCGCAGCGCGATGCCAACCGTCTCCAGCGAGCCCGCCCGCGGCTGGAACAGGGATCCGTTCAGATACCGGCTCCGGGTCTCAGCGCGTTTGAGCTTGCCCGACGAGGTTTTTGGGAGCGTCCCCGGCGGCACGATTACGATGTCGTCCGGAACCACGCCCAGCGCGTCGCCCACCTGACCGCGGATCGAGCGGGCAATCGCGCCCGCGCGCTCGGGCTCTCGTGACTCGGCGATGACGACGAGCCTCTCCTCACCCGAGCGGCTGTCGGGTGCGCCGAAGGCGACCACGTTGCCGGTGCGGACGTCGCGGAGTGCGCCCGCCAAAGCCTCGATGTCGTGCGCGTGCAGGTTGCGCCCGCGCACGATGATGACGTCCTTTGTGCGACCACACGGATACAGGTGCCCGCCGGCCAGGTAGCCCAGATCGCCCGTCCGCAGCCAACCGCCGGCCGCTCGCGATGCGGCCGTGGCCTCGGCATCGTGGATGTAGCCCGGGGTCACCGAGGGACCACGCACCTGGATCTCTCCCACCATGCGGTCGCCCACATGCTGTCCGGTTTCCGGATCGACGATCCGGATGTCCAGCCCCGGCATGGCCACCCCGCACGAGGGCACCCGCAGAAGCCGAGCGCCTCCGACCGCGGGCTGCGCCAGCCGGTCCTCGCCCAGCGCGCCCGCGTCCACCTCGTCGCAGCGCAGACCCATACCGTAGGGCATGAACGAGACCGCCAGCGTGGCCTCGGCCAGCCCGTATGCGGGCACCATCGCGCTCGGATGCAGCCGTGCCGGCGCGAGCTGGGTCGTGAAGCGCTCGAGCGTCTCCGGCACGATCGGCTCGGCGCCGCAAATGAACACGCGCATCGACGACAGGTCGAGCTCGCTCGGCTGTGCGATCCTCTTTGCGCACAAGCCGTAGGCGAAGTTGGGGGCGGCGGTGTGGGTGCCGCGGTGATGGCTGATGGCGCGCAGCCACAGCGTCGGCTCGCGTAAAAACGTGCGCGGCGACATCACGGCCAGCTCGATCTGCATCGTGATCGCATTGAGCACGGTGCCGATGAGCCCCATGTCGTGATAGACCGGAAGCCAGGTCACAACCGCCGAGCGCTCGTCCATGCGCGAGGCCGTGCGGATCATCCACAGGTTGGCGACCAGGCAGCGGTGCGTGACCGCGACGCCCTTGGGCGCCGAGGTGGAGCCCGAGGTGAACTGCAAGAAGGCGATGTCTTCGGGGCGGGCGCAGACGGCGGTTCCGGGCGGCTCCGCGATCAGGGCGCCAAAGCGGTCAACTCCGCGCACGCCGCGCACGTCGCGTGGAACCGCTCCCAAAAAGGGAAACACCTGCGCGCCCGCAATCACGTGGCGGGCGCGCGAGCGCGCGGCCACATGACCGAGGTAGCGCAGAAACGCGGGCACGCCCAGGGTCGAAGCCGGTGGGTAGATGGGCGCCGGCGGGCAGCCGGCCGCCATCGCACCCAGGGTGGCCACGATCGCCTCCTCGGGGTCGGGCAGCACCAGCACAGCAGGCTCGCCCGGCTGCAGGCCGCGTCGGCGCAGGCCGCTCGCGAAGCGCAGCGAGCGCGCCCACAGCTCCGCGTACGGCACGCGGTGCGGGCGGCCCCGTGAATTGTAGAAGGTCACGCCGCGCTCGCGGCAGCGCGACAGATCGTCGAGCGAATCAAGCAGCGTGGCCGTCGACAGGTCGAGCGTGGGGATGGTCATCGCGCACGCACAGGCTCGGAACCTCGCCCGAGAGCCCCGCCATTACGCCACGTCCAGCGCGCGCGTCAACGAAATCCCGACCGAGAGTGGTCCGGCCATCCGACCGCGCGGGCAGACTTTTTACGCGACGCCGACGATGGTCCCGTCCGCAAGCAGATCGATGTCGGTCGCGTGCGGCGCCTTGGGCAGGCCCGGCATCGTGAGGATCTCGCCGGTCAAAGGGACCAGGAAGCCGGCACCCGCGGCCAGACGCACCTCGCGCACGGTCATCTCGAACTCGCGCGGGCGGCCGATCAGCTTTTCGTCGTCCGACAGCGAGAGGTGGGTCTTGGCCACGCAGATCGGCAGCGTGCCGCCGCCGAGCTGCACCGCGCGATCGAGCTGACGCTTGGCGGTCACCGTGAAGTCGACGTCGGCGGCGCCGTAGATCTTCTGCGCGATGCGACGGATCTTCTCGACCGGCGGGTCGGCCAGGTCGTACAGGAACGTCGGCTTGGGTGTGGCCGCGCGCGCGCGCGCCAGGATCTGCTCGACGAGCTCGAGGGCGCCCTCGCCGCCCAGACCGAACACGTCGCACAGGCCGGCCTCGATGCCGTCACGGCGCAGGGTGGAAAGAACGTGCCCCAGCTCGGCCCCGCTATCGCTGGCGCGAACGTTGAGCGCGACCACGGGCTCGATGCCGAACTGCCGCACGTTCTCGATGTGCTTTTCCAGGTTCTCCATGCCTCGGTTCAAGGCGTCCGGGTTCTCGAGGGTGCCCTCGCTGGTGCCGGCGCCGCCGTGGAACTTGAGCGCTCGCAGCGTGGCCACCAGCACGATGGCGTGCGGCCACAGACCGCCCACGCGGCATTTGATGTCGAGAAATTTTTCGGCGCCCAGGTCGAAGCCGAAGCCGGCCTCGGTGAACACGACCTCGGCGCGGCGCAGGGCCAGCCGGGTCGCGATGAGGCTGTTGCAGCCGTGCGCAATGTTGCCGAACGGGCCGCCGTGCACGAGCGCCGGTGCGCCCTCGCCGGTCTGCACCAGGTTGGGCAGGAGCGCGTCACGCAAGAGCGCCGCCATGGCGCCCTGGGCGCGCAGATCGCGCGCGTACACGGGCGCGCCGTCGCGCGAGAAGCCGACCAGGATGGCGCCCAGCCGCTGCTTGAGGTCCGCGTAGCCGGACGCGAGGCACAGGATTGCCATCACCTCACTGGCGGCGGTGATGTCGAAGCCGTCCTCGCGCGGCACACCCATGGCCTTGCCGCCCAGGCCAATCACGGTCCGGCGCAAGAAGCGGTCGTTCATGTCGAGCACGCGCCGGTAGATGATCTGGCGTGGATCGAGCGCCGCCCCCCCGCCCTTGCCGCCAAAGTACACGTCGTTGTCGGCCAACGCGGCCAGAAGGTTGTGCGCGGAGGTGACCGCGTGCAGGTCGCCCGTGAAATGCAGGTTGATGCGGTCGCCCGGCACCAGCTGCGAGCGGCCGCCGCCGGTACCGCCGCCTTTGGCGCCGAACACCGGGCCCAGCGAGGGCTCCCGCAGCGCGCACACGGCGCGCGCACCCGTCATGCGGGCGGCCTGGGTCAGGCCGATGGTGCAGGTGGTCTTGCCTTCGCCCGCGGGGGTCGGGTTGATGGCCGACACCAGCACCAGCCGTCCGGTGAGCGGGTCGTCGCGAAACGCGAGATCGGGGTGGATCTTGGCCAGCCCCAGGCCCCAGGGGATGACGTGGGTCGGATCAAGCCCGAGATCTTGAGCCAGCTGCTCCGTCGTGCGCATCGGGTCATTTTCGATCGAAGCCGAGGCCGCGTAAAGCGAGCGCTACTCAGGAGCTGGAACCGCGATCAGCACCTCGTCCTCGCACAGCGAGGCCGCGAGCGCGCGGCCGATGCGTTGGGCCGGCACGCTGGGGCCATCGACGCGAGAAATGGCGTCGTAGAGCGCGGGCTCGAGCTCGACCAGCGAAATGCCGGCCTGCGTGGGCACGATGCCCAGGCGGACCGGTGGCGCCAAGGCGGGCGCAGGCAGCTCGAGCGCCGGCGCGTCGTCGGCGAGCGCCACGATCGGCATGAGCGAGCGTTCGAACAGCCAGTGCTCGACCGCCTGGATGGCCGCGAGCGCGTCGGGCGAGAAGCTGCCGACCGCGACTCCGGGCGCGCGCGCGATGTGCGTGGGCCCGCCCGGCGGGATGGGCGGCGGCGCGAAATCGGGCCCGCCCGCGGCCGCAAGCTCGCGGCGGCAGCGTGCGAGCGTGGCCTCGAGCCGCACCACATCGCCCAGCTGCGGGGTACGCAGGCGCGCGCCCAGGAGGTAGTCGGCGAACGCCGCGGCGAGCGAGCCGCGCTCCTGGATCGCGCGATGGAACTCGGGGCTGGCGAAGAAGGCGTCCAGGAAGCCAACGCGGCGGGTTTCGAGAAGCGCCAGCGCGGCGGCGGCCTTGAACTCGCTGACCAGCGCATGCAGGGTCCGGCGCCGCTTCATCGGATCGTGTCGGAAGGCGCGCCGATCGACTGCCAGCAGCCAGCCTCGTTCGCGCTCGCCCAGACCGAGCGGCAAAAGGGTTGCCACCGGGTCGCGGTATACGGCGTCGGCAAAAATTGGATCGTACTGCATACGCACGACCACGCGGAGGGCTGCTTGATGGGTCATGGCGGCGGAAAGAGCTGGTTGAGCCGCTCGAAATTGGCCAGGCAGGCTTCGGCCGGATTTTTCTCGCATTCATACACGAGCGCGCGCAGGTTGGGCGCGCGCGCGGCCACGTGCTCGAGGATGGTCCAGGTCTCGGGCAGCGGCTCCGGCACGTGCGAGTCCTCGACCACCTGGTAGCCGTCGACGTCGACCGGCGTCCCGCCCGCCACGTGCACCTCGATCAGCCGCTCGAAGGGATAGCCATCGAAGCCGTCGAGCGGCCCGTGGCCCCGGATGCGCTGGAACATGGCCAGGTGCGCGCAGTCGAGCAGCAGGCCGCAGTCGGCGCGCTCGGCCACGCGCGCGTAAAAGTCGAGGATGTGCAGCTCGCCCAGGTAGAGCGGCGCCGGTGGGTTCTCGGGCAGGACGGCAAGGCCGGTGGCGGCCTCGACGCGCGCAACCGCTTCGGCCATCTCGTCGGCCGCCTCCGGGCACAGAATGGGCGGCAGCAGGATCTCGTGGCCGCGCTCGCGCGGACCGAAGTGCCAGAGGCCGCCGTCGCCGCACAGCCAGGCGGCCCCGATCTCGCGGGCGCGGGTGGCGGTCCGACGCAGCCACACCTCGTCGATGTCGACGCGCTCGGCCAGATTGAGGTCGAGGAAATGGTAGGTGGTGGGGAGCCCGAGCGCGGCCCACCGCCGCACATGCTCGTCGAGGCCGCGTGCGAGGTCGGTGCCGAACTCGAGAAAGTGCACCAGGCCGGGTGCCTGCTCGCGCAGCTTCACCGCGTCGGTGCCTGCGTGCGCGCTCTCAGGCTCGGCCGAGATGCCGACGCCAAGCCGCGGCAAACGCGCCAGCCGGTCGTCGAACCTCGTCATCCCCGCTCCTGCGCCGCTCTCTTCAGTGCCGACGCCGGCCGCCGCGCCCGCGCCGCCGGCCGCCCCCGCCGCCGCCTCCACGCCTGCGACCGCGCCCTCCGCCGCGACCGCTCTGCGCGGTCCGGTCAAAGCCGTTGCCAGCGGCCAGGCCGCTCGAGCGCAGCTCCCCGACCCCCCAGACCGAAGCGAACTCGCCCAGCTGTACGGTCGGCGGCGGCGGCGCGAAGGCGCGCGGGGTCTCGCCCTTCCACACCGCCTCCCACTCCGCCATCTCGCGCGCGTGCTGGCTGACCGCCTGCGCAACCGCGTGCGCCTCGTCCACCTTGTCGGCCTCCTCATCGATCACGCCACCGCGGCACACGTCGCAGCACCCGCACGCGGGCGGATCGAGCTCGCCAAAATAGAGGCGCAGGTGGCGGGCGCGGCACTCCCTGGTGTTGACGTACGCGATCATCGAGTCGAGCCGCCGCCGATCGCTGACACGGCGCGCGTCGAACACACCGGCCGCCTCGTCGAGCTGCTCGCGACTGGGCCGGGGCTCCACGCCGCCCCAGTGGCCCGGCTTGCCTTCGCGCGCTACCCCCATCGCCTCCAGCACCGACAGGATCACGCGGACCCGCCGCTCGCCGACCGCAGTCGAGGTGGCAAGGTCCTTGACCAGGACCTCGCGGCCGGTGTCCGACCACGCATACAGTGCATCGGCAACCATGCGGGCAGCCGCCTTGGTCGGGTGCGCGTCCTCGATGAAGTGCTCCTGGATCGCAATGTCGTCGGGGATGTAGAGCAAGATGCAGCGCGCCGGCTTGTCGTCGCGGCCCGCACGCCCGGCCTCCTGCACGTAGGCCTCGGGTGAGCCCGGGAGCTGGTAGTGCAGGATGTATCGGATATCGGGCTTGTCGACGCCCAGGCCGAACGCGTTGGTGGCCACCATGACCATTTGCCGGCCCGCTTGCATGTAGGATTCTTGGGCCGCCTCGCGCTCGCTGGCCGTCATTTTGCCGTGGTAGCGCTCGACCGGAATGTTGGCGCGGCGCAGGGCCACGTACAGCTCATCGACCGCGCGCGTGGTGGCGCAGTAGATGATCCCGGGCCGACGCAGGTGTTGGATCAGGTTGCCGAGCACGCGCAGCTTGTCGTCCTCGCCCCCGAGCCGCCGGACCTCGAAGGCGAGGTTGGGCCGATGGAAGGAGATCTGCACCACGTGCGGGTCGCGCAGGCCCAGCTGCCCGACCACGTCATCGGCCACCTTGAGGGTGGCGGTCGCGGTCAGGGCCAGCATGGGGGGGCGCCCCAGCTCGATCGCGGTTCGGCGCAAGGCCAGGTAGCTGGGCCGGAAATCGTGGCCCCACTGCGATACGCAGTGCGCCTCGTCGACCACGAACAGGGCCGGCTTGGCGGCGGCCAGCTTCTCGGTCACGGCCGGGGTGGATACCGATTCAGGCGTGATCAGCACGAGCTTGCGCGCGCCCGGGGCGGCCGCCAGCGAGTCGAGCTCGGCAGCCCGCTGCTTGGCCGAGAGGGTGGAGTCGACGCGCGTGATGGGGACGCCGAGCGCCCGCATTTTCGCCACCTGGTCCTCGATCAGAGCGAGCAGCGGAGACACCACGACCGTGGGGCCGGACACGACCAGCGCGGGCAGCTGATAAGTCAGCGATTTCCCGCTGCCGGTCGGCATGATGGCGAGCGTATCCCGGCCCGCAAGCACGGCCCGGATCACATCCTTCTGGCCCGGCCGAAACTCGCGGATCCCGAACCGCTCGGTCAGCGCGGAAACCGCGCTGTCGATGGGTGTCGAGGCATCCACTGGGCCAACCGAAGGTACGATCGGTTTGGCCGATGTGCAAGTGGGTCCCCAAAACGCAAGCTCGGCGACCCAAGTGGACCGCCCACGAGCGCGCCCCTTCGAAGGTGTAAGGCCTCGTCCCGTCGCCACCCGTGCCGTCACCGGCCCGAGCGCTGCCTCTCGTGGAGTTGGCCGCTCTTTAGAGTATTGTGAGCGATCGATCTAGCAGGCCTATCGGGTTGCCTGCCCCCTTTTTGAATCTCGTCGTTTCCGACGGACCCATGGGCTTCAATCGTTCGCCGTCCCCCGCCGCTCGCGCAACGGGTTCATCCTCTCGGAGCTTCGCCTCTCCTTCAGAGTTCTCCGGTCCGTACCTGCCCGACGCCTCCCGGCGCCGAGCACCTCCCTTGGGGTTTCTTCCCCCTTCGCGACATCAACCGGCGGAGTCCACGTTTGCGAGCATCCCAAGCTCGCTGTGTTCCGTCCTCGCGGTTTCTCACCGCCTCGACGGCTTGCTCCACCACCGGCCTTGCGGGTTTGTTTCACCCCGCAGCCACGTCCGGGGTTCACCCTTCAGGGGTTTTCCCTTCCGCGCAGCCGTACCACCTCGTCGGTGGCCGATGCCCTCTTGTCGTTCGACCGCGTGCCCTACCGCCGACTTGCGCCGACGGCGCCAGAAACGCGGCCCCGCCTTCAGGGCCTTGCTCCACGCGGGAGTCCGTTGCGCCGCGAGAGGGGTTAGCTCTCGTGACGCCCGATCCCCTCCTGGGTTTTGCCTCCTCCGGGTGCTCCGTCCACTTGCCGTGCCGCCGCCTTCACAGCAGCTCCGCTCGTGACCTTGGCTGCGGGGCCGTTCAAGCTCGTCCCCGCAACTGATCTCCAGCGTCTTGACGGCAAGTGGCCCGACACGCGTTTCTCAACGCGCGCCGACCCGCTCGAGGTTTCCAGCCTGCCGGCTCGCAGCCGAAGCCACGGGACGGCGAGGCCAGCTCAACCGGGCGATCCGCTTCGATCGCCGAGTCGCCGACTGCCTTGCCCTCGTCCTCTTTTCTACTTTGCTCTCTCGTCCGACGCGCGGGGGACTTTGCAGGCGACATGCCAGCACGCGCCCGGGTTGCAACGGAGCGAAATCGCTTGCTCGAGGAATCGCGAGACCTGTCGCGAGAGACGACAGCCGAGTGGATAAACTGTGAAGTCGCTGTGATGGGCCGACTATGCGCCGCGTGATCCTCAGATCTTCGTCTGTGAATGTCGCATTCCTGGTCGGATCGGGAACCCGACCGATGAAGCGACACGCCTTAGCGGTACTTCTTACTGAAGGCGGTCCAGTCGTGCCCGAATCCCTGGAGCGTCTCGCTGGTCTTGTCGAAGCTTGCCTTGCGCGCGACAACCTCGGGCGCTTGCGCGCCCTTGCGTGCGATGCGCAACAAATCAGCCAGCTGTCGGCTGGCATCGTAGAGGATCCTCGTGTAGCGAGTCTGGAAGGTGCGCGCTTCCAGGCTGCGCACGGGCACATGATCGACCGCGGCTCCCAGGAGCTGCACCTTGTATGGGTAGTCGTGCAGCTTGGTCAAGCCGGCCGCTCCGCCGGCCAGAGCGCTGGTCACGTCGGCGCGGAGCCGATCGAAGTCACCCGTCGATTGCGCGATCACGGGGCCCAGCGCGACGATGTCGGTTCGGACCTCGTCCACGGCCGGCACCGGCGGCGCCGGCGGTGCGAGCGCGGGCGGCGGCGCGGCTGCTCGGGCAGGGGCCGACGGAGCGCCCGGAGCGATGGCTGCAGGGGCAGCCGAGGGCGCAGCGTCCGCGAGCGGAGTGGCCGGAGTGGGCGCGCTCCCCCGCGACGCGACCCCGGACGCCGCTTGCGCCGTGGCGCTGACCTTGCGCCCGCGCAGACGCGGCCCCAGCTTCCAGATCCCCAGACCCAACAGCGCAAGCACCACCAGCGCCCGCGGCAGCGTGACCAGGCTGCGCCGGCTCCGATATCCGCGAATGCGAATCTCCACGGCCGGCAGGCTATCCGGAACCGACTGCGCTCGCAAGCCGGTGCCGGCGCTGCCCTACAAATGTTCAAAATCCCTGGACCTGCGTCTCCCGGCACTGCAGGGGGCCGCCGCGGGTCGCGCGCACGCGCACTGCCTGCACGACTTTTGGCAGCTCGCGCTGCTCGACCATGCGCAGGAGCAGAGGCGGGATCACGTGAAAGAGCGCCACCGTACCCTCATAGCGCAGGCGGGTGTGGCCGCCCGGCAGCTCGGAGATCCACCAGGCGCCATCGTTCTGCCGGATGTTGCCGTCGCGCATCTTCCACGACAGCACGAAGCCATCGCGTACCTGCTCGCGCTTGACCTGCGCCACGAACCAGACGTCCTTGAGCGGCCAGGGCGAGGCGATCTCGGTGTAAACGATGCCGCCCGGCCGCCGCTGGGCGCGCCGCACACGCGGCATGTACTCCGGGTAGTGCTCAAAGTCCTCGAGCGCGCGCAGCACCTCGGCGACCGGAGCCTCGACCGTGGTCTCGACGCGCACGTGGACCCCGTACTGGGTGTGCTCCTCGGTCGACAGCCACACGACGCAGCCCGGATCGGGCGTCGAAAACAGGGCAGTGAGAAGAACCAGCACCATCTTGATTGTGGGACGATCCGGGGCCCGCGTCTATTCAGGAACGCTAACCCGGAAGTCCAATCGATGCCTCGTGCTGCCGGGCCGGACAGGCCGGCATCGCGCAATGGAGACAGTCGGGCTCCTCGCGGCACACCGCGTCGGCGAACCGGCGTACGGTCAGATCGACCAGCCCCGGGTGGTCGCCGACGGCCTGGGCCAGCTCCTCGTAAGCGCGCCGCACGTCGGCCGCCTGTGCGCCCGGCCGCGTCCACAGCAGCCGCAGCGCCACTCGCGCCAGAGCATCGTCGGGCGCGATGACGTCGATGCCGAGGTAACGCAGAAACAGCACGGCCGCGCGCGGCTCCAGCCGGTGGAAGGCCTCGCACAGCGCGTTCACGGGATCGCCCGCGCGCGCCAGCCAGCCCCGGAAGCCGCCGGGCTTTTCGTCGAGCTCGAGAAATTTCTTGGCATTCGAGAACAGCACACGCGCGCGCAGGGGGGACGGCATGACCCGCCGCGCGGCCTCGATCTCTTTCTCGGTGAGCTCGACCATTTTGCGCGGATCGAAGTCCGCGCACTGCGAGCGCAGCCGCACCAGGAGCGCCGCGCCGCCGGGAATGCGCGTGTCGGCGTCGAGCATCGCCGCCACCAGAAGCGCGTACAGATCGTCCGCACCGACGCTGTCCGGATCCAGATGTTTGGCCGTGCGACGCTCGCCGTAGATGCGCGGGTCGGCCAGAGTCAGCGAGAACAGCATCGCGCGCCAGGCCTGCGCGCGCGGCGACTCCCCGCGCGCCAGCAGAAAATCGGCCGCCTCGTCGAGCGGCTCCACCTCCTCGGGCCAGCGCACGGTGTGGTCGGACGCCTGGAACTCGGCAATGTTCTCGCTCATCGCGTAAAACATGAAGTTGACCTTGACGGTCTCGGGCGGCTGCACGGCCAGCACGGTGGCCGGCCGCCATGCACGTGCGAGCGGATGAAACGCGATCACGCGCTGGCCGACCGCAGGCAGACGATCGTTCGTCATCTGATTCCTTGGCCGCTCATTTTGTTCCCTCGCGGCTCGCCCATGGCTCGCGAGTCTACTCTGTTTTGCGGCAAATGGGTCGCGGGCCCGGGAGCTGCGCGCGCGGGTGGGCGCGGTCCAGATAATCGCTCGGCCGCAGCGTGCCGCCTCGATGCTCCAGGCTCTCGGCCACAAGGTCATGGAGGGGCGGCCGTTGCCAGAGGATCTCGACCTTGGTCGCCGGATCGGCGAGCGCCCTCTGGAAGCCGTCGCCACCGTTGGCCAGAAAGTCGCTGGTGACCAGACGGTAGCTGCGCGCATCGTCGAGCCGAGCCCCGTCCGTCCCGGTCAGCTCGAGCCGGACCTGCCCGCCCTCGCAATGGCAGCGTGCCTTGAGCCCCGAGATGCTCAAGAAGCCATGTCCGCCACCCCCATAGTTCGAGGCCAGGAGCGCGCGCAGAGTGGCGCCGCGCAAGGTCATGACGGCCAGCAGGTTGTCGAACGGCAGCACCTCGTACAGCGCGCCGTACGTGAGCGGCCCCGCCGGCAGCTCGGCACGCAAACCGCCGCCGTTGTAAATTGCAAAGTCAGCGCCCGGCACCGCCGCCCGCTCCAGATCGGCGATCAGGTTGCCGAGGGGCGATTCGACCTCGTAGCTGGGCCAGAGGCGCTCGGACACCAGAACCCCGAGCGAACGTGCGCGCAGGGCGGCCACCCGCGCCCGATCCTCCGCGAACGTGGCCGCCACGCTCGGGTCGGGCTCGACTCGGCTGCCCTCGTAAATCTCGCCGGCGGCCATGGCATGGGGCGGCCAGATGGTGCTCGACTTCACGCGCTGCGTACGGCCGTCGATCACGAGATCGACGCGCCCAAAACCTTTGCCCTTGGACCAGGCCTCGATGATCGCACAGGAGCCCCATCGATGGGCCACCGCGGCGTGGGTATGCCCGCCCACGATGACGTCGACCAGGCCGGCCGGCAACGCGCGCGCCAGCTCGAATAGCTCCGTATCGGTCTCACACGAGCTGAGATCGTCAGGCTTCTGGTAGCTGCGGCACCGGCTGCCTGCGTGCACGACGGCGACCACCACCTGGGCGCCCTGGCGCCGCAGCTCGAGTGCCTGCTCACGGATGGGCCCGTCGAGCCGATCGAAGCGGAGGCCGCGCAGGTTGAGCGCGTTGGTGGTGGTGGGCGTGTTGCGGGTGGGGCCACCGGTCAGGCCGACCGCGACCCCACCCACCGAAATCTGGACGGCCGTTCGAAAATGATCCCAGTCGATGGCGCGCCCGGTCTCCTGGTCGATCACGTTGGCGGCCAAAAAGGGAAAACGCGCCTCGCGTGCCCGTGCCTTGAGCGCGCCCCGCGGGTCTTCGCCGGGCGCCCGCGCGACCGGAGCCATCCCGACCGGCCCGTAGTCGAACTCGTGATTGCCCAGCGCGGCCGCGTCGTACCCGAGGGCGTTCATGGCCCGCACCACCGGTGCACCCTCGGTCAGGTTGGACTCCAGCGTGCCCTGGAACAGATCGCCCGCGTCGACCAGCACCACGTTGTGCGTGCGCCGCAGGATGCGCAGGTAGCCACCGAGCAGTGCCACGCCACCCTGGCCGCCGTCGCCCTCCAGATGCCCGTGCAGGTCGCCGGTTCCGATGATCGTCAGCGAGCGATCGGGCGCGCGCCGGCATCCGCATGCGGCGAGGCTCGACACAAGGAGGAGGGTCGCGGCGCGCCGCATCGCGCTTCGGTTGGGGAGCGTCGTCTCGGCTGCGCTCACTTGCGCCTTGGATCACTCTCGATGTGCTTGAGCCACTTGGCCACGTCGGCCTTGTGCGTGCCTTGCGGCAGAAGCTGGGCGTAGCGGCCCAGGATGTCCCGGCAGCGGGCCGGCTCGGCTTCGGCCCACTTGCGCAAAGTCTCGAACAAATCGTCGTCGAGCACCGCCTCCTCCATGAGATTGGCCGTCCGCTCGACCTCGATCGCGCGCGCAAAGGCGCTCACGGATTCCTCGAACCGGCCCAGGCAGTACAGTGCCGCCGCCCGATCGTAGATCGGCTCGGGATCCGACGGGTCGCGCCGGGCGGCCTGATCGGCCTCGCTGACCGCCTCTTCATACCGTCCCTCGTCGCGCAGCCTGCGCGAGAACGTGATTCCGTACGTGGTGCCCGCCATGGCCGCATGGTGCCCTGCCTGGGCGCGGTTCGGCAAGTCGATGATCGAGCCGGCCCTTGGCCATGTTAGGCTGCGCGCCGAATGCGCGCGCTCTTGCTGCTGCACGCGGCGGTCGGCCTGGCCACGGTGGGAGCGCTCACGCATCATGCGGTGTGGGTGCTGCGCGAGCTCGGTCAGCCCAGGCTGCGCGCACAATCCCGCCGCTATGCCCGCCTGGGCGCGCTGCTCGTCTCTGGGCAGCTTGCGCTCGGCTCTTTGATGTACCCGGTCTACCGGGTGCGCGTGCAGCTGGCCGTGTTCCAGCTGCCCGCGCTCGATGGGGGGCCCGCCCCGCTCGGGTGGGCGGGACGGCTGTTCGCGCTCAAGCAGCAGGGCGCGGCGGGCGCGCTGGTGCTGGCCCTGCTGGCTCTGCTGCTTTACCGAGCCGGCGAGGACAGCCGGATCGGCCAGCGACTGCGGCGTGTCTGTGCGATCGGGGCGGCGGCGCTGGCCTGGTTCGCGGCGGTGGTCGGTCTGCTCTTGACCAGCATCGCGTCGATCGCAGGCGGAGGCGGCTCGTAGGCGCGCGATCCATGAGCACACGTGTGGTGAATAGGGCGGCGGGGCCCGGCGTCTTGCGGCCCCGGTGGGTTGATGCTCCAATGCCGGCGAAATGCGCACACATCCCCAGCTTCCCTTGTACCTCGCCGCTCTGACACTGACCGGTGCCAGCAGTTGGGCCGCCGCCGCGCCGCCGCCACCGCCGCCGGCACCCAAGACTGTGGTGCTCAAGGCCACTCGCCTCTACGACGGCCAATCCGCCGGGCTGACCAGCCCCGGCCTGCTCGTGGTCCGGGAGGGCCGCATCCAGGCCATCGGCAAGAGCGCCTCCATCCCGCCCGGCGCCGAGGTGATCGATCTCGGCGATGTCACGCTTCTGCCCGGCTTCATCGATGCGCACACGCACCTTTCGGGTGAGGCCTCGGACGACTGGAAGCAGGACCAGCTCGACTCGCTCAAGAAATCGGTCCCGGAGCTGACCCTGGACGCGATCGAACACGCGCGCAAGACGCTCTGGGCCGGCTTCACGACCGTGCGCGATCTGGGCTCGGATCACTTCATCGACGTCGGCCTGCGCAACGGGATCCGAAACCGCAAGATCCCGGGCCCGCGCATGCTGGTGTCGATTCATGCCATCGGCGCCACCGGCGGCCACTGCGACGATACCGGCTGGCGTCACGGCGTGCCGCGCGGCCGCGAGACCGGCATCGAGGACGGGGTTGCCAACGGCCCCGACCAGATCCGCGCCGCGGTTCGCTTCAATCTCAAGTACGGGGCCGACGTGATCAAGACCTGCGCCACCGGCGGCGTGCTGTCCGAGAGCGACGACGTCGACACCCCTCAGCTCACCCAGGCCGAGCTCGACGCCCTGGTCAACGAAGCGCACGCGCTGCACCGCAAAGCGGCCGCCCATGCCCACGGCGCCGAGGGCGCCAAGCGCGCCATCCGTGCCGGCATCGACTCCATCGAGCATGGCTCGTTCCTCGACGACGAGGCGCTCGGTCTCATGCGCGCAAGGGGCACTTATTTCGTGCCCACGCTGATGGCGGGCGTCGGCATCGGCGAGCGCTTGTCACGCGCGCTCTACATGCCCCCACAGATCGTGAGCAAGGCGCAGGCATCGCTGGCGCGCCGCTCCGAAACCTTCAAGCGCGCGCTGGCACGCGGGGTGCGCATCGCATTCGGCACCGACGCAGCGGTCTACCCGCACGGCCGCAATGCGGAGGAGTTCGCGCAGATGTTGCAGCTCGGGATGAAGCCGCTGGACGCGCTCAAGGCAGCCACCTCGGTGGGCGCGCAGCTGCTCGGCCTGGCCGACCGGCTGGGCACGCTCGAGCCCGGCAAGATCGCCGACGTGGTCGCCGTGCCCGGCGATCCGACCCGCGACATTCGCGCCACCGAGCGGGTGCTGTTCGTGATGAAAGACGGTTGGATCTACCGAAACGACCGCGCGCCCAGCGCGCGCTGAATCCTCCGCGCTCATGCCTCGTCGATCACCGCGCGCACCTTGCGCGCCAGGGAGTCCACCGTGAACGGTTTCTGCAGGAAGTGCCGGCCCGACTCCAACACACCGTGGCGCATGATGGCCGAGCCGGGGTAGCCCGACATGTAGAGCACTTTCATCTCGGGCCGTAGCGTGATCAGCCGATCGGCCACCTCGGAGCCATGCATGCGCGGCATGATCACGTCGGACAGCAGGAGCTCGATCGACCCGGTATGATGGTCCGCCTCCCGCAGCGCCGCCGCCCCGTCTCCAACCGCCAGTACGCGATACCCGAACGAGCGCAGCACCTCGCTCACGAAACCACGGACCGCCTCGTCGTCCTCGACCAGAAGGATGGTCTCGTCGCCGCGCGGCGGCGGAGCTGCGGGCGCCTCCACGGCGACCGGTTCCAATGCATCGTCCACCCGAGGCAGGAACACCTCGAACACCGCGCCCTCGCCGGGCCGGCTGCGCACCAGCAGCTTGCCCCCACTCTGCTCGACGATGCCGTAAACCATCGACAGCCCGAGACCGGTGCCCTTGCCCTTTTCCTTGGTCGTGAAGAAGGGCTCGAACATGTGGGCCTGCGTCTCTGCATCCATGCCCACGCCGGTGTCGGCGACCGTCAGCATCAGGTAGGTGGCATCCGGCGCCAGCCCGGCCGCGAGCAGCTGCTGGTCGTCCAGCCGCGCCTCCGCGGTTTCGATATGGAGCTGGCCGCCCTTCGGCATGGCGTCGCGCGCGTTGACGACCAGATTCAGGAGCACCTGCTCGATCTGCCCGCGGTCGGCCCGGATGCGGCCCGGCGAGGGCGCCAGAGTGATGTGGAGCGCGATATCCTCGCCGATGAGGCGCTGCAGCATGCCACCCAGGCTGGCGATGACCGCATTGAGATCGAGCACCACCGGCTGCACGACCTGCTTGCGACCCAAGGCCAGAAGCTGCCGCACCAGCGTGGTCGCCCGCTCGGCCGACCGCTCGATCTGCTCGGCCGAGCGCGCCAGCTGGGTGCCCGGCTCCAGGCCCAGCAGCAGAAGCTCGCAGTAACCCATGATGGCAGTCAGGATGTTGTTGAAGTCGTGCGCCACGCCGCCGGCCAGGCGCCCGATGGCCTCCATCTTCTGCGACTGCCGCAGTTGATCCTCGAGCCGTTTGCGCTCGGTGACGTCGTAGTACAGCGCGAGCAGGCACGGTTGGCCGACCAGATCGCGCATGTGCAGCGCCACCAGCGTCTCCCGGACCTCGCCCGTGTGCCGGCGCAGCTGGGTCTCGAAGCTGTGCAGCACGCCCGCGCGCGCCGCCTGCAGCGCACGCGGCCGATCCTCCGGGTTGGCCCACAGCCTGAGCTCCAGCGAGCTCTTGCCGATGATCTCCTGGCGCCGATAGCCCGACAGGGCCAAGAAAGCGTCGCTGACCTCCATGAACCGGCCTTCCGCAACCGTCGAGATGGTCATCGCGGCCGGGCTGGCGCGGAATACCTGCAGGAACCACTCCTGCGAGTGGCGCTGCTCGCGCTCGGCCTTGGCCTGGCGCTCGCGATCGGCCGCGATACGCTCGTACAGGCGCACGCGCATCTCGAGCAGCGCGTCGTCGGGCAGCCAGGGCATGAAGTCGTCCACTCCGGCGTCGATCGCACCCTCGAGTAGACCGGGCGAGGTGCGGCTGACCAGCGCCACCACGATGGGCCGGCTGCCGTGCGCGGCCGCCCGTACGCGCCGGCACAGCTCCAGCACGGCCGGCCCGGCGCGCAGATCGATCAGGATGAGCACGTACGGCTCGCGCTCGTGGGTTTCGAGCGCGGACTCGAGACCGGCCGCCATGGTCACGGCGTGGCCGCGGCGCCTCAGCACCTGCTCCAGCCGGCCGCCCGCCGTGGCCTCGATCCCCGCAATCAAGCTGCGCATGGGCCCGCCGATAGTTTACGAGCGATCGGGAGCGAAGCGCACGTACTCGTAATCGAACGGCTGCCCGTTGATGCCCTTGGCCGGGGGTGCCAGCCAGTTCGCGATCCGGCCCCGCTCGTGGACCGGCTGCATGAGCTGCCCGATGAAGGCGCGGTCGGATTCCGAGGGCAGCCACTTCCCGCGCCGCTCTTGCCAGGTTTCAGCCGAGATGAGGTTGCCGGCCGGATCGAAGGGCAGCCCCGCGTAGATCCCGATGGCGCGATGGAAGCGTTTGGAGGGCAGACCGAGCGTGAGCTCGAGGCCGGCTTTGGCGATCGAGCGGTTCCATTTGTCGACGGCACGCTGGCAGTCCTCGACGTAGTTGTCGCGCAGGACCTCGTTCATGGCCGTGCGCAGCGGCACCTCGCGCGTGCTCAGCCGGCCCGCCTCGACCACGTCCATCGGGTATGCGCCCTCGAGCGCGGCGTGATCGGGCTGGTCGCGCTCCTTGTAGCGGCCCTTGAGCCCCGATGCGAAGAAGTCGGCCGCGTTCGATGAGATCTCGCCCCCGAACAGGTCGAGCGAGCGCGAATACCAGAAGTTGATGTATTTCTGGATGGTCGGAAGGTCGAGCGCTCCCTGCGTGCGCGCGTCGCCGTTGGGATCTTTCTTGGTGAGCTCGGCCGAGCGCGCGACCAGGCGGTCGATCCCGGTTTCGCCCACGAACATGTGGTGCGCCTCCTCGGTCAGCATGAAGCGGCAGGTGCGCGACAGCGGGTCGAAGCCACTCTCGGCCAACGCGGCCAACTGATACTTGCCGTCGCGGTCGGTGAACATGGTGAACATGAAGAAGTCGATCCAGTTCGAGATGGGCTCGTTGAACGCGCCCAGGATGCGCGGCTTGTCGGCGTCGCCCGAGCGGCGCTCGAGCAGGGCCTCGGCCTCTTCGCGGCCGTCCTTTCCGAAGTAGCGGTGCAGGAGATAGACCATGGCCCACAGGTGGCGTCCCTCCTCGACGTTGACCTGGAACAGGTTGCGCAGGTCGTACAGCGAGGGTGCGGTCCGGCCCAGCATGCGCTGCTGCTCCACCGAGGCCGGCTCGGTGTCGCCTTGGGTTACGATCAGGCGGCGCAGCGTGTTGCGGAACTGGCCGGGCACTTCCTGCCAGGCCGGCTCACCGAGCAGGTCGCCGAAGCCGATGGTGCGTCCCTCTTCGGGCGGGGCCAGAAAAATGCCCCAGCGATACTCCGGCATGCGCACGTAGTCGAAGTGCGCCCAACCCGCCGAGTCGACCGAGATCGCGGTGCGCAGATAGATCTCGTCCTTGCTGAAGCCGGCCGGGCCCACCTGATCCCACCAGCCCAGGTAGTTGGGCAGCCACTGCTCGAGCGCGCGCTGCAGCCGCTTGTCCGACGACAGCTCGACGTTGTTCGGAATCTTGGACAGTAGGTCGGTGCGGGCTTCGGACATGGCTAGGTTCTCCTCCAATCGAAGCTGGGCCGCTCGGGCTTGCCGTAAAGGGTCAGCGCGCCCTTGGGACCGGTGGCGTTGGGGCGAATGAAGATCCAGTTCTGCCAGGCTGACAGGCGGCCGAAGATCTTGGTCTCGGTGGTCTCCGGGCCCGCGAAGCGGAGCGACGCCTCCATGCCGGTCAGAGCATCAGGCGACAGCGAAGCCCGCTCCTCGATCGCGACCCTGAGCGTGTCGTCGAAGTCGAGCTCGTCGGCGCGGATGGTGACCAGGCCGGCCGCTTCGGCGGCCGCGGGGTGGAGGAGCTCGCCCGGGGGGGGCACCTCGAGATGGCGCACTGCCAGCCGCGAGCGCCGGTTCGACATCGGCAGCGCGCCCTGGTTGAGCTCGCCGGCGGCCAGGGCAACCGGGCGCTGCGGGTCGTCGAGCACATAGGTGCGGTCGGCGGCCAGAGCCAGCTCGAGCAACGAGCCGCCGAAACAGCTTCCGGGATCGGCCACCGCGAAAAACGTCTTCGCGGTCAGATCGAGCCGCCGCAGCACGCGCGCCATCTTGAGGGTGACCTCGCGTACGAACCAGTCGCCCTGGTGGCGCGCCAGCGCGTGGTCGGCGGCCAGGAGGGCCCGGAGATCGCCGCGTGTCTTGAGCACCACCACGCCCACCTCGTCGCGATTGAAGCGCAGATCGAGCAGGGCGTCGTCGAGCTCGCGGAACGCGCGCAGCGCCCACAGCTCGCTGCCGGCCGCCCGCATGGCCTCGGGCGTGTCGGGGTGGGGCCTGCGCGGGTCGGGGCCGGCCACGGTCAGCGTGGCCACCCGGCCGCTGACCTCGAGCGTGACGTACCTATACGGTCGCACCGACTCGAGCGTGACCCCGGGGCCGTTCTTGAATGGGCCCTGGGCGGCCAGGGCGCGCGCGCGTGCGGCTACGTGGTCGGCGAACTTGCTCTTGGGCACGCACGCGTCGACCAGTCGCCACTCGACCGCGCGCTTGCCGCGGATGCCCTCAGCCAGGGTCGAGAACACGTCGGCATGGTCGCGCCGGACCTGGCGCTTGTCGGTGAGGCGCGTCAAGCCCCCGGTGCCCGGCAGGACGCCCAGCAGCGGCACCTCGGGCAGCGAGACCGCCGAGCTGCCGTCGTCGACCAGAATGATCTCGTCGCACGCCAGCGCAAGCTCGTAGCCGCCGCCGGCGGTGGTGCCGCTGCAGGCGGCCAGATACTTCTGGCCCGAGTGCGCGCTCGCGTCCTCGATGGCGAGCCGGGTCTCGTTGGTGTACTTGCAGAAGTTGACCTTGAACGCGTGACCGGACGACGCCAGCATGAAGATGTTGGCGCCCGCGCAGAAGATGCGCTCGCGCTCGGACACAAAGGTCACCACCCGCACTTCCGGATGCGAGAAGCGGAGGCGCTCGACCGCGTCGGAAAGCTCGATGTCGACGCCGAGGTCGTAGGAGTTGAGCTTGAGCGGATAGCCCGGACGGAGCGGCGCGTCCTCCTTCACCGCCAATACCAGCCGCGCCTGGTCGCCCTCGACCGAGAGCCGAAAGTGACGATACCCGCTCGGATGGGTCTCGAATGAGATCGCTTCCATGGCTGCGATCGATACCGCAACCGGCTCCCGGGAGCAAGCACTATATTTCTTGACGGCCCTGCGGTCATGCACTATATTTCTGCCACCATGGTGGCACGATCCTCGTTGCTGGCCCATCTGGGCATCGAGGTGCGCGAGAAGCGGGAGGCGATCGGGCTGACCCGCGAGCGGCTGGCCGATCAGAGCGGCTTGTCGACGCGATTTCTCGCGCAGCTCGAGGTCGGCCAGGGCAACATCTCGGTGGCCCGCCTGGCCGAGGTCGCGGGCGCGCTCGGCACGACCGCGGGCGAGCTGCTTGCGGACGCCGAGGCCCGGCTGCGCGCGGCCGAGCGCGGGCCTCTGGTCGCGCTTCTGGGGGTGCGCGGGGCCGGCAAGACCACGGTCGGGCACAAGCTGGCGCGCCGGCTGAGCGTGCCTTTTTTCGAGCTGGACGCGCTCATCGAGCGGGTGGCCGGTCTCGACCTGGGTCAGATCTTCGAGCTGCATGGCGAAGCCTATTACCGCCGCCTCGAGCGCGAGACCCTGGCCCGCTTCGTGCGCGAGCAGACCCAGGCGGTGGTTGCCACGGGAGGCTCGATTGTGACCGCGCGCGACACCTACCGGCTGCTCAGACGCCACTTCGTGACCGTGTGGCTGCGCGCGCGGCCCGACGATCACTGGAGCCGCGTGGTCGCGCAGGGCGACGCCCGCCCGATGGCACAGAATCCGCACGCGTTCGCCGAGCTGAAAGCCCTCCTGGCGGCGCGCGAGACGCTGTACGCGCACGCGCACCACGTGATCGATACCTCCCGGCTCGACGTCGACGGCGTGGTGGACCAGCTCGCGCGCGAGATCGGAGCGGGCAGCCGGGCGGTCGCCCGCAGCGCTCCTTGACGAAGCTAGGATGCGCGCAGCACCGTGCCCACGCTGCCCGGCGCGTCGACCGCGCGCGCAAGGTCGCCCGGCCCCAGGCGCCCCAGGATGTGGATCTCGCGCACCCCGCGCTCGAGCGCCGCGAAGGCTTCCTCGAGCTTGGGGATCATGCCGCCGCGAATGCGGCCCTCGGCGATCGCCTGGCGCGCTTCGGCCGCGCGAAGGCTCGCCATCCGCGTAGCCGGATCCGCGGGATCCGCGAGCACCCCGGGCACACCGGTGACCAGAAGCAACTGATCGGCCGGCAGCGCGACCGCGAGCTGGGCCGACACCACGTCTGCGTTGATGTTGTAGAGCGCACCGCCTTGGGGATCGCAGCCCACGCACGCGAGCACGGGCACGTACCCACTCTGCGCCAGCTGCTCGAGCAGGCCCAGGTCGAATCCCGCACAATCGCCGACGTAACCCATGTCCACCGGCTCGCTGGGGCCGCCCGCGTACTGGCGCGGCGGCCGCTTGCGCGCGTGGATGACCGGTCCACTGGCGCCGTGCAGGCCGATCGGCCGCACGCCCGCGGCCACCAGGAGCGCGCACAAGTCGATGTTGACCCGGCCCGCGACCGCCATCTTCATGACTTCCAGCGTGGCCTGATCGGTGACGCGCCGACCCCCGATCACGACCGGCTCCAACCCCAGCCGCTTCTGCAGCTCGGTCGCCTGGGGACCCCCGCCGTGTACGATAAGGAGGCGGTGGCCCCGCTCGCCCAACACCCGCACGTCGGCGGCGATCGCGCGCGCCTCCGCGCGGGCCGCGTCCAAAAGCAGCTCGCCGCCCAGCTTGAGCAGAATTACGGCCACGGACCGGCGTCCTCGAGCGTCGTCTTCTCGTCGAGCTCGAGCATGATGTTCATCGACTGCACGGCCTGACCGGCGCCGCCTTTGATCAGGTTGTCGAGGGCCGAGAAGCACACCAGGGCGCGCCGCCCCTCCGAAACCGGGCCCGGCTCGACCGCCACCTCGACATACTGCGAGCCCGCCACCGCCACCACCTCGGGCAGCCGCTTTTGCGGGACCCGCACGAACGGCTCGCGTGCGTAGTGCTCGGCGTAGAGCGCGCGCACACGCTCCGCGCTCACATCCTCGGGTAGCGCGACGAACGAGGTCGTGAAGATCCCACGCACCAGCGGCGCCGATACCGGAACGAAGCGCAGGTCGGGCTCGCGCGCACCGGCCGCGCGCAGCGTCTCCAGCACCTCCGGCGTGTGCTGGTGCAGGAGCGGCTTGTAGGTGCGCAGGTTGCCCGCGCGCAGCGGATGGTGCGTGCCCGCCGACGGCATGACGCCGCTGCCCGAAGAGCCGGTGATGCCGACGGTCTCGATGACGCCCGTGAGCAGTCCGGCCCGAGCCAGCGGCAAAAGGCCCAGCTCGATGGAGGTCGCAAAGCAGCCCGGCGAAGCCACGCAGCGCGCGCGCCGGATGCGATCGCGGTTGAGCTCGGGCAGGCCGTACACGAACTCGCGCAGAAGCTGTGGGCACGGATGCTCGGCCCCGTAAAACGTGTGGTAGGCGGCGGCATCCTGCAGCCGAAAATCGCCCGACAGATCGATGATGCGCGCGCCGCTGGGCAGGATCTCGGGCACTTTCTGCGCGGTCACCTTGTGAGGCAGCGCCAGGAACACCACGTCCATGCCGCGCGCAGCCTCGGCCGGAGTCAGGTTCTCGAACCGCAGATCGCTGAGCCCCTCGAGGTTGAAGTGGGCGCCGCCGAACGGCTGGCCGACGTAATCGATCGAAGCCACTCGTGAAAGCTCCACCTCCGGGTGCACGAGCAGCCGCCGAATCAGCTCGGCTCCGCCGTATCCCGATCCACCGATGACCGCCGCCTTGAAGCGCTTCATGATGCGTCGTCCATACCACACTCGCGGCCCGCGGGCACCATCGGCCGCAAGCGCCGCAGCCTCGACAAGTGCGTGCCGCTCTGGCCTGCGAGTGATATAACTGCGCGCACATGGCCGCCCACGCTCTCGAGCATGCGCTGGCCTATCTGACTCCCCGGCGGGAGGAGATGGCGGAGCTTCTGCACGCGCTGGTCGAGATCAACTCGCATACCGAAAATATCGCGGGCGTGCAGGCGGTGGGCCAGCGGCTGGCCGACGGGCTGGGCGAAGTGGGCGCGCTTTCGGTTGCGCTGCGCAGGCACGACCCGGCCGACCGCTTCGCGCCCCACCTGGTTGCGACCACGGCCGCTCCGGGCGCGCGGACGCTTCTCATCGGCCACCTGGACACCGTGTTTCCGCCCGGCGCCTTCGAGGGCTATCGGTCCGACGGCACGCACGCGTTCGGTCCCGGTGTGCTCGACATGAAGGGCGGCCTCGTGGTGGCGGTGTTCGCGCTGCGCGCGCTCGAGGCCGCCGGTGCGCTGGCTGCCCTGCCCTTGGCCCTGATCGCGGTGTCCGACGAGGAGGTGGGCTCGCCGACCAGCCAACCGCTTCTGCGAGCGCTGGCGGCCGCGCCCGGCGCCACGCGCGCGCTG
>DATFWX010000141.1:0-3002 GCA_035258845.1 Polyangia bacterium | reverse complement strand
CGGCTCGCGTCTCTGCACTCCGCTCGCAAGCCTCGAAACCCCGCGCCTACGCTCGCTGCTCATGGTGTTCCTTCGCAGCTCGCTCCGGCGCGGCTCGGCGGCTCGCGTCTCTGCACTCCGCTCGCAAGCCTCGAAACCCCGCGCCTACGCTCGCTGCTCATGAGCGGAGCCTATGACTGCGGCCGGCCGCGGTCAAATTGGGCCAGCCACGGGCAGCTGCCACGAGCCGTCATAGCGGAATCGGGACCACGTACTGAAAATAGCCCCGCTGCACCACGAACGTGGCCTCGCTGCCTGGGCGCAGCTGGCCCACCGCCTGCCAGAATTCGGCCGCGCTCGCGACCTCGTTCTGCCCCACCTGCAGAAACACATCGCCCGGCCGCAGGCCAATCTGGGCGGCCACGCTGCCCCGTGCGACTTTGGTCACGCCGGCGCCGCCGTTGCGCACGTCGATTACCTCGACACCCAGCCGGCGCCGCGCGCGCTCGACCACGCGCGCCGGATCCAGATAGGTGGCGCGCACCTTGACCACTCCGCGCGCCAGTTTGATCGACAGCTCCTCGCCGTCGAGCGCGTGCGCGGCGTGGCTCGCGAAGTCGGCCGCGCCCGCGACATGGTCGGTGCCGATCGCGGTCACCACATCGCCCGTGCGCAGGCCGGCCGCCTGCGCCGGGCTGCCGGCTTCGACCTCCGTAATCGTGCAGCCATCGCGCCCGCGCACATCCTCGCAGCGCGCGCCGATCCAACCCACCCGCACGCGCCCGAACCGAAGCAGGTCCTCGACGATCGTACGCGCGCGGTCGATCGGGATGGCGAACGCGTAGCTGGCGCCTGCACCCACGCGGATGGCGCTGTTGATGCCAATCAGCTCGCCGTTGATGTTGAGCAGCGGGCCGCCCGAGTTGCCGGGATTGATGAGAGCGTCGGTCTGGATGAGATCCTCGTACGAGTGCTGCTCGTCGATGGGGACGGTACGATGGAGCGCGCTCACGACGCCGGTCGTCACCGTGTGCGAGAGACCGAGCGGGTTGCCGATCGCGATGACGGTCTCGCCAATCATCAGATCCTTGGACGAGCCCATGGGCAGCGCGGGTAGGGTGCCGGTGGCGTCGACCAGCCGCAGCACCGCCAGGTCGAACGTGCGGTCCGCGCCCAGCACGCGCGCGCGGAACGAGCGGCCGTCGGCCAGCTCGACCTTGATGCGAGCTGCATTGGCGACCACGTGCGCGTTGGTCAGCACGATGCCCTTGTGGCCCTCGATGACCACGCCCGAGCCCAGGCTGACCCCGCCCGAGCGCGGCCGGCGCCCGAACAGCTGCTCGAGATCGGGCGAGTCGAAACCGGAAAAGGGGCTGCGCTCGACCTTCTGCTCGGTGTAGACGCTGACCACCGCGGGCCCGCAGCGCTGCACCACCTCGACCACCGGCGTGCGCCGGGAATTGGCCGGGCCCGCGGGCCCTATGAAGAGCGCGATCACGGCGAAAAACCAGACCATCTCAATCCTTCCCCGCGCCTGCGCTCCCGCTCATGAGCAAAATCTGGCGCGCCCCAGCCGAGGTTGTCAACCTTGACAGTGCCGGTAGGCCTGATTACGTTGGCCTTCGCCGCGTATGTCCAGCAAGCGAGATTACTACGACATCCTGGGCGTTTCTCGAGATGCCGACGCCGAGGACATCAAGAAGGCCTACCGCAAGCTGGCGCTGCAATTTCACCCCGATCGCAATCCCGACAAGGTGGCCGAGGAGAAGTTCAAGGAGGCCTCCGAGGCCTACGAGGTGCTGTCGCATCCCGACAAACGCTCGCTCTATGATCGATACGGGCACGAGGGGCCGCGGCAGGCCGGCTTTCAGGGCTTCACCGACGTGGGCGACATTTTCTCGCACTTTTCGGACATTTTTGGCGACATCTTCGGCTTTGGCGGCGGCGGGCCGTTCGGCGATTTGCGCGGCGGGCGGGGCGGTCGCGGCCGCGGCGGCGCACCGCGGGGCCACGACCTGCAGATGCAGCTCGAGCTGAGCTTCGAGGAGGCAGTGCGAGGAACGGTCAAGACGCTCGATGTCGAGCGCCGTGTGCGCTGCGAGGAGTGCGCCGGCTCGGGCGCCAAGCCCGGCACCGGTCCCGAGCCCTGTCGGACCTGCGGCGGTCGCGGCCAGGTCGTGCACGCGCAAGGTTTTTTCATGATCGGCACCACCTGCCCGACCTGCCGCGGCGAAGGCCAGACCATCGCCAGCCCGTGCGGAAAGTGCCGCGGCAGCGGCCTCGCTGTGCGCGCGGAAAAGCTCGAGGTACGGGTGCCCGCGGGCGTCGATGACGGTGCCACGCTGCGTTTGACCGGAAAAGGGGAGCCGGGCCCACGCGGCGGTGCGGCGGGGAGCCTGTACGTGGTGCTCCAGGTCCGACCCGATCCGCGCTGGAAGCGCGACGGCGACGATCTGTTTTGCGAGATCCCGATTTCGTACGCGCAGGCGGCGCTGGGCGACCTGGTGACGGTTCCGACGCTCGATGGTGAGGAGGAGGTGGAGGTCGAGCCGGGCACGCAGCCGGGCGCGACCGTGGTGCTGCGCGGCAAGGGGGTCTCGCACGTCGAGCGGAGCGGGCGCGGCGATCTGGTGGTGCGCTTCCGCGTCGATGTGCCACGCAAGCTGAGCGCGCGCCAGGAGGAGCTGCTGCGCCAGCTGGCGGCCGAGGAAGGGCTGCAGGTCGAGGGGTTGCGGCGCGGGCTGTTCGGGCGGCGGCGCAAGAAGTAACCATCGGGCGACCTCAGTTTTTCGAGGGCAGCCGATATTGGGGCGTGGCGTGGTTTCACGCGCTTTGCATGGCACGAGAGTTGCTGGAATGCGGCGGACATGACGAGATATCGACTTGCACTTAGCGTAGGTCTGATCCTGGCAGGTTGTGGCGGCTCGGGCGGAACCGGAGGCAGCGGCGGCGGGCACGTGCCCGACGGGTCGGCCGACTCGGGGCGTGATGGCATGGGCGGAATGGGCGGGAGCGGGGGCTCC
>DATFWX010000140.1:0-42508 GCA_035258845.1 Polyangia bacterium | reverse complement strand
CGCCGCCGCCGCCGCCCCCGTTGCCGCCGCCACCGCTGCCACCGGCGCCGCCTCCGCCACCCGATCCACCACCACCACCGCCGCCGTTGCCGCCCGCGCCGCCACTGCCGCCCGCGCCGCCACTGCCGGCCCCGCCACCGCCGCCCATGCCGCCGCCGCCACCACTCCCGCCCCCGCCGGTCTGCGGTGCGCCCGTGACCGCCTGAAAGCGGGCGTAGGGCTCGGGCTTGGGCTGCAGGCTGCTGTCGGTCAACCCGAACGGCGCCTCCATGGCGTCCGTGTAGGCGAAGAAGAACGCATGCGCGACCCGCGCGCCCTGCGCCGCGATCGCGCGATAGGCCGCCTCGATGTACTCGGCCTCCTGGTGCGGGTCTATGGTCTTGATGCCGAACTCGGTCACCCAGATCGGCACGCCAGGCACGGCGTTCGCGTACTCGCCAATTTTTTCGCCAATCGTGGGCCACTCACAGTGCAGCTCCGCGCCCGGGTTGGGGCACCAACTGGCATCGGGCACCAGGTAATAAGGATGCACGCCGATACCGTCGACGGGCAGGCTGCCGCCGGCCGCGCGCGCCGCCACGAGGTACTCGGGATGGCCGCTGTCGGAACCGCCCGATACCACGGGCGCGCCCGCTGCGCCGAGCGCGCTCTGCGCCGCCACCAGGAGCGGCCCGTACACCTCCGCCGGCATGCCCGGGTTGTAGCGCGGCGGGCTCGGCGGCGCGTTGCAATCGAGCACCGGATGATCGGGCTCGTTCCAGACCTCCCATGCGTCGACGCGGCCGCGCTCGCGCTGGGCCAGCGCGGCCAGCCGGTCGAGCCAGCGGGCGCGCCACCCATCCCAACCCGCGCCGGCCCCGCAGGTGGTGAAGCCCGGATAGCCGCCCAGCGACGCGTAGTCGACGATCACGAGCACCTTGATGTTGGCACGGTGGTAATCGTCGAGCGCCCCGTCCAGGCGCGCCTGCACGGCTCCGTCGAGCGCGGGGCTGCCCGATCCGTCGACCAGCTCCATGCGCACCCAGGTCGCGCCCAGCCGGTGCACCTCGGCCGCGCCCGGCCGCCCGTCGAAGAGCGTGTTCAAGCCGAACAGCTCGGGTGGACCATCCACGCGCCGCGCGCGTGGCCCGCCGCCGCCGCCCTCGGACAGCCAGCCCAGGCAGCCTGTGACCGAGGCCACGAGACCCAGGAGGAGCCCGGTCCGGCACCGCACGGACCCGCCTCCTGCATTCGACGGGCCATTACAACAGCCTGCTACTCCTTGCCTTTCAATTAGCTTCGATGGGGTCTCGAGTCCCAGCTTGTTCCCTGCAAGGGAACGTCACTTTCGCTTGCCAATCGTGTGCACGCTTGCCGATACCCGCTGCAACACGGTCAGGCCACCCAGGTTGCGATAGTCCTCCGGCGTGGCGCGCACCGAGCTCACGGTGAAGCTCTTTCCGGGACCTTTGCGCGCACAGCGCCCGACCACTCGGTCTTCACTCCGCTTGCCGTGCTGCTCCAGCCTCTGGCCGCACAGCCAACCTTTGATCACCTTGAGGCGCTCCAGGCCCGGCCGCAGATCGTCGAACAGGCTGTCCAGGTCTTCGTCCTCCTCGGGCTTGACGACCTCGACCACCAGCACGACCGAGAACACCTCCGACGAGTCGCCCGACAGCTCGAGGCGCGAAGGCGTCGAGCGGCGAACGGTCATGCCGTCGGGCAGGAAAAACTCCACGCCCGCCACCGCGTCGCGAAACATCTCGCCGCCCCGCGCCCGGTTCGCAAATCCCCCCGCCGCGGAGATTGCGAGGTAAAATAGGATCAGGTCGGCCCCGGGGGCTCCCATGGGATAGTCTGAGCCTACGGCATTTTTGCTGAAACCGATCGTGCCGCAGCAACACTGTAGAGGGGGGGCAGATCGGGCCGATGGAGCGTACACCTATGGCAATCAGGGGCATCCGACTGGCATGAGTGTCATCGTCACTTCTGCGTCTACCGCGCCCGCCGGGCCTGCGCAAGGCTCGCGCCTGCGGCGTTGGGCGGGCGCACCTTACCAATGGTTCCGCGTGCTTGTCGTCCCCGATCGGGCGGTTCCGCAAGCGGTCGCCGAGGGCCGATACGGGGGCCCCATGCTGATTGCAACGCTGGCGGCTCTTTTGGCCGGCCTGACCGTGGCGGGCCGCATCGACGTGCGCCAGAAGGTCCTGCAGCCACCGCCCGACCAGGGCGCCGCGTCCGCCGACACCTCGAATGCGAAACCGGACGAGTCGGCCATGAGCGAGCGCGAGCTCGAGGAAGCTCTGGTCAAGGCGCGCACGGTCGAGCAGGTGACGCGCGCGCTCGCCGCGGTGGCGCTGCCGGCCGAGCTTACCCTGCTGGCGCTCGCGCTCTACCTGCTCGGGCGCTACGTGGGCGGCAAGCCAACGTTCCGGCGTGCCGTGGCGCTGGCCTCGCAGGCCGCCTTGCCAGGCGCGGTGGGCTCGCTCCTCGTTGCGCTCGCGGCCAGCCGGCGCACCTCGATCGCACCTTCGGAGCTGAGCACGCTCCTGTTGCCGAGCTGGCATGGCGTCGATCCATTCGCCGTGTGGTCGGTCGTGCTGCTCGCGCTCGGCTTCCCGACCCTGGCTGGCGTCAGCCGCACCAAATCCTGGATCTCGATCGGGATCTGCTTTGCGCTCTGGCTCGCGCTCACGCGACTCGTGTTTGGAGGGGCAAAATGACTTTGTTCCGCTGGATCTTCGCCGGCGCCGTGATCGTGCTGGTCGGCCTGGCCGCAGTGGCTGGTCTCAAACCCCGGCAGCCGCCGCCGCAGAACGTGAAAACCGCGTTGGCGCGCCGGAGCGCCATCACCAGCACCGTGCGCGCGGCCGGAAAGCTGGAGCCGCTGCACAAGGTCAACGTGTCGTCCAACATCACCGGCACCCTGCTCGACTTGCAGGTCGGCATCGGCTCGAAGGTCAAGAAAGGCCAGTATCTGGGCCAGATCGACACCTCGCGCTACCGGGCCCAGGTCGAGCAGCAGCACGCACAGGCCGAGGCGTCCGAGGCCGACGTCAAGCGCGAGGAGGCCAACCTGGCGCGCCTGCGCAACGTGCTCGCGCGCATCTCGGACACCGAGGGCAAGGCTTTCAATGTAGGCGAGCGCGAGCAGGCGCAGACACAGGTGCAGGTGTCGGAGGCGCAGCTGGCATCCAATCGCAGCCGGGCCCAGGTTGCGCGAGCGGCCCTGCGCGAAGCCACCAACAGCCTGTCCTGGGCCACGCTGCGCGCGCCCGTCGACGGCACCGTCCTGTCGGTCAATCATCGCGTGGGCGAGCGCGTGCGCGGCTCCGACTTCGCCGAGGACGTGGTGCTGGTGCTGGGCTCGCTTCAGACCATGGACGTACGCATCGACGTGGGCGAGCACGACGTGGTGCACGTGCGAACCGGACTGAAGGCCGTCATCACGGTCGACGCGCTGCCCAAGCTCAAGCTGCACGGCGAGGTCATCGATTCGGGACGCGACGCCATCATCAAGAACCCCGGCACCGACAACGAGGTGACCAACTTCCCGGTCTGGGTGTCGATGGACGACCCGCCACCGGACGCGCTGTCGGGAATGAGCGCGCAGGTCACGATCTTCACCGAGACCCGGCCCGACGCGGTGGTGGTGCCGATCCAGGCGGTGACCGTGCGGCCGCGCGAAGCGCCCGCCGACAGCGCGCAGACCGACCGCGACAAGTTCGAGAAAGTCGTGTTCGTGGTCAAGAGCAATCACGTCGAGAAACGCCGGGTCGAAACCGGCATCTCGTCGGAGAGTCACATCGAGATCGCGAGCGGCCTGACGTCGGGAGAAGAGGTGGTGGAGGGCCCGTACCGGGTGCTGGCGCGCGATCTCAAGGACGGCACGCACGTGATCGCGGAGCGCAGCCCCGAGCCCAGCGGCGCCGCCAGCCCCCCCGCGGCCGCGCGCGCCGACCATACTCGCCAAGGCCGCAGATGAGCTCGGACTCGCCGCTGCTGCAGCTCGAGGGCGTCTCGCGCCGCTACGAAATGGGCGGGGAGACCATCTGGGCCCTGCGCGAGGTCTCGTTCCAGATCCAGCGCGGCGAGTTCGTGGCCATCGTGGGCGCATCCGGATCCGGGAAGTCCACGCTGATGAATCTTCTGGGTTGCCTGGACACGCCCTCGGCCGGGACCTACCGCCTGCGCGGTCGCGACGTGCGCGGGCTGTCCGACGACGCGCTGTCCGACCTGCGCAACCGCGAGATCGGCTTCGTGTTCCAGACCTTTCAGCTGGTGCCGCGCACCTCTGCGCTCGAGAACGTCGAGCTGCCGTTGGTGTATCGCGGCCTGCCGGCGACCGAGCGGCACCGACGCGCGCTGGGCGCGCTCGACCGGGTGGGCCTGGCCAACCGCCTGGGCCACAAGCCCAACGAGCTGTCGGGAGGCCAGTGCCAGCGCGTGGCCATCGCACGTGCGCTGGTGACCCAGCCTTCCATCCTTCTGGCCGATGAGCCGACCGGCAACCTGGACTCGGTGACCGGGCGCGAGATCCTGGCCCTGTTCGCGGAGCTGCATGCGGCCGGCAACACCATCGTGCTGGTCACGCACGAGCCCGCGATCGCGGCCCAGTGCCCACGCGCCATTCGGATCTCGGACGGCCGCATCATCGACGACGGACCGGGCCCGCGCGTGGCCCGCGTGGCGGCCTAGCCATGCGGCGTGCGGCCATGCGGCTGCTGGTGGAGGGCCGGGCCGCGCTGCGCACCGCCGTGCGCGGGGTCGCGCAGAACCGCATGCGCGCGTTCCTCAGCATCCTCGGCATCACGATCGGCGTGGCCACGCTCACCGCGATCACCTCGATCACGCAGGGACTGGGCTCCTCGTTTGCGCAGCAGCTGGCCCAGCTGGGCGCCAACACCTTGTACATCACCAGCCGGCCGTGGGTGATGCGGGGCGACTGGTGGCGCTACCGCAACCGTCCCAAGATTACGCGCGCCGACGCGGATGCGCTGTCGCGGCGGGCTGACCTTCTGACTGCGGTCGCGCCCGTCGTATTTACACCGGCCGATGTGTCGTACCAGAGCGAGCACTCGCTGAGCGTCGATGTGCGGGGCACCAACGAGCAGTACATCGACACCACCAACATCCATCTGGCCGAAGGGCGCTTTCTGTCGCCCATCGACGTCGAGTACGAGCGCCGCGTGGCCGTGATCGGGTCCGACCTCGAGGATCGCCTCTTCCACAGCGCCAGCCCGCTGGGCGCCGAGGTCGCGATCGGGGGCCAACCCTTTCGCGTGATCGGGCTGCTGAAGGCGCAGGGGCGCGCGTTCGGGCGCTCGCTCGACAATGTGGTGGTGGTGCCCCTGGGCGCGTTCGGCCGCGTCTTTGGCCACCAGCGCGACCAGGCGATCGCAGTGGCGGCGCCGCCCGAGAAGCTGGCACAGGCCGAAGAGCAGGTGATCGAGGTGTTGCGGCGCGCGCGCGGTCTGCAGGCGCAGCAGGAGGACACGTTCGCGATCAACCAGCAGGCGGCTCTGGTGCGCATGTTCCAATCCGACACCGCGGCCCTGTTCGGGGTCGGCATCGCGGTCGGGCTCATCACGCTGCTGGTGGGCGGCATCGGGGTCATGAACATCATGCTGGTGGCGGTGACCGAGCGGACGCGTGAGATCGGCGTGCGGCGCGCGTTGGGCGCCCGCCGGCGCACCATCCTGATGCAGTTCCTGATCGAGGCCAGCGTGGTGACGCTGGTCGGAGGCGCCATCGGGACCACGCTCGGCATGGGAGGCGCGCAGCTGTTCGCGCTGACCACACCGGTGCCGGCGGTGGCCACGCCGCAGGCGATCGTGCTCGGGCTCGTGGTCTCGGCCACGGTCGGCGTTGGCTTCGGCACCTGGCCGGCCTGGCGTGCGGCCCGGCTCGACCCCATCGAGTCGCTGAGGTACGAGTGATGCGAGCGCTCAGCGACACCTTGCGCGGGGCCGCCCGCAGCCTGGGCGCCAACAAGCTGCGCTCGGCGTTGACGCTGCTCGGCATCGTAATCGGCGTTCTGGCAGTGGTCGCGATGGCCGCCACCACCGAGGGTCTGCGCCGCAAGATCAACGAGGACCTCGAGCAGCTGGGCTCGGGCGTGTTCCAGGTTCAGAAATGGCCGGTCGGTTTCGGGCCGCGCGACCAGGCCAAGTACGAACGGCGCAGGCCCCTGACGCTGCCCGAGGTGGCCCTTCTGTCCGAGCGCTGTCGCGAGTGCCAGCGTGTGGCCGGCGAGGCGTGGGCGTTCGGCCAGAAAGCTTCAACCGAAACCCGCGAGACCCGAGGCAACACACAGGCCACAGGCGGCACCGTCAGCTTCTTCGACAACAACGGCTATACGGTCGCAACCGGACGCTTTTTCAGCGAGGCCGAGGAGGCCGGGGGCGCCCAGGTGGCCGTGCTGGGCGCGGACGTCAACGATACCCTGTTTCCGAACGAGAGCGCGCTCGGACAGTACGTGCGGGTGGCCGGCCGCAGCTACCGCGTGGTCGGCACCATGGAGAAGCGGGGGTCCATGCTGGGCGGGGGCTCGATCGACAACCTGGTGGTGATCCCGCTGACCGTGTGGCTGCCCCGCTTCGGGCCCCGGACGTCGCTCAACATCACCATCCAGGCGCGCGAGCCCGAGCATCTGACGCGCGCCCAGGACGAGGTGGTGGCGCTGCTCCGGCAGGAGCGCGGCGTGGCGCCCGAGGCCGAAAACGATTTTGAGATGTTCACGAACCAGTCGATGCAGGAGCAGTTCGAGCAGATGACGGGCTCGATCCGCGCGGCTTCGATCGGGATCTGCGCGATCTCGCTCTTGATCGGGGGCATCGGGGTCATGAACATCATGCTGGTGTCGGTGACCGAGCGGACCGGCGAGATCGGGATCCGGCGCGCTCTGGGGGCCCGGCGGCGGCGCATCCTGGGCCAGTTCGTGACCGAGGCGATTGCGCTGACCAGCTGCGGCGGCGCGCTGGGCGTGGTGCTGGGCGCGCTGGTGGCGGCACTGGTCAAGGTGCTGGTCGATCTGCCGACCGTGGTGCCGGCCTGGGCCGTCGTGCTGGCCATGCTGACCGCGGCCGCGACCGGGCTGGTGTTCGGGATCTACCCAGCCTGGCGCGCCTCCCGGCTCGACCCGGTCGAGGCGATGCGACACGAATAGGCCGATCAGTCGACCGCGCCCAGCGTCGCCCGCGCAAGAGCGATCACCGGTGCCAGCAGGGCGCGTACGGCCACGCGTGCGCCCGGGCTTCCGGCAATCGCGCGGGCCAGCGCTGGGCTGGCCGCGTAGTACATCCGCACCAGCGCGCGGCCGACCGGATGGGGCGCCAGCGCTCGGTCGCGCCACCCGCGCAGCAGCGCCACCTGCGGCGCCAGCGCGCTCCCATACGCCGCCGTCGCCACGAAACAGCCGTCGACGGTCTGGAAGCTCTGCCGCGGGGTGGTCAGCGTGAACGTTCGCAGGTCCGAGGTGGTGCCGCAGTCGCCGACCGCGCGCGCGCCAATCGTGTAGGTGCGCAGGGCCTGGATGCCCTCGTGCGGGCCCAGGGTGACGGTCGCGCGGGTGCCGGGCGGCCCGGGCGCGACCGGCGGGGCCGGGCTGGCCGTGAGGAACGCGTTCAGATCCATCTTGTTGCCGACCAGGTAGCGTACCTCGTAGGCGGCCACCGGTGCGCCGGCCGCGCTCACGTTGGTGAAATCGATGTCGATGCGGTCGCCGTCGGGCGCGACCGCGTGCAGGTCGTCGATGGGCGGAACCGCGGCCGCGCACTGCAGGCACGTCTTGGCCGTGACCTTGAACCGCCACGCGCCATCCGCATCGACCACGCGCGCGAGCCGCCCTGCGCCCGAGCCGTCGCGCTTCGAGATGGTCCCGTCGAGCGGGTGGATCCCGAAGGCCCAGCTCGCATCGCCCCCGGCCGGCCGGTCGGCCGGATGATCCCAGGGCCCGTAGCCCAGCGCGTCGTCGGCCAGCCCGACGTGCGTTCCGGCGGCATCGACCGTGACGCGGGTCGCCCACACCACCGACGGTTGTCCAAAATTCGAGCGCAGCCCGTAGGCGCCCTGGCCCATGTTGTCGAGCAGCGCCAGCCGCTGCGCGCACAGGTGCGAGTTCGGATCGCAAAGCGGCGCAGCCGGCGAGCACTCGCTGTCACTGCCCGACGGGCAGCGCCCCGCATCCTGGTCGTACTGCTTGTTGACCTCGATGAACACGTAGTAGTCCCCGTCGGCCAGTGCCGCCGGCATCCGCCACAGACCGGTGTAAGGCGCGTGCAGGTAGGGATTGGGCGTGGCGCCCGAAACCGCGGCCACGTCGTCGAGGTCGGCCAACATGGTGCAGGCGGGCGCATCGCACCCGGCCACGCAGCCTCGGGTCGCCAGGTGACATTGGCCGGCCGCCACGTCATGGCGCGGCGGATACAGCACGCGCCGGCCGGTCGGATCGAAGGTGCCCTTGTCGGACGAGAAGATCGAGGTCGGGCAGGTCACCGCGTCGACGATCTCGGTGGGCAAGAGCGGCCGGCAGAAGAAGTTGTCGATGGTCGAGCCGGCGTTGTGAAAGCGGAAGCTGCCCTGGTTCGCGTCCTGCATCACCAGGAGCGGATAGCTCTGGCCGCGCGCCCACGCCCACACCGGCAGCACGCCATCGCGCGCGCCATAGGGGAAGCGCGGCGAGCCGGCCATCATGCTGTCCCCGGCACGGTTGCCAATGCCGAAGTTGCCGGTGCGTGCGCTGATGAAGATGTCGGCCGCGAACGAGCCGCGCTGGGCCGGCGGCGCACCGCTCGGCGGCGCCGTTTCCAGCCAGATCGCGATCTGCGGGCCGCCCTCCTCGAGCGCGCCGCTGCCGGTCGCCACGCCAATCGGGAATTCGTGGGCAGCATCGAACGGCAGCGGTTGAAACTGGTAGACCAGGACGCGGCACGGTTGGTCGGCCCGGACCGCGCTGCCCGCACCGACGAGCGCGACCAGGGCTAAGATGACAGCCCGCGCACGCATGCTATTTCAAGACCACCATGGTGCGCGCAAACACCTCTTCCCGGCCGTGAATCAGCCGGATGATGCGCAGCTCGTACTTTCTTCCGGGCTTGAAGCCGCCCTCGGGCGCGATCTCGATATCCGACATCACGCCCTTGGCATCGGCCTTGGCAGAAAACGGGTAGGTGTTGACCGGCACCTTGCTGGAGGCCGGGTCGTAGAAAACCATGAGCAGCTCGGACGTACCGGGCGCCTTCTTGAAGTAGGCGATAAAGTAGAGGTGCCACTTGCCGTCGGTACGGCCGATGGCGGAACGCTTGGCCTTTTTGAGATCTTTCTCGAAGCTGGGCCCGTTGGGATCAACCGGCGCGGCGGTCACCACGATGGTTCCGGGTGCCCCGGCCTGCGCGGCCCGACCCCACAGCACGCCGGCCAAAACTGCGAATGCGACCAGACAGCCCCTCATGCGAGCCCACATGGTACCGTGCGCGACGGAAACCATATACCACAGAAATGGGCCCGGAGCGGCGCTTTCCCCCCGCCCGACCATGCTCGCGCGGCCACCTCAATGCTCGCGCGGTCACCTCGGTGCTCGCGCGGCCACCTCGGTGACTCGCGCCGCCACCTCGGTGAGTGGTAAGCTATGAGCGTGCGGCGCGTAAGTCTTTTGGCAGTGCTGCTGCTGGCTGTGCCCGCTCGCGCCAGCGTGGTCGAGCCGCTCGATCTGCCCGCACTGAGCCGCGGCGCCGACCTCATTGTCCGCGGCCAGGTGGTGCGCGCGGTCAGCGCCTGGGACGGCGACCACATCGTGACCCGTTCGACCATCGAGGTGCGGCGGGTTTGGAAAGGCAGGGCCGGCCGCACGGTGGTCGTGCGGACGCTGGGCGGTGTGGTGGGCACCATCGGCCAGAAAGCACCCGGCGAGGCCAGCCTGGCACCCGGCGAGGAGGTGATCCTGTTCCTGGAGGCGGCCGGCGGCGGCGAGTTCCTGCCAGCCGGCATGGCGCTCGGCAAGTTCGCGGTGAGCGGTGACGGCTGGGCGACCCAGGATCTGGCCGGGCTGACCCTGGCTCGGCGCGACGCAGCCGGAGTCGTGCTGGTCGAGCCGCGACCGCTGCGACTGCCGGTGCGCGAGCTCGAGGCGCGGGTGCGCAGGCTGGTTGCGCGATGAGGGCCGCGCTGGCTGCCCTCCTCACTGTGCTCCTCCCGTCGGCCGCGCGCGCCTATGTCCGCACCACCACCGCAGGCTACGGCTGCACGGGCGTGGCCCGACCGCTGTTCTGGCGCGCCACCACCGTGCCCTACGTCATCGACGCCGCCGGCAGCGACGACATCATGGACTCCTCGGCGTTCGACGCGGTGCAGGCTTCCTTCCAGACCTGGCAGGTGTCGTGCTCGTATCTCGGATTCCGCTTCGACGGCAAGCTGCCCGATGCGCCCATCGGCTACGTGCCGGGCGGGTCGAACGTCAATGCGGTCAAGTGGATCGAGACCGGTTGGACCAGCTCGAGCCGCGCGGTGGCGATCACGCTGCTCACCTTCCAATGCACGAGCGGCGAGATCTTCGACGGCGATATCACGCTCAACGGCACCTTCTTCCACTTTACGACCTCGGGCGCGCAGGGGGCGCAGGATGTGCAGAACACGGTGACCCACGAGGTCGGCCATCTCATCGGTTTCGACCACAGCCCCGATCCGGAGTCGACCATGTATGCCGACGCACCGGCCGGCGAGACCAAGAAGCGCGACTTGACCGCGGACGACATCCAGGGCGTGTGCGACGTGTACCCGAATGGCCAGCCGCCGCCGCCGGCGCCGCCTTCTCACCACGACGACAACTTCTTCGGCTGTGCGGCCTTCGCAGGCGCGCCGCCTCTGTGCGGGCTCGTGCTCGCGGCCGCGCTGCTGCTCGCGTTGGCATACCGCCGCTGGCGCTAAAGTTTTTCACATTGCCGCCGATGGAGAGAGTGAACCTTCACGGAGGCAACGTCTTTGCGCAAGTGGTCGCTCGCTCTGGTTCTGGTCTCCGCGTTTTCCCTGCCTCGGCTCGCGCATGCGGGTGCGGTCAGTGAGCAGTTCGAGCCCCTGCAGGTGACCTCGTTCGTGGGTGGCGAGGTGTCGCAGATGAGGCTCATGAGCGGGAACAGCAACTACGTGGCCAGCGGCGTCACGACCGGTGGCGTGGCCGGCTTCCGGCTGGGCCCGATCGGCCTGGGCCTGTTGGCTCAGCAGACCTCGGCGCAGGACGCGGCCGGCGGACCGCTCGACCTCGACAAGCTGTACGGCGAGCTGGCCCTGATTTCGCAGTACCACAAGCTGACGACGCAGGTCAGCCTCGACTTCGGCTACGCATACCTGGTCTCGCCCCAGGACACCACCCGTGGCTTCGGCGGCAAATTCGGTCTGTCGCTCGATTACTACCCGATCTCGGTGCTGTCGATTGGAGCCGGGGGTGCGTTCGACGGCCAGGTGTTCCCGCTGGCGCAGGACGTGATCGTCGGGCTCGGCGGTACCTTCGTGGCGCGCATCGGCCTGCACCTGTAGCGCCGATCCGCTCCCTGCCCGGTTCGGGCCTGCGCTATCATGTCGCTCAGTACCGATGACTGCCGTTTCCCGTGCTGCTGCCGCCCCTCGATTGTGGATCGTGTCGCCCCGGTTCGACGGCTGGTTCTTCTTCGCCAGCGTGGCCGCGGTCGTGCTGGCGTGGCTGGCCTCGGCCGGGCTTGGGGTCGCTGGCTTTCTGATCCTGGCCACGGTGGCGGTGGTTTCCAACGGCCCGCACCTGGCCTCGACCTGGACCCGCGTCTACATGGACCGCCGCGAGTGGCGCACCCGCCCCATCCACATCTTCGTGATCCCGGCCGCCATCGCGGCCACCGTGTTCGGGCTCAAGCTGCAGGGCTTCGAAGGCACGCGCATCCTGCTGTCGGTGCTGCTGTACTGGGCCACCTGGCACTTTCTGTCCCAGAACTGGGGCCTGCTTCGGATCTATCAAAAACGCTCCGGCGAGCCCGACCGCAGCCTCGCGCTGCGCCTCGAGAAGCCGGTCTTGTTCCTGTCGGTCGCGTGGTGCCTGCTGCACCGGCTGCGCACGGGCCCGCACGCGCTGTTTGGCGTCGAGGTCTACCACCTGCGGCCGACCCTTCTGACCCTGAACGGGCTGCTGGCCGTGGTCGCGCTTCTGGGCGGGCTGCTCATCGGTCTCCGGCTGCGCGAGCCCGACCCGGAAAGGCGGCGCTCGGCCTGGCTGCGCCTGGGATTCATCGCGTGCGCGTTTATCGGCTTCTACGTGCCCTTCGTTCTCATGACCAGCGTCGACGGCACCACCGCCTTTGCGGCCGCCGCCTGTTGGCATGGGTTTCAGTACATCGGCATCGTGCGCTTCTACCACCGCAACGCCTGGCGCGGCGGCGTGCATCCCGATGCCCGCATCGTGAGCTGGGTTTCGCAGCCTGGGGCCGGGCGGCTGGTCCTGTACGGGCTTTTGCTGCTCGCGCTCGCGGGCGCGGGCTACCTGGTCATCTTCACGGGTTCCTATTTCACGCGCGGCAGCTCATGGACCATCGAAACCTGGGGCGCGGCGACCTGGCTGTCGCTGACCTTCTCGCACTACTGGCTCGACGGCGTGATTTGGAAGCTGCGCCGCGATCGCCAGGTGGCGGCCCGGCTCCTCATCGAGCCCGCGCGCTAAGAAATCTGAACTTCCGGGCTCAGCTGCCGTAGAACTCTTCCTTGGGCGGGGGCGGCGAGCCGAACGGCGCCACCGGGTCCCACAGTCGGAAGCGATCGTACTTGGGGCGTGTGCGCGCGGTGATGAGGCCGAGCCGGCGCAGATTGGGCAGCACCGTGTGGTTGAACAGGTGATAGCGCGCATCCCAGAACGCGGGCGACGAGAACACCGCCTGCGCCACCGCGTCCACCGAGAGCCCGTAGCGCGGCGCCACGTGGTCGACGTCGCCGATCAGAAGCCCGTTGGCCACCACCTCCAGGCATTTCCAGGTCCAGTCCTCGAGCTGGTTGCGCTCGGCCTCGGGCAGGGCGGGCAGCTCCTCGCGCAGAGCGAGCGCCCCGAACGCGGCGTGCCGGGCCTCGTCGCGCGCGACCAGCTTCATGATTTGGCGAATCAACGGGTTCTGCGTGCGCTGCCCGATGTCCGTGATGACCGCCATCGCCACGCCTTCGAACAGCACCTGCATGCCGATGGTCTTGTAGCGCCAGTTTTCGGCTGCCAGCATCTCGTCGAGCAGGAACTTGATGTTGGGATCGATGGGATGCACGGTCGACAGCTTGCGCGCGATCACCTTGGCAAACACCTCGACGTGGCGGCACTCGTCGGCGACCTGCTGACCCGCGAACAGCTTGGTGTCGACGTCGCCGACCGCGTTGACCAGCTGCGCGGTCAGATGCAGGGCCGCCTGCTCGCCGTGTAGAAGCTGCGAGAAGGTATGCTCGACCTCCTCGCGGGCGCAGCGCTTGCAGGTGCGCTCGTCGGCGCCCATCATCTGCAGGATCGACGTGACCGGCAGCTCGTCGGGCGGCAGCAGCCACTCGTCCTCGGACATCGGCAGCGACCAGTCGAGGTCGGTCTCGACGTTCCACTGCGCGGATTTGCCACGCTCGTAGAGCGCGCGCAGGGACTCGATCTCGGTCAGGTAGTCCCAGTTCCAGTGCACGCGCAGCGGCGTTTCCAGATCGAGCCGCGCCCGCAGCGCGGCGATCTCGCGCTCGTCGAACTGGATGCGGTCGTAGTCTGCAATCGGGCGCCGATGATCCTCGAGAAAACGTTCGCCCATGAGGTCAATGGTAGATCAAATGCCCGAGAGCCTCCACAGCGAGGGTGGTACACTGCCCGCACATGAGCGGCGAGCGCAGGCGCGGGGTTTCGAGGCGTGGAGCGAGGCGCGTACGCAGGGATGCGAGCCGGTGCGCGGGCGTGCCAATACAATGAGCCTTTGGCGGTTCGAGGTGCGCTGGGCCGACGCGATTGGGCGCACCCTGCTTCCGCGCGGGATCCTGGGCGGCGTGGTCGACGACGTCGACCTGGGTCAGCTGTACGGCCTCGAATACGGGGACTCGCCCTGGTACATCCGGCTGGTCATGCGGGCGTCGCTGTGGCTGACCTGGTTGGCGCCGATCTGGATCCGCAAGCGGCCGCGCACGTTCGGCCGGCTGGCGCAGGCCGAGCGCGAAGCGGTGTTGGAGCGGCTCCTTTCCAGCGATCATTACAACATCCGGCTGACCCTCATGTATTTCAAGCTCACGGTGACCACGCTTCTGATCGGAGACCCGCGCGCGCTGGCCCGCCTGGGCGCCTACGGACTGGGCGGCGAAAAGCCGCCGCGCGCGCTCAGGAGCCTGCCGTGACGCCCGGTTTCTTCGATGCTGCCCAAACCGGCCTGCCGGTGGACGCGGCCGACTTCGTGGTGGTGGGCTCGGGCGCCGGCGGGGGCGCGGCCGCGCGCGTGCTGGCCCAGAGCGGAGCCCGCGTGGTGGTGCTCGAGGAGGGTCCTCTCATCGAGACCGCGAAGCTGTCGCCGGTGATGCGACATTCGATGGCCACCTTGTTCCGCAATCGAGGCAAGCAGGCCGCGTTCGGGCGCGCCACCACCCCCCTTCTGCAGGGCCGCTGCGTGGGCGGCACCACCTTCGTCAACTCGGCCATCATCTGGCGCCTGCCGGCACAGGTGCTGGCCGACTGGCACGCTCGCTTTGGCCTGGCGGAGGGGCTGCCGGCAGCGGCGCTCGATGCGGCCGCCGCGACCATCGAGGAGGAGATGCACGTGCGTCCGGTCGCGGAAGGCTCGACCGCAGGTCGACAGGATCTGCTCATGCGGGATGGCGCCGAGCGGGCTCACATCGAGGGGCGCTTCCTGCACCGCAACGAGCGCGGCTGCAAGGGCAGCGGACGCTGCCTGCACGGCTGCCCGAACGAGGCCAAGCAATCGACCACGATCAACTACTTGAAGCGCGCCGCCGGCGACGGCGCCGCCATCTACGCGCACGCGCAGGTCGAGCGCGTGCTCATCGAGCGCGGCCGCGCGGCGGGCGTGAGCGGGCACATCGGCGGGTCGGGCCCGGCTGCACGCGGCCGCTTCCGCGTGGGGGCGCGCAAGGCCGTCGTCGTTTGTGCGTCCGTGATCCAGAGCCCGAACCTTTTGCGCCGGAGCGGCGTCGCCTCGCCCGCGCTGGGCGAGCACTTCATGGCGCATCCCGGCACCACGGTGATGGGCATCTATCCCGACCGGGTCAACATGTGGGTGGGCGCCTCGCAAGGCTACGAGGCCTACGGGCTGCGCGACACCCTGGGCGTCAAGCTGGAGTCCATCAACGTGCCGCCCGAGGTCGCGGCCGCCCGCTTTCCGGGCGTGGGCGGCCGACTGGCCCGCTACCTCGAGCGGCTCGATCACGTGGCGTGCTGGTCGGTGGCCGTTCGCGCAGAGGCCGAGGGCCGCATCCGCCCCTCACGCCTCCTGGGCGACAAGGTCACCTATAACCTGGGCGCGCGCGACGTGGACCGCTTGCGCCAGGGCATGCAGCGGCTGGCCGAGATGCACTTTCTGGCGGGCGCGAGCGAGGTGGTAACGGGCGTGCATGGTCTGCCCGAGGTGATCTCCTCGGCCGACGGGCTGCGCTGCTTCGACTCCGCCCCGCTCGACCCGCGCGCGTACACGATGATGGCCACGCACCTGTTTGGCGGCTGCCGGGCGGGCGCCGATCCGGCCCGCTCGGTGGTCGATCCCAGTCTGAAGGTGCATGGCCTAGAGGGCCTTTATGTGATGGATGCGTCGATCTTCCCGACCAACATCGGCGTGAACCCGCAGCACAGCATCATGACCATCGCCGCCCTGGCCGCGCAGCGCCTGAGCTGACCACTCATCGGAAAATTCCTGTACTCAGGCCTCTCGACGCGGCGGACGCGCCGACTCGCGCGCGCAACCAGCGGCCCGCTCGAGCAGCAGCGCCCGCTCGCGGGTATTGCGGGCCAGCGCGGCCGCTCGCTCGAGCTCCACCCGCGCCTCGTCGAAACGGCCCAGCTTCTGAAGCAGGTCGCCGCGCACGCTCGGCAAGAGGTGGTAGCTCGCGAGCGCAGGCTCGGAGATCAAGGTATCGACAATCGCGAGGCCCGCCTCGGGGCCGAACGCCATCGCGACCGCCACTGCCCGGTTCAGCTCGACGATGGGTGAGGGCATGAGCTGCGCGAGCTGGTCGTAGAGCCCCGTGATACGCGCCCAGTCCGTCTCCGCCGGCGTGCGCGCGCGGGCGTGACAGGCCGCAATCGCAGCCTGGATGAGATACGGGCCCGGCACACCGCCGGTGGCCTGCGCCCGCTCGAGCGCGGCCAGGCCCCGTTGGATCAGGACATGATCCCAGCGCCCCCGATCTTGATCGAGGAGCAGGACCGGCTCCCCCGACGGGCCGATGCGGGCCCCCAGGCGCGACGCCTGGATCTCCATGAGCGCGACCAGCCCATGCACCTCCGGCTCCTTGGGCACCAGCTCGGCCAGGATGCGGCCCAGTCGGAGCGCGTCCTCGCACAGCGCGGGTCGCGTCCAGTCGCCACCGGAGGTGGCCGCGTAACCCTCGTTGAAGATGAGGTAGATGACCTCGAGCACCGACGCCAGGCGCGGGGCCAGCTCGGGGCCGCGTGGAGCCTCGAAGGGGACGCGCGCTTCCGCCAGCGTCCGCTTGGCTCGGACGATGCGCTGCGCGATGGTCGGCTCCGGGACCAGAAACGCGCGCGCGATCTCCTCGGTCGAAAGACCGCCCAGGAGGCGCAGCGTGAGCGCAACCCGGGCGTCGGAAGACAGGACCGGGTGGCAGCACGTGAACACCAACCGCAAGAGGTCGTCGCCGACATCATCGTCGATGGCGTCGTCGAGATGATCCACGGCGGCCTCTCGGCGCGCTTCGACCTCGTGTCCCAGCTCCTCGTGCTTGCGTTCGACGCGCCGATTGCGGCGCAGAACGTCGATCGCACGATGCTTCGCGGTCGCCATCAGCCAGGCGCCCGGGTTGTCCGGGATGCCCGACTCCGGCCACCGCTCGAGCGCGCTGACCAGAGCATCCTGCGCCATCTCCTCGGCCAGACCCACGTCGCGCACCATCCGCGCCAGACCGGCGATGAGCCGGGCCGACTCGATCCTCCACACCGCCTCGATCGCGCGATGCGTATCGGCCGCCGTCACGGCTGCCGATCAGACCACCTTCAATCCGCCGGTGCAAGACCGGCGGTGCCGCGCCTACTTCTTCGGGGTCATCTGCGCTCGGATGCGCTCCTCCTGCTTCCTCAGCTCGGGCGTGAACTCGGCGCCGAAGTCCGAGGTTTCGAACACCTGACGAATCTCGATCTCGGACTCCTCGTCCGGGAAGGGATTCGGGCAGCGCTTGACCCACTCGATGGCCTCTTCCTTCGACTTCAGCTGCAGCAGCCAGAAGCCGGCGACGAGCTCCTTGGCCTCGGTGAAGGGCCCGTCGATCACGGTGCGCTTGCTGCCTGAAAACCGGACCCGCGCGCCTTTCGAGCTCGACTGGAGCCCCTCGGCCGCCAGCAGCACGCCCGCTTTCGCCAGCTCTTCATTGTACTTTCCCATGTCGGCAAGCAGCTTTTCGCTTGGAATGACGCCGGCTTCAGAATCCTTGTTCGCCTTTACGATCACCATGAATCGCATCGTTATCTCTCCTTGTGGGGTTCTCGCTCTACCTGGGCGACGAACCAGGGGTCACGAAATCGACACGTCCGATATTTTTGCCGTGCTCCTAAGTACGCGAGCTTAGCCGGATCAGGCCGGATCAGCCCGCCCCGACCCCAAGCGGGCCGCCCGCCCGGGCAGCCGCTCCAGCATCGCCAGCACATCGCCGTCGGGCGGCACCAACCGGTCGGCCCGCAGCAAGGTCGCCAGCGCATGCGCGCCCGCGCGCCCATGGTGCAGATCCAGAAGCGCAGTCCGAATGCGCCCGCGGATGGGCTCCTCGACCGCGCGCGCAAGCACGAGGCCGTCGGGCGGAATCGAGCTGGTCACGGCGATGACGCGCAGCCGGTCGGTGACCCAGCCAAAAGTGCTCTGCACGTCCTGCTGCGCCGCCCCCGGGGCATGCGCCTGGTCGCGCACGAAGCAGGCGCACAGATCGGCCTTGTCGTGCGCCACCGCGGCCAGCGCTCGCGAAAACGAGCCCACGAACTCGGTGCTCGTAAACAGCGTGCTCGGATTGAGCCCGGCGTCGAGCAGGTGCAGGCACGGAAACAGGTAACCCGAGCTCGAGCCCGGGTCCACCCAGGCCGCGCGCGCTCCCTGGAGCCGCGCGGGCGCGTCGAAGCGGCTGCCCATCCGCGTGAGCAGTGCGCTTCGGTAGGTCACCGAGCCCTCGCGCTGGCTGACCGCCACCGGCGGCACCTGGTCGGCCAGCGCGCGCCCGAGCAGGAGCGGCGGCAGCCAGGCCATGTCGACCGCGCCGCCCGTAAGGCTCGCCTGCAGACGCTCGTAGTCCGACGCCACCCACAGCCGCATCGGCACGCCCACCGCCTGGCTGAGAGCGCGCGTGAACTGGTTGGCCCCGTCCAGGAGCTGGGGACCGCCGTGGGAGGCGCTCACACCGAAGCGAAAGCTGCGCGCGGGCATGCTTACGCTTACTAGGCTTGCGCGAGCGCCGCGGTTTGGTCAAACGGATTTTCCGTGTATGCTGCGCGCGCATGGGCGCGCCCGATGCCGTCCGGCCCGAGTACCGGAAGCTGGCGTCCGACCTGCCCACGCTGGCGGCGCCCTTCGGGTGTGCGCTGCCCGAAGTGGTCCTGCGCGACGTCGAGACATTCACGCTGGCCATGGAGTGCGTGGACCGGCTGCTCGACGGCATCGCGGACCCGCGGGCGCGCCGCGCCTTCGGCGACGCCGTGATGGCCGCGCTCGAGGAGAGCGCGCCGCCGGGCACGGCCTGCAGCCCCGACTTCACACCCGAGCTGGAAGCGCGGCTTTTCGCCCTGCGCGAAGTGCTCGCGCGCCGGCGCATGAGCGAGCGGTTCTGCCAGTTGGCGCGGCAGGCGCTCTCGAACACCGAGCTCATCCGCACCACGCGCAGCCGGCGCCAGTTCGTGGCTGCCGTCGAGATCGAGGGCCGGCTGACGGTCGAGCTGACGCTCACGCTGCTCGAGGGCCACTCGACCGAGGCCTTTGTCGGCTTTTTGCGCAGCCTGGCCGAGCTGTGCAACCTCGCCGACAAGCTGCTCGACGCGCGCGGCGACTTCGAGCGCGGCGAAATGGCATGCCGACCCGGGCTGGGCCTGCACGCCTTGCTGGCGGTGGCCCTCCTGCGACGCCTGCCCGGAGCGGCCCGGCGCCACCCGCGGCTGGGCGGCTTCGTGACCTGGGGGCTCGGGTATCTGTGAGAGCGGGCCCGTCTACTGCGCGAACGTCCCCACCGTACGGCGCAGGGTGAGATCGGCCAGGGCCAGGTCGAAGCGCGCCTGGGCCAGGCCGACCTCGGCTGCCACCAGGGCGTCCTGTGCCTGCAAGAGGTCGAGCTGGGTGGCAGTGCCGGCCGAATGCTGCGTACGCACGAGGGTAAGCGTCTCGGTCGACAGCGTCACCGAGCGATGCGCAGTCTCGAGCGCACGACGCTTGGTCAGAAGTGAAGCGCGCGCGTTGCGCACATCGTCGCTGACCGTCGAGCGCAAAAGATCCAGTCGCTGCTCGCTCTCGCGCTGTTGGGCCCAGGCCAGGTGGCGCTGGGCGTCGCGCGTGCCGCCGTCGTAGAGCAGCCAGTCGACCTGCAGGCCCACCGCCCACGAGTAGTTGTCACCCGCAAAGCCGGCGTAGTTGAAGCCGCGCAGGACGCCGAACCCCGACAGCGAAGGCGCCCAGCGCCAGCGCGCCGAGGAGGCCTGGGCCTCGGAGGCCGCGATCGTACGCTCGAGCGCCAAGAACTCGGGCCGCAGCCGGAGCGCGAGCTGGACCTGCTCGCCCTCCTCCTGCGCGGCCCCGCTCGTGCCCGGCTCCTCGGCCGGGGTCACGTGAAAGGGCTCGCCCAACACGAGCACGGTCGCCAGCGCCCGGTAGGCCTGCGCCTGCGCGTCCACCGCCTCGGCCTCCGACTGCTGCGCGCGCAGAAGCGCCAGCTCCGCGCGCGTGACCTCGACCCGCGTCACCGTACCGGCCGAGAAGCGGGTGCGCGCGTTGTCGAGCGTCTGCTGGGCCACCGCGATGGCATGCCGCCGCGCCACCAGCACCTCGTCGCTGCCGGCGGCGGCAAAGAAGGCCTGCGCGGCCGCCAGCAACACGGTCGCCTCGGTCACCTTGAGGTTGGCCTGTGCGGCCGCATAGGTCTGCCGGGCCGCGCCCAGGGCCGGATAGGCCGGCAATGCCAGCAGCGGTGCCGTCACGTTGACCGTGCCGTCGAGCTGCTCTGAGCGCTGGAACACCACCGTCTCCGGCATTCCGCCCGGGCCCGGGATCTGGACCGCCACCTCCCGGTAGTTGTGGGTGTACTTGCCTTGCGCGCTGGCTTGCGGCAGCAGCGCGGCCCACGCCTGCTCGATTCCGGCCGCCGACTGCTCCAAGCGCGCTCGGGCCTGCGCCAGATCGCGGTTGTTCCGGCGCGCGATCACGAGCGCCTCATCCAGCGTCAGCGCGCGTTGGGCACGCGCGCTCCCGCCTAGCGCGCACAGCAGTGCCATCACAATCAGGGATCGCATGGGGGTCACCTCCGCGGCTCAAGATACCCGAAGGCACGCAGCCCCGACAGAAGCTCTTTGCCCTCGTCGAGCTGCAGCACCACCTCGAGGATCTTGGTGTCGATGCGCTCAGTCGGCTCGTCGGTGCGCAGGTTCTTGCGGCCCATGCGCCCGCCGATCTCGACCACCCGGCCCGGGAAGTGCCGGGCGCCAAACGCCTCCGCAATCACGTAGCCGCGCTGGCCCAGGCGCACCTTGTCGATGTCGCGCTCGTCGATGTCGAGCCGCACCCGACGCACCGACAGATCGCCCATGATAAGGAGCGGGGTCGCGGTGCCGGCGATGTTGGCATTGTAGAACTCGCCCTCGCGCACCAGCACCTGCAGGACCGTGCCCGCTCGGGGTGCCTTGACCGTGAGCCGGTCCAGCCGCGCCCGCGCCTCGGCCAGGTGCGCCCGCGCCTGCGCCAGCGCCCCCTGCGCCACCTCGACATCGCGCCGCCAGCCGGCATGCGCGGCCGCCGCGCGCGCGCTCTGTGCCCGCTCGGACGCCCGATCCGCCTCCGCCTGGTAGCGCGCCCGATCGAACTCGTCGGCCGACGACGCGCCCCGCTCCTTGAGCAGCCTCGAGCGGGCGGCCGTGAGCTCCGACAGAGCAGCCCGCGCTCGCGCTGCCTCGGCGTCACCGTCGGAAGCCAGCCGATCCTCGGGCCTCCGCCCCTCGCGCGCCCGCTCCAGCTGCGCCCGCACGCTCTCGAGCTCGGCCGCCGCCGACTCGGCCTGCGCGCGCTCGACATCGTCCTGCAGCTCGACCAGCGGCGCGCCCGCCTGCACCCGCTCGCCCTCGCGCACCAGGATCCTCGCAATCACACCCGCCACCGGAGCGCCCACTTTGATTTCCCGATCCGCCGGCTCCACGATGCCCTGACCGGCCACGAAGCCGGCTTCGGCCAGCGGCACCTTGTAGTCCGACCCGCCGCGCGGCGGCACCGTGCTGCGGCCGGTTGCCCGCAGATCCTTGGGGCGCGGCACATCGGCAGCGCCCGCGCGAATGGTCGACAGCAGCACAACCGCCATCCCGAGCGCGGCCGCACCGACCAGGGCTCGAAGGGTCCAGCGTTTAAGCGATGCCATGAGCTTCCTCCTGAATGCGGCCGTCCTCGATGTGAACCAGGCGGTCGCCATACTTGAAAATGCGGCTGTCATGCGTGACCACGACCACGGTGTGCCCGCGCTGATGGGCCAAGCCGGTGAAGGTCTCCATCACCTGCGCGCCCGTCGCCGCGTCGAGCGACGCGGTGGGCTCGTCGGCCAGCAGGATGGGCGGCCGCCCGGCCAAGGCGCGTGCGATGGCGACCCTTTGCTTCTGCCCGCCCGACAGGTCGCGCGGCAGCCGCTCGAGCTTGTCCGAGAGCCCGACCGAGTCCAGGAGCTCGGCCGCCTCCCGGCCCGCCTGCTTGCGGCTGCGCCCGCGCAGAACCAGCGGCAGCCGCACGTTCTCGATCACGGGCAGTGCCTCGATGAGATTGTGCGTCTGGAACACGAAACCGACCATGCGCAGGCGCAGATCGGGCAGCTTGGTCTCGGGCACACCGGCGACCTCCTGCCCCATGAGCCTGACCGAGCCCGCGCTCGGGCTGAGCACGCAGCCCAGGATCGAAAGCAGCGTGGTCTTGCCGCTGCCCGAGGGGCCGACCAGCACGACCACCTCGCCGGGCGCGACCTCCAGATCGACCTCATGCAACGCCCGGTACGCCAGCGACCCGGTGCCGTAGATCTTGCTCACTTGGTTGACTTCGATCATCGCGTCTCTCTCTCAGCCTCGGAACACCATGGCCGGCTCGAGCTTGCGCAACCGCAGCAGCGCCAGCGACGAGGCCGCCACGCACAGGAGAGTCACGCCGCCGAGCGTCACCGCCATCAGCCACGGCGGCAGCGTCATGGGCAGCTTGGGCCCGGTGATGCCGCGTACAAGCAGCGCGACCGCGCTCTGGCCGATCAGCCAGCCCACCCCGGCAATCGCCACCGCCTGCGCGATCAGCAACTTGGCCAGATCGCGGTTGCGGGCCCCGATCGCCTTCAGGGTGCCGAACTCGCGCAGGTGGTCGATCACCGCGCTGAACATGGTCAGCGCGACGATGACGAAGCCCACCACCACCGCGAAGAAAGCGCCGGTGCCGATGACCACGCCGATCGAGGTGTTGGCGAGCACGTAGCGCACGGTGCGCCGCTCGAGTTCGGAGCGCAGCATCACGCGCTGCTCGGGCAGGCGCTCCTGGAGCAACCGCGCCACCTGGGCCGGGCTCGCACCCGGGGCCACGCCCACCAGCGCGAAGTTGGTCAGATGATTGTCGGTGTGTGTGATCTCACGCGCGGTTTCGAACCTGGTGAACGCGTACGAGGGTCCGAACGGGATGAGCCCGACCGTGAAGCCGACCGCCTGCACCCGATGGCCGCTGACCTCGCGCACGCTGCCGAGGTTGAGGCCGCCCAGCTTTTCGCGATCCGAGTCTTCGAAGAACATAGCGTCGGGACGCGCCAGATCGCGCGGGTCGCCCGACACCACGTTCCAGGGCCCGCCGTGCAGGGCCGGCAGGTCGACGCCGATGATCTGGATGGCCTCGGTGCCACCCGACGGCAGCTTGACAGTGCCACCGGCCAAAAGCAGGGGTGCCGCCCAGGCCACACCGGGCGTGCCACGCGCACGCACGAGCGTGCTGTCGGACATGAGCGCGCCCGGCTGCAGCGACTCGGTGGCCGGCGGCGTCACCCAGATGTCGGCGCCCGAGCGGCGGGCCAGCATGGTGTTCTTGTCGAGCAGGCCGAAGAAAGTGGCGGCCTGCTGATTGGACAGGAGGACCGCGAAGATGACGCCGACCAGCGTGCCGACCAGCTTGAGCCGGTCGTGAAGCAGCATCGCGATGCCGACCCGTGCCATGGCGGCAAAGCTCCGGCGCGGTCCCAGCTCGACCGGCGTGGCGGCGGGCGCGCGGGTGGGGGCAGGGGCAGCGGCAGCAGGCGCGACAAGCGAGCGGGCTCTCTGGACCATTCGTTCTCCCTGTCTCCTTATTACTGAGTCAATGCTCACAAACTCCCCAAAAAAAATTCAGCGTGACAAGGCCGCGCTGAGCAGCAGATCGACCAGGCGACGCACGAACTCCTCGGCTGGCAGGGGCGCACTCTTGGCAGCGCGCTTGCGGGCGCCCGGGCGCGCGGCGGCCTGCTCGCGCAGGATCTCGAAAAACACGTAGTTGTGGATGCCGCCCAGGTAGGCGTGCGCGAGCACCCCGGGGTCGCTGGGCCGCAGCCGGCCCGCGCGCATCTCGGCCGCAAAGAACTCGGTCACCTGCGCGAGCGAGTGCAAGGGTCCGGCTTGCTCGGGGTCGAAGTCCTCGAACAGGCAGGTGCGGTTCGACCACGACATCATGACCAGCGGCAGCACGCGCCGAAGAAACTGCAGAATCTGGGTGCCCAGGTCGGTTAGCTGCGCGCGCAGATCGCCCTGACCCGCGCGCTCGCCCAGCGTGCGCTTCCAGGCCGGGGCCTCCAGCTTCATGGCCGCCTGGAACAGATCGAACTTGGTCTTGAACCGGTTGAACAGGGAGCCCTCGGCCACCCCGGCGCGGGCGGCGACCTCGGCGGTGGTGGCGCTGATCCCGCGCTCCAGAAACACGGCTCGCGCAGCCTCGAGGATCTGCTCGTCGGTGATGGTGGTCGGCCGGGGTGCCATGCTGAGCTGCTCTTTCTGCCCCTCACTGTCGCTGTCGATGAGTGAGTACTTACTCAATAACGCCGGGAGCGGCCGCTGTCAAGGGCGGGCGCTCTGGAAAAAGGAGACCGTGCGCGCGACCCCCTGGGCCAGGGCGGTCGGCTGAAATCCCAGCTCCCGGCGCGCCTTGGTCGCGTCCACGCGCACGTCCCAGCGCAAGAACGTCAGCTCGCCCGGCGCAATCAGTGGGCGAAACCGAAACCAGCGCGCGAGCGGCGCCGAAACGGTCGCCAGCCCGCCCACCAGCCATCCAGGCGCGGTCGGCGGCACCTTGCGCAGGCCCGCCTCCAGCACGATCGCGCGCGCCAGCGCAGTGTTGCTGACGTGCGTGTCGGCCAGAAGATAGCGCTCGCCCGAGTGCCCGCGCTCGGCCGCCGCCAGATGCATCGCGGCCACGCCATCGACGTACGCGATCGACAGCCCGCCCGGCGGCAGCATCGGGATCTTTCCGGTCAGAAGGCGCACGAAGAATCCGTTCAAGCTGCCCGCGACCGGGCTGGGCCCGTACACCGCGGCCGGATTGACATACACGACCTCGAGCCCCTGGGCCCGCACCTTCTCGGCCTCCCGCTCGGCGGCCTGCTTGGAGCGCTCGTAGGCGGTGTGCTTGGGCTGCGCATCCAAATTGGTCTCGACCAGCGTGCCGCCGCGCGGGGCCGCGAACACGTCCATGGTCGAGGTGTAGATGACACGCCGCACGCCGGCCGCGTGCGCGGCCTCGAGCAGATTGCGCGTACCCTGCCGGTTGACCCGATCGAAGATGCTCTCGTCGCGCTGCCACTGCTCGGGCAGGCCGGCGGCATGGAACACCCACTCGACCCCGCGCACCGCCTGCGCCAGCGAGGCCGAGTCGGTGACGTCGCCGCGTACGCGCTCGACCAGCGCGGGCAGACAGTGCGCCGCCCGCTCGGGATCGCGCACCAGCGCGCGCACCTTGTGCTCGCCCTCGACCAGAAGGCGCACGATCGCATTGCCGATCAGGCCGGTGGCGCCGGTGACGAGCGCGATCATTTCTTCTTGCTGGCCCGACCGAGTGCGTCGTCGACCAGGCGCGTCTGCTCGATCTTGTGGCGCGCGGCCGAGCCGGTGGCCGGGCTGGCCGACAAGGGTCGGCTCACGCACGACCAGGTGAAGTAGCCGCGCAAGAGCGGCGGCAGCTGCATGTTCATGTAGTTCCACGCGCCCATGTTGCGCGGCTCCTCCTGCACCCACACCACCTGGGTCCCCTCGCGATAGTTGGACAGCATACCGAGCAGCACGTCGGAGCGCATCGGGTACAGCTTCTCGATCCGGTAGATCGCGACGTCCTTGAGGGCGCGCTCGGCGCGGGCGGCGGCAAGCTCGTAGTAGATCTTGCCCGTGCACAAGAGAACCCGGCGCACCTCGGCCGGATCGAGGCCGCCCTGATCAGGGATGATGTGCTCAAACTCGCCGCTTTCGAACTCGGCCAGCGTCGACACTGCGGCCGGGTGACGCAAAAGGCTCTTGGGCGACATGATGACCAGCGGCTTCCGGTACGGCCGCACCACCTGGCGGCGCAAAATGTGAAACAGGTTGGCCGGCGTGGTCAGGTTGCACACCTGGATGTTGTCGTTGATGCACAGGTTCAGGACGCGCTCGAGCCGCGCGCTCGAGTGCTCGGGGCCCTGTCCCTCCATGCCGTGGGGCAATAGGAGGACCAGGCCGCACACGCGGTTCCACTTGGCCTCGGACGATACCAGGAACTGATCGATCACGACCTGGGCCGCGTTGACGAAGTCGCCGAACTGCGCCTCCCAGATCACGAGCCCGTCGGGCGTGTCGAGGCTGTAGCCGTAGTCGAAGCCCAGCACCGACGCTTCCGAGAGCGGGCTGTTGTGCAGATCGAACGCTCCCTGTTGGGCGTGGATGTGCGCGAGCGGCACGTACTGGGCGCCGGTCTGATAATCGAACAATGCGCCATGCCGGTGGCTGAAGGTGCCCCGCTTGGCGTCCTGACCCGACAGCCGCACGCGCGCGCCCTCGGCCAGCAGGGTGCCGAAGGCGAGCGCCTCGCCCATGCCCCAATCGATGGGCCTTTTGCCGGCCGCCATTTCGGCGCGCGTCTCCAGGAGCCTCTTCACCTTGGGATGGGGCGTGAAGCCGGCGGGCACGGTGGAAAGAGCGTGCGCGACCTGCGCGATCACCTGCGGGCTGACCGCGGTCGGGGCATCGGGCGCGTCCGCGCTGACGCCGCCCTTGTAGCGCGCCCACACGCCGGCGAACTTGCTGGGCGCGGGCGCGCTCTTGAAGCTGGCCGCGATGGCGAGCCGTTTCTCGAGCGCATCGCGCTTCTTGCCCGCCAGCGCGTCGGCGTCGGCCAGGGTGAGGCCCTTGGCCTGCGAGAGCCGCTCTACGTACTCGGCCCGGATGGAGGCCTTCTGCGCGATCTTCCGGTACATGACCGGCTGCGTGAAGCTGGGCTCGTCGCCCTCGTTGTGCCCGTACTTGCGGTAGCACCACAGATCGATCAGCGCGTCGCGGTGGAACTGCTGCCGAAAATCGACCGCCAGCTCAACCACCTGAGCCACCGACTCCGGATCCTCGCCGTTGACGTGGAAGATCGGCACCTGCAGCATGCGGGCGACGTCGGTCGGGTAGGTCGACGAGTAGGCCTCGCCGGGCGAGGTGGTGAAGCCGACCTGGTTGTTGAGCACCACGTGCACCGTGCCACCGACCGAATAGCCCTCCAGCTCGGACATGTTGAAGGCTTCGGCCACGATGCCCTGGCCCGCGAACGCGGCATCGCCGTGCACGATGAGCGGCAGACAGATGCCGCGGGTTCCGCCATTGCGATCCTGTTTGGCGCGGACGCGGCCCTGCACGACCGGCCCCACCCACTCGAGGTGGCTCGGGTTGAAGGACAGCGACAGGTGCACGCGCCCGCTCGGGTAGGCGCGGTCGTTGGAGTAGCCCAGGTGGTATTTCACGTCGCCGCCGGCCACTTTGTCGTCGGTGGCCGGGTCGAGGAACTCGGCAAAAATCTCGGCTGCCGGCTTGCCCATGATGTTGGCCAGCACGTTGAGTCGACCCCGGTGCGCCATTCCGATCACGATCTCGACCACGCCCGCCTGGGCGGCCCGGTCGACCAGCCGATCGATGAGCGGGATCAGGCTCTCGGCGCCCTCGAGCGAGAAGCGCTTCACGCCCAGAAACTTGGTCTGCAAAAACTGCTCGAACACCTCGGCCTCGGTCAGCTTCTCGAGCAGACGCCGCTGCTCGGTGCGCGACAGCGCGATCCGGTTGCGCGACGACTCCATGCGCTGCTGCAGCCAATCGCGCAGCTCGCCCTCGTGCAAGTGCGCCAGCTCGACGCCGATGTTCCGGCAATAGGTTTCCTCGAGCTGCTCGACCAGCTGCCGGAGCGTGGTGGTGTCGGGACCGGCCACGCCCTCGCTCGAAACCTGGACCTCGAGATCGGCCTCGGACAGGCCGAACGAGGCCAGGCTGAGCCGGGCGCGCGATCGATCGATGAGGCCCAGCGGGTCCAGGTTGGCGGCCAGATGGCCGCGCTCGCGGTAGGCTTCGACCAGGCGATGCACGCGCTCGGTCAGGAGCGCACGCGAGGTGGCGGCGGGCGTGGGCACGGCGGCCTGGCCGTTGCCCTCGAAATAGCTGCGCCAGGACTCACCGACCGCGCGCGGGTCGCGTCGGTAGTCGTCCAAGAGCTGGTCGACAAAGGCCAGGTTGACCGGATCCAGAGGAGGCGGGGGACCGTTCATCGGATTATCGTGCCTCGCTTTGGCGCGGCTCGGCAAGTCGCTTCGGCGTAGCAGAGCTTCAAGCCTCGAAACCCCGCGCCATCGCTCGGCACGATGGGGGCGGGCAAGTCTAGCCCGCCCGGTCGGCTTGCGTTATATTGAAAGTGCAGCCCGCCGCGCGCCGTGCGTGGGCCGGAACGCTGCGCGCTTTTCGACCGGGCCGAATAGGCCCTCTGATGAACGCCCGGATCTCGCCGCTCTCGGTTCGCGTGCGGCCACCCGGGCGCCGGCCGTGCGCCGGGGGAGGAAGAACTCGATGAAACGAATCAAGCGCTCTTGCCTGGAGGTTCTCGAGTTCTAGAAACCCCAGGCACGGCCTGGAGGCCCACCGGAGCTTCCGGTGGGCCTTTTTTTTGCTCCGCCTCGACCTGGCCCTGATCGATCTCGGCGATGACCCCGCGCACGAACGGCAGCCCGCGCAGCACGATACCCGCCGCGATCATGAGATCCCACAAAACCTGGAAGGCCAGGATGCGCGGACCGGTCGCCCAGGGCTGGAAGAAGCCGACCCACACCGCCTGCACGGCGCCGAAGCCGGCCACGTTGATGGGCAGCGACCGCACCAGCAGCACCACCGGCAGATAGGTCGCAATGGCGCCGAACGGGATGGCCAGGCCGAAGGCACGCTCGGCCGCCCATGTGCAGACCACCCAGACCAGGATGTTGAGACAGCGGCCGGCCATCTGCAGAAGCCCGGGGCCGCGTGGCATCATGCGCCAGGGCGCGAGCACACCCGGCGCGGACTGGCCGCGCAGGCGGTACGGTCCGACCAGGACGAAGCCGATTTGAAGGAGAGCAATCACGGGTGCGGCGATGCGCAGCCCGCGCCCCGCCGCGACGACGCCCAGGAACATCGATGCGCTCGCGACCAGACACACCGCGGCCAGGTCGCTTGCCATCGTGTACAGGACGAGCCCGCCCGCAAGCGCCGCCCGTGCGCCCGTCTTGCGCGCGATCCAGACCCCGTAGCCGCCGCCGCCGGCGGCGTAGCCCAGCGTCTGCAGAAGCCCCGTGCCGGCGCGACCGCGCAGGATGTCGCGGAAGCCGGGCCGGCCCAGGCAGCCGCGCAGGACCATCGTGTCCCAGGCCGCGATGAGGACCAGGTAGGCCAGCGCCACCGCGAGCGCGAACGGGATCATCGGCAGCGCGTGGCCCTTGGCCACCTCGGCCGCGATGTCGCTGGGCCGATACTTGCGCAGCAAGACCGCGATCACGAGCGCGGCCAGAAGGTACGGGGCCAGGCGCACCACGAATCGGCGCAGCTTCACAAGACCTCTTCGCCTGCGCGCGCCCGCATGCCGGCGATGGTCGCGCGCACGCCCACGCCGAGCAGGGGCTCGGGCGGGATCCAGGCCGGGCGCGGGGTGGCCCGCATGTCGCCCAACGCGGGCGAATCGGCGCCCACGACCAGATCGGCCAGCAGGGTGCCGGCGGCCGTGCCCATCGCGATGCCGACGCCATTGTAGCCACCGGCCGCGTAGAGGCCTTCATCGAGCGCGCCGAACGCATGCGCGCCATTGAGGCTCATGCCCATCACACCGCCCCAGGTGTGCTCGAAGCTGACCGCAGAAAGCGCTGGAAAGCGCGCGCGGAACGCAGCCTCGTGGTTGCGCCGCACGTGGGCGTAGAGCGCACCGTCGGCCGCGCAGGACGGCGTGTAGTGGACGGTGTTGCGGATCAGAATGCGCTGATCGCGCGTGCGGCGCACGGTGGTGCCCATGCGCTCCTCGGGCACCAGGCCCCACTCGGGACGCCCGCCCAGCGCCGCCTGCTCGTCGGGGGTGAGAACGCGGGTCAGGCTGCCGAACGTGAGCAGCGGAAACACGCGGATCTCGAGGAACCCGAGCGCGGGTGCAAAGCCGTTGACGGTCACAAGGAGACGCGGTGCGCGAGCCTGGCCGTCGCCGGCCGTCACCACAAAGCGGCCCTCGATCGAGCGCACGGGCGATTGCTCGAAAAGAGTCACGCCGGGCGGCAGCGTGGCCGCGAGCGCGCGCACGAGCGCGGCCGGCTGCACGAGCACGGTGCCGGGCGTGTGCAGCGCGCCGCCCCAGAAGCGGCTGCCCGTGATGGCAGCGACCCCGTCGGTGTCGAGCCTCTGGTAGGGCTCCTGCAGAGCATCCAGCCCGGCCGCCATCTGGTCGAGGTGCCGCTGCCCGATCGGCCCCACCGCGCCGTGCAGCCGGCCCAGCTCGGACCAGGCGCACTCGATGCCATGCGCCTCCACCAGCTCACGCAGGATCGCGATGCCGAAACGGGCCAGCCGCACAAGGCGCTGGTTGCCCTCGACACCGAGCCGGGGCTGCCAGTGTGCCACGTCGACCACGAAGCCCGAGTTGCGCCCCGACGCGCCCCCGCCCACGCGCTGGGCCTCGAGCACGACCACGCGCCAGTTGGGCCTTTGCGTGGCCAGCCGGCGCGCGGCCGCCAGCCCCGTGAAGCCAGCGCCAATGACGATGCAGTCGGCGCTCTCGGTGCCGCCGAGGCGGCGGGCGGGCGGCAGGGGCGGCAGGGCCTGGATCCAGGCGCACGTGTCATCATCGGCCGGAAGCCTGCGCACCCGCCTGACCATCGGTGCATCATACTTCTTCCCATTGACAGCGGGCGGTGGGCCTGCCACGACTGCGCCATGCTCACCGCGCTCTGGCTCTGGCCGGCTCTGCTTTTCGCGCAACCTTCACCCAGGCCGCTCGTGTTCCGCCACGTGCGCGTATTCGACGGGCAGACTGTGCTGCCCGACACAACCGTCGTGGTCCAGGACGGGCGCATCGCCGCTCTGGGCGCCCGGGTCGCGCTGCCGCGCGGTGCCGAGCGCATCGACGGCACCGGCAAGACGCTCCTGCCCGGGCTCATCGACAGCCACGCTCATGTCTGGAATCGATCTCATCTGGCGCAGTCGCTGGTGCTGGGCGTGACCACCGTTCTCGACATGTTCACCGATCCGAAGCTGGCCGCCGGCCTGAAGCAGCAGGCGGCTGCAGGCGCGGAGCTGGCCGACCTGCGCTCGGCCGGCATCCTGGTGACCGCTCCCAAGGGCCACGGCACCGAGTATGGCGTGCCCATCCCCACGCTCAGCGCGCCCACCGACGCCGACGCGTTCGTGGCCGCGCGCGTGCAGGAGGGATCCGACTACATCAAGCTGGTCTACACGCCCGGCTCCAAGCGCTTCCCCAGCCTGGGCAAGCAAACCCTGGCGGCGGCCATTGCGGCCGCGCATGCGCGCGGCAAGCTGGCGGTGGTCCACATCGACAGGCTGGCGGGCGCGCGCGATGCCATCGAGTCGGGCGCCGACGGGCTGGCGCACGTCTTCGCCGACCAGCCTCCCGACGACGCCCTGATCCGGCTCGCGGTCCAGCACAAGACGTTCGTGGTGGCGACCTTGTCGGTCCTGCGCACGGCCTCCCAACGCTCGGTCGGGCCCGAGCTGCTCGAGGACCCCCAGCTGGCGCCGTTTCTGGCCCCGCAGGCAGCCGGCTCGCTCAAAGCCGATTTCGGAGCCCGCTTCGTCCCCGACTACGGCGTGCCCCGGACCGCGGTGCAGATGCTTCACGCGGCGCATGTGCCCATCCTGGCCGGCACCGACGCCCCCAATCCGGGCACCACCTACGGTGCCAGCGTGCATTCGGAGCTGGCCCTGCTGGTCGAAGCCGGTCTCTCACCGACCGACGCGCTGATCGGCGCGACCTCGGCTCCGGCCGCGCAGTTTCACCTCGACGACCGCGGCCGCATCGCGCCCGGGTTGCGCGCCGATCTGGTGCTGGTCGACGGCGACCCGACCACCGACATCCGGGCTACCCGCAAGATCGTCGGGGTCTGGAAGGGCGGCGCGCCGGTCGACCGCAAGACCTTTCGCACGGCGGCTCAGGCCGAGAAGGCGGCCGTCCAGGCGGCGCCGGCCGTCGCGCTGGGCATGGTCAGCGACTTCGAGAACGGCCAGCCGAGCGCCCGCTTCGGCGCCGGCTGGACGGTGTCGACCGATCAGCTCGCGGGTGGCAAGTCCACGGCCACGCTGGCGGTGGCAGGGCCGGGCGCGCACGGCAGCAAGGGCGCGCTGCGCATCAGCGGCGAGGTGATGGCAGGATCCGAGCACCCATGGGCGGGTGCGATGTTCTTTCCGGGACCGCAACCGATGGCGCCGGCCAACCTGTCGGCCATGAAGGAGCTCACGTTCTGGGCACGCGGGGATGGCAAGCGCTATGGCGTGCTGCTGTTCGCGCACAGTCGCGGGACCCTGCCCACCAGCGTCGCCTTCGATGCGCCCGCGCAGTGGACCCAGGTTCGGCTTCCGCTGGCTCGCTTCACGGGCATCGACGGCCGCGATGTGACGGGCCTGTTCTTCGGAGCGGTCAGCGGCCCCGGCCGGTTCGCGCTCGAGATCGACGACGTAGAGCTCAGATAACCGATAACCACCGCGCCCGCGTTCGCACTGTGCGACTGCATCCTGGCCATGCTCTGGCGCGCGACCCATCCGCGCTGACCGCGTCAGCGATGCGCGAGCCGGTACAGGCACGCGCACAGGCGCAGAAGAGTCTCGCGCACGGTTTCGTACTCCTCGCGGCTGCCGGCGGCGGCCGAGCAGACGGCGGTTTGCGCGCCCACAACGGCGCGCTCGAGCTGGTCGCCGGCCTGGCCGGGAAGGCCGCGCAGCTTGTGCCTACGGTCGGCTACGAAGCGAACCGCAGCCAGAGCGAGCTCGTACGCGTCGAGCCGCTCGTGCGCGAAGTACCTGGGATCTTCGTGGGTGCCTGCCATGGCGAGCCTCCTTCACCGATGCCGAGGAGGCGAGCCAGGGCAGGTCCCGAAGACCCGGGTTCAGCGAGCACGCGGCGCTGCGAGCAGGCGTGCCAAGCGCCAGCATCCAAACGACCGTCCCGGCGCGCTTGGCGCGCCGGCCGCGGGCGTGACCGTGCCCCTGCCCGGGACCGTGTCCGTGTCCGTGACCGTGACCGTGTCCGTGTCCGTGTCCGTTGCGTGCGGCGCGTGGCCGTGACCGCGTCTCTCTGCCTGTCGTTCACTGAGCAACTTTGGTTCCAGCTAGGGCCCGCCCGAAAGCGCGACGTATAAAACCGGCACCGCCGCGCCCAGGCTCACGAAGATCGCGCCGCGCCCACGGATGCCGCGCCGCCCGGGCAGCATGAAGATCCCGGACAGCGCCAGAAACAAGAGAAAGGCCGCGTAGCCGTCGGCGATATAGGTCCAGGCCTTTTTGCCCCGGTTCAGGTGCAGCCAGTTGGCGGCCCGCAGGAGCAGGCGCGGCTTCTGCCCCTCATCGATCACGCGCCCGCTTTGCGTGTCCACGTGCAGCGAGCGCCGATCGAACGTGATCTCGAGCTGCCCGGGCGCGGCCCGGTACAGCGAGCGCGGCTGGTCCTTGATCCCGAGCGCAACCAGCACGCGCGTGCTGGCGGCCTGGTCGTCGAGCGGCAACGGCAGCGGCCCCCCCACCATCTTCACGGTTTCATAATTTCGGAAATTCGGATCCCACTGCGAGATGTGATTCACCGCCAGCCCCGACAGCGCATACACCAGGGTCAGCCCGACCGCCGAGTAGCCGATGTCCCGGTGCAGCGCGCGCAGGAGACTGCGCAGCCGCCCCATGGTCAAAGGCCGCCGGTCAGCTGTAGCGCTCTTCACGCCAGGGATCGCCATGGTTGTGATACCCCCTCACTTCCCAGTAGCCGGGCTCGTCGCGCACCGCGAAGCGCACGCCGACGAGCCACTTGGCGCTTTTCCAGAAATACAGGCTCGGCACCAGGGCGCGCACGGGCGGCCCGTGCGGGCGCGGCAGCGGCCGGCCGTCGAGCTGATGGGCCACCAGCACGTCGGGCGCCAGCGCCTCGCTGAGCGGGACGTTGGCCGTGTAGCCGTGCGCAGCCTCGAAGATGACGTGGTGCGCGGTCGGCTTGACGCCGGCCAGCCGGGCCAGCAGCGCCACCTGCACCCCCTTCCATTGGGCGCCCAGCACGCTCCAACCGGTCACGCAGTGCACGTCGCTCGACTGCTCGGTCTGCGCGAGCTCGAGCAGCTTCGCGAAGTCGATCGAAAGCTCGCGCTCGACCTCGCCGTGCACCCGCAGGCGGAAGTTGGCCGGGCTGGGATCGCCGGGCTCGCCGCCCATGGGGCGCAGCGCGGTCAGCAGGCGCTGGCCCGGCGGCAGGCGCGGCCTGCCATCGGGGCGCAGCTCGCCACGCGCCTCGCGCTCGAGCTGATTGCCCGCGATTCGATACAGCCCGCCTCCGAACGCCACCACCACTGCGCCCGCGCCCAGCTGCTTCAAGAACGTACGCCGGTCGTTTTCCCGCACGCGCATTCCTCCTCTACTGATGCCGATACGGCCGCGCCGCCTCCCTGGATCAAATACGCGTTCGGGCGATAAAGGTTACGGCGCCTCGGCTGGAACGACCGTGAGCTCCTGCAGATCCTGACCGCGCAGAAGGCCCACCGCAAGCCCCTGCCCGACCGGCCACCGACTGAGCAGCCGGTGGATGTCGTCGACCGAGGTCACACTCTGCCGGTCGAGCGCGTGCACCAGGTCGCCCTCGCGCAGGCCGGCGCGCGCGGCCGGCCCGCCCGGCTCGACGCTCACCACCTCGACCCCGGTCTGGGCCAGGATCTCGAAGCGGCGCCCGAGCACGCGCGGAATGGGCCGGTTCTGCCCGGCGATGCCGAGCCAGCTGCGCCTGACTCGACCGCTCGTCATCAGGTGCCCGAGCACCCACTTTCCGGTGTCGATGGGAACCGCGAAGCTGATGCCCTGCGCGCCCAGGATCATGGCGGTCGCGATGCCGACCACGCGCCCGCGGCTGTCCACCAGCGGGCCGCCCGAGTTGCCGGGATTGAGCGCGACGTCGCTCTGGATGATGTTCTCGAGCAGCCGGCCGTTCTGGCCGCGCATGGTGCGGCCCAACGCGCTGATGACTCCCGCCGAAACCGTCGACGAGAAGCCGAGCGGATTGCCGATCGCGATGACGAGCTGGCCCACGCGCAGGGTCTGCGACTGGCCGAGCTCGGCGTAGGGCAGCGGCTCGGCGCGCTCCAGGTGCACGACCGCCAGGTCGGTTGCCGGATCGATCCCGGTCACGTTGCCCTCGTGCGTGCTGCCACCGGTCAGGGCCACGTCGACCCGGCGGGCGTCAGCGACCACGTGGGCATTGGTGAGCAGGTAGCCGTCGGGCGAGAACAGCACGCCCGAGCCCGCGCCCTCGCGCAGACCGCGCCGACCGCTTGCGCGCACCGACAGGCTCACCACGGCCGGCCCCACCCGCTCCACCACGCCGATCACCGCTTTCGAATAGGCATCCAGGAGCTCGCCGTCGTCGACGGAAGGCTCGGAAGGTACGGTTTTCGCAGGGTCCATCGAGGGAAAGCTAGTCATCCTGGCGGCGCGGTCAAGGTCGAAACAAGGCGCCCCCTTCCGGCATCCAACCAGCCATGCTGACGATCCGCCCTGCCGCTCAGCGCGGCCACTCCAATCACGGATGGTTGCTGAGCTATCACACGTTTTCGTTTTCCGACTACCACGAGCCCGAGCACATGGGTTTCCGCACCCTGCGGGTCATCAACGAGGATCGGGTCGCGCCCGGCGAGGGCTTCCCGCCCCACCATCATCGTGACATGGAGATCGTGTCCTATGTGCTCGCAGGTGCGCTCGAGCACAGGGACAGCATGGGCAATGGATCGGTCATCCGACCGGGCGACGTGCAGCGCATGAGCGCAGGCACGGGCGTTCAGCACTCGGAGTACAACGCGTCAAAGACCGAGCCCGTGCACTTCCTGCAGATCTGGATCCTGCCCGAGCAGAGTCGCATCCAGCCCGGTTATGAGCAGAAGCACTTTGCAGCCGAGGAGCGACGCGGGCGCTGGCGCCTCATCGTCGCACCCGACGGCGCCGAAGGCTCGGTCCGGGCCCACCAGGACGCGCGCCTCTATGCGTCGCTCTTGGGAGCCGGCCAGGAGCTGGGGCACCGATTCGAGCCCGGCCGGGCGGGCTGGCTGCAGGTGGCGCGTGGCAGCGTGCGCATGGGCGAGCACGAGCTGCGCCCGGGCGACGGGGTCGCCATCACAGGCCAGCCCGACCTGACCCTGACCGGTTTGCGCGATGCCGAGCTGCTGCTCTTTGACCTGAAGTAGGACTTCCCTCAAGCCGTCTGCCCCAACTGCCGATGTCTCCAGCAATGCGAGACACCCTGGTCAGGCTGCGCGCCCAGGCCCTGCACCACGACGTGAGCGAAGCGCTCGAGGAAGCCTTCGCCACGGCCGCGCCCAGTTACATGATCAACCGTCTGATGGCGGCCCAGGGCGCGCTCGAGGACCTTTTGGCCACGGCGGCCGAGGTGCCGGGGGTGAGCTCCGTGATTCACAACCTGGTGCTCACGCTGCGCGGCTGGGACCGCTTCATGAAGAGCCGTTCGGTCGAGGAACGGAACGCAGCCTAACTTGGACGCGCGCGGGCCAAGATGCTGACGCCAATCGCACAGCTCCTGCGCTTTGCAATTCAGGAAGAGGCCTCCGATCTGCACATCTCCGCCGGTCAGCCGCCCATCGTGCGCATCCACGGCGACCTGCACCGGATCGAGCTGCCGCCCCTGACCGCCGAGGAGGCGCACCGGCTCATCTTCGACGTCATGAGCGACGCCCAGCGGCGCGCCTTCCAGGAGCACCACGAGGTCGACTTCGCCTTCGTGCTCGACGACAGCCTGCGCTTCCGGGTCAACGCCTTCGTGCACAATCGCGGCGAGGGCGCCGTGTTCCGCACCATCCCGACCCGGGTGCCCACCATGGCCGAGCTCGATCTGCCCTCGGTGCTGCGCGATTTCTGCGAAAAGGAAAAGGGTCTGGTCCTGGTCACCGGTCCCACCGGCAGCGGCAAGTCGACCACGCTGGCGGCCATGCTCAACCACATCAACGAGACCATGCCGGGCCACATCCTCACGCTCGAGGACCCGATCGAGTTCGTTCATTACCCCAAGCGCTCGCTGGTCAATCAGCGCGAGGTGGGCTCGCAAACCCATTCGTTCGCGGCCGCCCTGCGCAGCGCGCTGCGCGAGGATCCCGACGTGATCCTGGTCGGCGAGCTGCGTGACCTGGAGACCATCTCGCTGGCGCTGACCGCCGCCGAGACCGGGCACCTGGTGTTCGGAACCCTGCACACCTCGAGCGCGCCCAAGACCATCGACCGCATCCTCGACGTGTTCCCGGCCGCACAGCAGGGCCAGGTGCGGGCCATGATGTCGGAGTCGCTGCTGGGCGTGATCACACAGATGCTGGTCAAGCGGCGCGCGGGTGGCCGTGCGGCCGCGCTCGAGATCCTGTGCGGCACGCCCGCCGTCCGCAACCTGATTCGGGAGGGCAAGACCCATCAGATCCCGTCGGTGATGCAGGTCAGCGGCAAGATCGGCATGCAGACCATGGAGGCCGCGCTGCAAACGCTGGTCGCAAACGGCATCGTGACCCTGTCCGAAGCGCGCGCGCGCGGGCTGTCGGCCGAGGCCGCGCAGGACCTGGACGGACCGACGCTGGAAGCGGTGCGCTGATGGAGCGCGAGTCGATCGACATCGGGATGGGGATGGACCCGGCGCTCGAGCACCTTTTGCGCCACATGCTCAAGATCGAGGCCTCGGACCTCTACATCACGGTGGGCAGCCCGCCCGTATTCCGCGTCGACGGCGTGGGGTACCCGGCGCGGGTTCCGCTTCAGGCCCCCCAGATCGCGGCCATGGCGGATTCGCTCATGACGACCGAGCAGCGCGACGAGTTCAAAAGCAAGCTCGAGATGAACCTGGCGGTCGCTCTGGGCGACGAGGGCCGCTTTCGCGTCAACCTGTTCATGCAGCGCGGCTCAGTCGGCATGGTGGTGCGCCTGGTCCGCACGATCATCAAGACGCTCGACGAGCTGCGTCATCCCGAGGTGCTCAAGGAGGTGGCGCTCACGCGCCGCGGGTTGGTGCTGGTGGTCGGTGGCACCGGCAGCGGCAAGTCGACCACGCTGGCCGCGATGATCGATCACCGCAACGCGAACGAGAGCGGCCACATCGTCACCATCGAGGATCCGATCGAGTTCATGCACCCGCACAAGCGCTGCATCGTGACCCAGCGCGAGGTGGGCCTCGATACCCGCTCGTACGCGGAAGCGCTCAAGAACACCTTGCGCCAGGCGCCCGACCTCATCCTGATCGGTGAGATCCGGGACGTCGAGACCATGGAAGCCGCCATCGCTTTTGCCGAGACCGGCCACCTGTGCGTCTCCACCCTGCATGCCAACAACGCCAACCAGGCCATCGAGCGCATTTTGAATTTCTTCCCCTCGGGCCGGCACCACGAGATCTGCCTGCAGCTCTCGCTCAACCTGCGCGCCGTCATCTCGCAGCGCCTGGTGCCGGCGGCCCAGGGCGGCCGCGCAGCCGCGCTCGAGGTCCTGCTCGACACGCCGCGCATCCGGGAGCTTATCAAGCGCGGCGACATCGATGTGCTCAAGGAAGCCATGGACGCCTCCGCGGTCGAGGGCTGCCGCACCTTCGACCTGTCGCTGTACGAGCTGTTTGTGGCCGGCCGGGTCACGCGCGAGGAGGCGCTCAAGGCTGCCGACAGCCCCAACAACTTGCGGCTGCGGCTCGACCGCTTCCGCGCGTCAGGTGGTGATTCCGAGGGATTTCAGGAGCTTCGGCTGGTCCCGCAACCCGGGACCACGATCGTCCCCGCAGTCGCGCCCACAGCCCTGCGGGCCCAAGTACCCGCTGCCCGGCCGATCTTACCTACACCGGCTGTCGGTCTCCCACGTCGGTAGCCTCAAGTCGGGGGCTCGCGGAGCCGATGATTGGGCATGAATCGAGCCCGCTTCATTCCCCACTTTCGCTTGCCGCCGCTTGAGTCGGCGGACGAAACCCTGGGTCCCGAGGTCGTGTGCTGGGAGCTTACCGAGTCGCCCGAAGGGCGTGTCGAAGTCACCCCCGTCCTGGACCCCGCTCGCGCGAGGACCCCCCATGGCGTCCGTTCCTAGCAGCCGCAAGACTCCCGCGCCCCGCAGCACCATCGTGCCCAGCGCCCGCCGATGGATCGAAAAAGGGCAGTATGACAAGGCGCTCGGCGAGTACCAGAGCCTGGTCGGGCAGGACGGCGGGGATCCTCAGATCTGGCTGCGCATTGCCGAGGTCCAGGTCAAAAAGGGCGACACCCAGGGCGCTGTGGCCACCTTCGAAAAGATCGCCATGCGCTGGGCTGCCGACGGCTTTTACATGAAGGCGGTCGCCATCTACAAGCAGATCCTGGCGCTCGATCCGCGCAACTTCTCGGCCCACCTTCGGTTGGGCGAGCTGTATCAGATGCTGTCCCTGCTGGCCGATGCCAAGCGCCAGCTCGCGCAGGCGGCCGAGATCGGGGCGCTTCTGGGCCGGCAGCGCGAGGTCATGGATGCCCGCCGCAAGCTCCTGGCGGCGTCACCCGACGATGTGCACGGCCGGCTCGCGCTGGCCGACGAGTACCTACAGGCGGGCGCGACGCGCGAGGCGACCGGCCTCCTGGCCGAGGCGGCGCGCTATCTCGAGTCGTGCGGCCGCACCGACGAGTTTGTCCAGGTGGCGCACAAGCTGCTCGCGCTCGAGCCCGGCCGCGCCGAGGTGGCACGGGAGCTGGGGCGGATCTACATCGGGCGGGCGCAACCGGAGCAGGCGCTGCCGGGGCTTCGGGCCGCGTTCGAGGCCGACCCGCGCGACGCCAAGACGCTGGACCTTCTGGCGATTGCGTTCGAGCAGATGGGGCGTGCCGATAAGGCGCTCATGGTGCTCAGGCAGCTCGCCTGTGTGCAGCACGAGGGCGGCCTCATCGACCTGCGCAACCAGACCTACCAGCACATCCTGCGCCTGCAGCCGGACGATCAGGAGGCACAGCGCGCGCTGGGACTGTGGCCGCCACCGCGGCCGGCCGCGCCGTCGCCAACCGCGAGGGCCCGGATGGCACCGGCTGTGGACATTTCGTTCACGCAGCCCATCGTCCATACGCCGCTCGACGACATGGCGCTCGAGTACGATGAGGAGATCGTGATCGGAGGCTGAGCGGCGGGTGCCGAGCCCTATTCCCGGGCCGCGTCCTTGCTCCCGACCACCGTCAAGTTGACGCCCACCTGAATGGACAACGGCTTGCCGTCGACCGTGATGGTGGTCTTGCCGTTGAAGTACCAGCCAAACGAGCCGGTCGAGAACTCGCGCTTGTCCGCGATCATCTCGCTGCCGCCGATGACGAGCTTGACCGGTTCCGCATTCTCCAGGAACTGCGCCTTTGTGATCGGACAGGGGGACTTGGCCATACCGGGAGAGTACACGAGTCCTTGCACAAGGAAAGTGCCGGCTCAGAACCCCCAGAAACAGATCACATTCTGACTCCCGCTGGCGTCGCTGGCATAGGGTGAGAAGCCGTTGGCGCGGCTGCGCATGTAGGCCGTCTGAGCCCCCGTGGTGTTGCTGCAGCTCCCGACGTAATCCTCGGTCGCAATCCAGAACGAATGTCCGCCCGGCATGAGCCCGAGCGCCTGCCATCTCAGAAGCTCGCTCTCGGCGTTCATGTCATAGCTGGGCGCGTACACTTCCTCGTGCGAGATACCGTCGAGCAGCGAGGGGTACGCCAGGCCTCCGGTCGTGCCCTGCCGCGTGACGTCGCTGGTCGCGTTCTGCATCACGATCAGCAGGCTCGGGTAGCGCTCGCGCAGCCTGCGCACTAGATCGAGCCCGCCCTGCGAGCACGCGGCGTCACAGGGCCCGTTTTGGGTGTTGGTGCCATGCTCGACGATCTCCAGGTTGTCCAGGAAGAAGCCGTCGACGCCGCGGGTGGCGATGCGCGCCGAAACGTGCTCGAGGATGAGCCTTTGGTAGTCGGCGTTGCCCACGTCCATCCACACCTCGTCGGGGTAGCCCTGGTAGGGTCCACGCTGGGCGGCCGTGTTGGCGCTGCACGACAAGAGACCCGCCGGTGCGCTCGACCAGTAGGTGCGGCTCATCTCGCACGAGCCCAGGTTGAGGTACGAGATGACCTGGTTGCGACCGCCCGCTTGCAGCGTGGTGAGCTCGGCATCGGTGAAGTTGCCGGCTCCCGGATCGGCGTCTACGTTGATGATGCGGAAGGTGTCGGCGACCCGCGTCAGGTCAGCGATCTGGCTGGCCGACCCATAGAACGAGACCCAGGGCCCGGCGTTCCGGAATCCGCGCGTGCTCGGGCCGCCGTCGGTTCCGGTTGCGTCGGGTGCGCCGGCATCGGAGCCGCCTGCGTCGGAGGAGCGACCATCGGGCGCGAGCGCATCGGGCGCGCTCCCATCGGGGCCCCGGGGGCCGTCCCGGGTGCCGCCCATCGCGTTGTCACCGCACGATGACAGTGCCAGCGCGGCCACCAGAAACACCCTCACGGCGCCCGAGCATACCCTATCGGAGCGCCGCGCGCGCGAGCGTTTGCCGCGCGCGCGAGCGTTTCTAGAATCGTGCTACCCTCGCCGAACCATGAGCGCGCCCCACATTTCGCAGGACCACGACGAAATCCGCGAGCTGATCAGCTCGATCCAACAAGACCGCGTAACGGCAAAGGAAAAAGAGAAACGCGAAAGCTGGACCCGCTACGTCTCCCTGATGGTGGTCGCGCTCGCGGTCGCGACCGCGATCGGGGCGCTCAAGGCGGGCAGCTTCGCGAGCAAGGTCGTGCTCAACCAGGCGCAGGCCTCGGACACCTGGGCCTTCTACCAGGCCAAGAGCATCAAGCAGCGCCTGGCCGAAATGGAGGCGCGCGGGGCCACCGGCGACGAGGCGGCCCGCTTCCAGGCCGACGTCGAGCGCTACAAGAAAGAGGAGCTGGAGCTGCAGACCAAGGCCACCGCTTCCGAAGCCGCACGCGACGCGGCCAGCAAGCACGGCCCACCGCTCGGCTTCGCCATCGCGTGCCTCCAGATCTCGATCGCGCTGGCGTCGGTCTGCCTGATCACCAAGAAGAGGCCCCTGTGGGCGGCAGCGGGCGCGCTGGGTACGGTTGGCGCGGTCTACCTTATCTATGGGCTCTACCTCGTGTAGCCATGCGCGTGCTGATTGCCGACAAGCTGCCCACTCATTCCCTGGATGCGCTACGCGCGCTCGGGCTCGAGGTCGAGTACCGGCCGGAGCTGGATGCACACACGCTGGCCGAGGCGGTCGTCGGCGCGAGCATGCTGGTCGTGCGCTCGACCGAGGTGCGCGCCGAAGTGTTCGAGCGCGGGACCTCGCTCAACCTGGTCGTGCGCGCGGGCGCGGGCACGAACACGATCGATCGGCAGGCCGCCTCGGCGCGCGGCGTATTCGTGGCCAACTGCCCGGGCAAGAACTCGATCGCG
>DATFWX010000139.1:0-13966 GCA_035258845.1 Polyangia bacterium | reverse complement strand
GCGCTCACAACACTCTCGATTCCCCCATCGACCAGCGCTATCCCAAAAATATTGTAGCCCAACGACACCTTCAAGCCGTCGAGCCACCGACCCAATCGGCAACTACACATCGAGTCGACGTAAGCGACAGGCCATCGTATGCCTGACAGTGAGGCTGGAGTGACAGCCGCTTCCTGTGGTCCAACGAGCTCCAAAGCTCTTTTCCGCGCTTCAAGCCAGAGGCTTGTCGCTGATCGATCCTGAGGATTCGAAACAAGGGAAAAGCATATTCCCAAACCAGGGACGTGCTCATCCAGGATCTTCTGGTCGTCGGCATCCACCGAATCGAACGCAACCTCGACGTTGCTCCGCGCCCCCAAGGCCCTGAGAGCAATTCCGACGGCGTTGATGCTCTCCTTGGCCGTCGTCACTTTGGCGAGAACATACAGGGACATCTACTTTTTCACTTCAGCGCCGCACTCTCGGCTGCGCGGCCCGCCCTAACGTGCGTGTGGGGCATTGGGCGGGTGGCCGACTCGCCGTTCCGAGGGCGCGAAGTCGAGCACCAGCTCGCCTTTTCGGAACACCCGCACCCCGCCCGTGGTCTGCGAGACCACCACGGCCAGCGCCTCGGTCTCGCGCGTGATGCCGGCCGCCGCCATGTGGCGCGCGCCCAGGCCCAGCGGCACCTTCAGCGGCTCGTGCTCGTCAAAAATCAAGTAGCGCCCCGCCGACAGCACCACGCCGTCCTCGCGCAGCACGAACGCGCCGTCGAGCACCGCGAAGTTGCGCAGCGCATCCCGCACCTCCGGGTTCAGAAGATGCTTCTCGTCCTCCGAGTAGCCCTGGAACGGGTTGAGCGTGAGCTGGCGCGATTTTTCCATCACCGCCGGCGCGTCGCCAATCACGAACATGGTTCCAATCGGGTGCCCCTCCCACCCTTCCACCGAGATCGAGATCGCCAGATCGAGCACCGAGCCCAGCACTTGATTGGAGACCCGATCATCCTTGAGCATGCCGACCCACGTGCCGGCGTCGCCCGCGCGGTCGCGCTCGTGCTTGCCGCCCACGGTCACCACCAGCACCGAGTCGGGCCACGCGGTTGGCCGCCGCCCCACCACCGCCAGCACCACGTCGGCCTTCTGGAACATCCCGGCGCCGATCCCGGCCACCAGCGCCAGCTTCAGCTTCTCCTGGCGTGCCAGGTCGTAGGAGGGAATGGTCAGCGCCCGCAAGCCGGCCGCCTCGATGGCCGCTCGCTGCTCGTCCGAGGTGACCGCCTGCACCAGCTTCTTCTTGATCCCGCGCGCGCGCAGAAACTCCTCACCCAGCGGCACGTCCCCGATGTAGAGTAGGTGGTTGAAACCGCGCTTGCCGGCCAGCTTGACGGCAGACTTGAGCAGCTCGGTCTGCACCGGGCTGGGCCGCGAATCGGTCGGCATCGCTACGAGATAGTACCCCAGGCAAACGGCGTCTTGCGCAGATACCTGTGCACCTTCAAGTTGGCGACCGTGTAAAACGCCGACTCCAGGTAGTTGCCGCGCGGCGGCGGCAGCATACGACGCGCAATGCTGGGGAGCGAGTAGAACTCACGGTACAGCCAGTTGAAGCCTTCCATCATGCGCTCGGGCGACATGCGTGCCGGCCGGATGAGCGGGCTGCCGTAGTCGTAGCGTCGCCAGTCGCGCGACAGGATGCGGCCCGCCCGCTCCATCTCGGCGTGGTACTTGGTGCCCGGATACGGGCACGGCGTGAACAGCTTGAGGAACGTGATCTGGTTCTTGACCAGGAACTCGAGCGTGCGCTGAAACGAGCCCTCATCGTCCTGGTCGAGACCGACCATGACCAGCGCGATGATCTGGATGCCCTTGGAGCGGATCTTTCGAATGTCCTCGACAAATCGCGGCGCCCGGTTGAAGCCCTTGCCCACGCTCTCCAGGCTGTCCTGCGAGATCGACTCGAATCCGATCGAAAGCGTCCGGCAGCCCGAGCGCGCCGCCAGGTCCAAAAGCTCGTCCGAGCGCGCGATGTTGATCGTGCACTGCGAGGCCCACTCCATCTTGAGCGGGATGAGGGCGCGGAACAGCTCCTTGGCGTAGCTCGGGTTGCCGATCGGGTTGTCGTCGAGGATGAGGACGCGTCGCCCGCCCAGCGCGCGGATGGTGCGAAAGTCCTCGACCACGTCGGCCACCGGCCGCGAGCGGAACGTGCGCTCGTAGTAGGTCTGCACCGTGCAGTACTCGCACGGGTGCGGGCAGCCGCGCGAGGCCGACACCGGCCAGTGAAAATACATTCGGTAGAAACGCGAGCGCCGCCACAGGTCGCGCCGGAACAGCGGCAGCCGCGTGTAATCGACCCGCGGCAGATCGGCCAGGTCAGCCCACTCCGACGCGCGATACAGACCGCGTGAATGACCGGCCGCCAGATCGGCCAGCACGGCCGGCCACACCTTCTCGGCCTCGCCCACCACAACCGCGTCTGCGTGCTCGAGCGCCTCCAGCGGCTGCAGGCTCACCCACGAGCCGCCCAGCACCACCTTCTTGCCGCGCCGCCGGAAATGATCGGCCAGGTCGTAGGCGCGCGCGATCTGCGGACCCATTGCGGTCAGCCCCACCACGTCGACCTCGGCGTCGAGATCGACGTCGGCGATGATCTCGTCCACGTACGAGACCTGATGCTCGCGCGGCGTCAGGGCAGCCAGGTACGGCAGGGTGATGGCGCTGGTCCAGTAATAAGGATGCTTGGCCAGCGCCCCATCCGGCAGATAATGCGTGGGCGAGATGAGATAGATCTTCACGGCAAGTCCCAGCTATATAGATGCGGAGATTGCGCGCAGTCAACTTCTGGGGGCCGCCGGCGCTGCTTGCGCTCGCGCTCACGTATTACCTGGGCTACGTCAAGGACGACGCGTACATCTCGTTCCGGTATGCGGCGCATTGGGCGGGCGGCCAGGGGCTCGTCTTCAACCCCGGCGACCACACCGAGGGTTATACCAACTTTCTGTGGACCGCGGCTGTGAGCCTGCTCATCCGGGTGGGTGTTCCTGCGCTCATCGGGGCCAAGGTGCTCGGCGCGGCGGCCGCCTTTGCGGGGCTTTACTGGCTGCGCCGGCTGGCGGCCGAAATCGAGCCGGCCGCGGCCCCGCGCGCGGCCTGGCTGTGGGCGGCCAGCCCGACGGTCGGGCTGTGGGCGGCCTCGGGCCTGGAGCCGACCGCGGCCGCCGCCCTGACCGCCCTCGCCTTCCTCCTGCTCGCGCGCGGGCGAGCGCTTTGGGCCGGTCTCGCGCTGGGCGCGTGCGCGCTTCTGCGGCCAGAAGGCCATCTGGTCGCGCTGGCCGGGCTCGCGCTGGCACCGCGCGCGGCGCTGCCCTGCCTCGCGCTGCTCGTGCCCTACCACCTCTGGCGCTGGCACACCTTCGGCGATCTCGTGCCCAACCCCTATTACGTCAAGGCGGCCGTGCCCGCGCTCGGCCCCGGCCTGCGCTACGCGGGTCTGTTCCTCTTGTTTTACGGCCACGGCCTCCTGTTTGCGCTCGCCCTTTTACGCCGGGGCCGCCTGGCCCGGGTCGGGGCCGGGCTCGCGGTCGTGTTCTTGCTCTATCTCATTTACGTGGGCGGCGACGAGATGCGCTGGTTCCGCCTGTTCGCGCCCGCGCTGCCGCTGCTCCTGGTCCTGTCCGCGCCCGCGCTGCCGCGCTGGCTCGTGCCCGGGTTCGTCCTGTTCGGCCTGGTCGCGCACGCAACCGACGGCTGGCACCTGCGCAGCTACCTGGCCCAGGACGAACGCGCCTATTTCCCGCTCGCCGACGCCATCACTGCGCGCGCCCGCCCCGGCGACAGCGCGCTGTTCCAGGACTGCGGCGCCACGCCTTTTCGCGCGCTCGCGATCCCGTTTCATGATCCGATCGGCGTGACCGACCGCCGGATCGCGCGCATGTACGCGGCCGCACGCTGGAGCCCGTTTCGCGGCTTCGGCCCCGAGCCGCTCGAGCGCGCCCTGCGCGAGGAGCTGTTCGCACGGGACCCGCGTTTCATTGCCCTCGTGGCCTACATCCCGCGCGAGCTCGAGCGCGACGTGGCCGACCGCTTCGGCGACGCTCCCGAGAGCACGCTCTTACCGTTTCTGGCCGCCAACAGCTACGCGCACGGCATCCCCTCCGACGAGCGCTTCCGCGCGCGCTACCGGTTCGTGGGCGCGTGGGCGCGCAACCCCCTCTACTACCTTGCGCTCTACGAGCGGCCGCCTTACCCTGGAGAGGCCAGATGAGCGCCAAGGTCCTGGTCGTGGACGACGACAAGCTGACGCTCGAGGTCGTCCGCGACATGCTCGAGGCCGGCGGCTACAAGGTGGCCACGCTCAGTGCGCCGCGCCTGATCGCCAACGTGATCGTGCGCGAGCGACCCGACCTGATCCTGGTCGATCTGCGCATGCCCGAGCTGTCGGGCGATCTTCTGGTCGAGTTCATTCACAAGTTCGAGCTCAAGGTGCCGGTCGTGCTGTTCTCGGCCGCCGACGAGGCCACGCTCAAGGAGATGGCCATCCAGAGCGGCGCGCGCGGCTACATCTTGAAATCGGGCGACCGCGAGCGCTTCCTGGCCCAGGTCAGGAGCTTTCTTTCGCCGGAGCGGTAGCCGCGGCGGCGGCGGCAGCGCAGCGCTCGACATAGGCCGCCCGAACGATGCGGACATCCTCGAGAAAGGCCTCGAGCTCCTCGAGCGTCAGGGCCTGCGGCCCGTCGCACAGCGCCACCTCGGGCGCGGGGTGGAAGTCGACCAGCACCATGTTGGCGCCCGCAACCACGCCCTGTGCGGTTGCGTGCTGGATCTCGGACAGGCCGTCGGGCGCGCGCTCGTGCCGGCCCACCGAGTGCGACGGATCGATGCACACGAGCAGGCGCGTCAGCCGCTTGACCACCGGCACGTGCGCGAAGTCGACCAGGTTGCGGTGCGGATCGCCCAGGTGCGACTTGACGCCGCGCAGGCAGAACACGATGTTGCGGTTGCCCTCGCTGGCGATGTACTCGCACGCATTGAGCGACTCCTCGAGCGTGATGCCCATGCCGCGCTTGTAGAGCACCGGAAACTCGCGCTGCTGGCCCACGTACTTCAAAAGCTCGAAGTTTTGCGCGTTGCGCGTGCCGATCTGCAGCATGACCCCGGTGGGCCGGCCGGCGCGCTCGAGCGCGTCCCGGATCTCGTCGAGGTGGCTCTCGTGCAGCACTTCCATCGCGATCACGCGAATTCCATACCGGCCCGCCAGCTCGAACACGTAGGGCAGGCAGTCGCGGCCGCGACCCTGGAAGTCGTAGGGGCTCGTGCGCGGCTTGTACACGCCCATGCGCGTGGTCTTGAGCCGCGCGCGCGCAAGCGCCGCCATGGTGGCATCCACGTGCTCGCGCGCATCGACCGCGCACAGGCCGGCGAAGATGTGCAGCGACTTGTCCTCGAACGCGACGCCGTTGTAGACGAAGCCGACCGCCTCGGTCTCGCGGTGGCGGCCGATGAGACGATACTTTTCCGAAATCCGCACCACCCGCTCGACTCCGGGCAGCTGCTCGAGCGCTTCTCGCGAAACCGTATCGGTGCGCCCGATGAGATAGACCTCGGTCAGCGAGCGGATGGCGCCGCGCACGCTGTGCACCTCGGGCTTAAGGCCCGGGATCTGGGCCAGGTGCTTGAGCAGGCGCTCGACCTCGGCGCCGTCAGGCTCGACGTCGGGGCGAAAGATGACGATCACGGAAACGACACCTGAGCGCCGCCGGGTCCCCAGCGCGCGACTGCTTTCACGTTGCCGTCGCGGTCGAGCAGAAGGAGCGTGCTCGCGCCCAGCTTGCGGGCCCGGCCCAGCGCCTCCTCGAGCTGACGGCGCCGCTCGGGCTCCGGCCGCCCGAGCCAGCCCATATCGGTAAGCAGCGTGCCGATGGCGTCGCCGGCCTGCTTGGTTTCCCCGAGCGGGATCTCGCTCGAGACCTGGCTGGCGGAAAGGATGATGGGGCCGCTGAGCGCGTAGCGCATCGCAAACACCACCGAAGCCGCCACCGCCAGGGCCGCCACCACCAGAAACCCGATCGCGAGCCCCATGCGCCGGCGCCGCACCGTGGGCGGCTGCCCCTGCGGCTCCGACACCGGCGGCCGCGTGCCCGGGCGCGCCGCATCGGCGACCGGCACACCGACCTGCGAGGTGGTCAGCACCCGCGCCAGCTCGGGCTCGGACACCTTGCACTTCTGCGCGTGCACCTGGATCTCGATCGAGCTCAGCGTGGCCAGCTCGCGGGGAAGCGCGATCTGGACCTTGAGCTGGGGCTCCCAGGCCTTGACCCGGCACAGCGGCGGCACCGCCTGCTCGGGCACGAACCCGGGCTGCGTGGTCAGAAGGTCCCATACCGGCTGCAGATCGACCGTCCCCGGGGTCTTGACCAGCTCGAGGTAGCGGGCGTCCAGCACCATGCGCAGCGCATCCGTGCCCGCCAGCTCACGCGCTTCCGAATGCGCAAACGCGAGTACAATGGAGTCAATGACGTTGCGCTTGGGAACCGGAGAAGGCGGCGCCGCGATCGGCGCGGTCGGCGGCGGAGAGATCTCTGCCATCGGCCTGGCAGCATATCGTGCGGCGGAAAACTTGCCAAGGAAGACGGATCTGCTACCAAAAATGCTTATGGTGATGCGACCGCTCGCGCTGGCTGCTGCCGCCTTGTCGACACTTTTCGCGGGCCCGCCCGCTCATGCCCGTCGCGCCCACGGCCGCTCGCACGCGCGTGCGGGCAAGAGCCGCGCTGTGCCCCCGCTCACGCGGGACGGGCAGCCCAACATTCAGGCCCAGGCCGCCGTCATCATGGACCTCCAGGGCGGCGGCGATTACTTTGCAAAAAATCCCGACGCCGTGCGCCCGATCGCGTCCATTTCCAAGCTGATGGCTGCGCTGGTGGTGCTCGATTCCGGGCTCAAGATGGACGGCACCCAGACCATTACGGCCGAAGATCGCAAGGTGGCCACCGGCGGCGCCCGCTCGCGCCTGTTCGAGGGCATGACGCTGACCAACAAAGACCTTCTGCACGCGATGCTGATCGCGTCGGACAACCGGGCGGTACCGGCGCTGGGTCGCGCCATCGGACTGCGCCCGGACGGGCTGGCCGCGGCCATGACGCGCAAGGCGCGCGCGCTGGGCCTGCTCCACACCGCGTTTCAGGATCCGACCGGCCTTGACGATGGCAACGTGTCGACCCCGCGCGAGGCCATCCGGATGCTCCGGATCGCGCTCGCAAATCCGACCATTTCCGAGATCCTGAAAAAGGCGCGCTACGTCGCGCAGCCCACCAATCGCCGGGGCGCCATCGAGTACGTCAACACGGATATGCTGGTGCGTACCGGGCGCTGGCAGGTGCTGGGCGGCAAGACCGGCTACACCGATATCGCCCGCTACTGTCTGGTCGTGGCCGCCAAGATCGGAGACCGCGAGGTGGGGATGGCCTTTCTGGGCGCCGAGGGCAAGCTGACCCGGTTTGGCGATTTCGGACGGGCCGCCGACTGGCTGCTGGCGCGGCCGGAGGTCAAGCCGCAGCTGCCTGCTCACGCGAGCGCAGGGCCCGCGCAAGCGGCCTTGCCCACGCAAGCGGCCTCGCCCGCGCAGGCGGCCCCGCCCACGCAGGCGGCGCCAGCCGGGCAAGCGGCCACGCCTGCGCCGGCGCCGGCCGGAGCCGGGGCCACGCAGCAGGCGAAGCCTTAAGCCTGTCTGCTACTGGAGCGCGAACACGAGGGCGGGCGTCATCGGTGCGGCCGCGTAGGCCGGCAGAGCGGTCGGCGCCGGGTCGTTCTTGCCGCGCACGAAATATTTCACGTGCCGCGCCGACTCGCCGGTCTTGGCATGGTCGACCCAGCCCGTGTCCAGGTCGCGCACGTCGACGTGCACGAATTGTTGCTCGGGGTAGTAGCCCACGCCCACGCCCCGGAAGTTCTGCCACACATACTCACGCACCACGCGCGCCGGCACGCCGGCGATTCGGATGTCCATCGCGCGGCCCTGGAAATGGCGCGAGTGCGGCACGCCGTAGGGGCGCGCACGGTAGCCCGACACCACCTGGATCTCGGCGTCGCCGAAGTGATGCGACACTTGCGAGATGATCTGCAAAAGGCGCGGGTCCATGGGCTTTTCGCGCTGCGTGCGCCAGCAGCGCACGAAGTGCTTCAGTTGCTTGAGCGCCAGCGGCCGCTCGCCGCCTTTGGGGTCATACAGCTCGACCTCGGTGGACTCGTGCCGATTCAGGAAGGTCAGGTTCAGCGGTGATGACGAGGATGCCAGCGCGGGTGCGTGCACCATCGACAGCACGATATAGAGGAGAACGATCGGCATGACGTAAGTTGTTTAAGCAACCGGCGTACCAATCCGAATGTGATTCATCTTGCGCGTTTACGAAGCCCATCACCCTTCGATTTCCGGAGGCTCCTCCGGTTTCGCGATCCGGTGTTCGGCGATTTGACCCACCTTGACCGTTCCTCTAGTATTTGCCGCGAGTGGCCAAGCGAGCTCGCGACACCACCATGGCGGTCGACATCGGCCGTACCCGCCTGCGCTACCGGACCGGCCGCCTGGTCCTGCTCGGCAAAGGCGATCAGGCCGTGCGCGAGCACAAGATCGACCTGCCTCTCATCTGCATCGGCTCGGACGAGGCCAACTCGGTGGTGGTCGACGATCCGCACGTCTCGCGCGACCATTGCGAAATCCGGCAGACGTCGGAAGGTTTTGTGATCAAGGACCTGGAGTCGACCAACGGCACCCTGGTCGAGGGCATCGCGGTCAAGGAGGCCATCTTACGCAGTGGCGTGACCCTGACCCTGGGCAAGACCCGGCTGCGCTTTCTGGCCGATGACGCCGAGGTCGAGATTCCGGCCAGCGAGAAGAACGTGTTCGGCGACGTGGTGGGCCGCTCGCCCCGCATGCGCGAGATCTTTGGCGTTCTCGAGCGCATCGCGCCCACCGATCTGACCGTCACCCTGATCGGCCAGACCGGCACCGGCAAGGATGTGGTCGCGCGCGCGATCCACAAGGCCAGCCCGCGCGCCAAGCAGCCGTTCGTGGTGTTCGATTGCGGCGCGGTCGCGCCCAACCTGATCGAGAGCGAGCTGTTCGGCCACGAGAAAGGCGCATTTACGGGTGCCGTCGCCGAGCGCGCGGGCGCATTCGAGCGCGCCGACGGCGGCACGCTGTTCCTGGACGAGGTGGGCGAGCTCGCGCTCGACCTGCAGCCCAAGCTTTTGCGCGCGATCGAGCATCGGGCCATCCGGCGTGTGGGCGGAAATGTGGAGATCGAGATCGACGTGCGCATCGTGGCCGCCACCAACCGCAACCTGGAGGCCGACGTCAAGGCGGGCAAGTTTCGCGAGGACCTGTACTTTCGGCTGTGGGTGGTGACCCTGCAGATCCCGCCCATGCGCGACCGGCGCGAGGATATGCCGCTGCTCGTGCGCGCGCTCCTTGGGCAGCTCGGCAAAACCGACATCGAGGTGGCGCCCGAGACCATGCATGTGCTCGAGAGCTATCACTGGCCCGGCAACGTGCGCGAGCTGCGCAACGTCATCGAGAGCGCGGCGGCAGTGTGCGACGGCCGCTCGCTCGAGCCCCGGCACCTCCTGTTCTTCCGGCCGCGGGTCAAGCGGGAGCCCTCGATGCCGTCGCTGCCGCTGGCCGGCAAGACGCTGGAGAGCATCGAGAAAGCGGCCATCCAGCAGACCCTGGAGCAGTTCGGCGGCAACAAGACCCAGGCCGCGCGTGCGCTCGGCATTGCGCCCTCGACCCTGTACGAGAAGATCAAGAAGTATTCACTCTAGACCCACAGGCCTATCCACAACCCCGACGGAAAATCGCTGCCAAAGCGCTTTCCTTCCCCGCGCTCACGTGCTACGAAAATGGTCGGCATGAAGTCGTTTCGCTCGCCGCCGCCGGTGGTCAAGCTCATCAATGCGTTCGCGCGTCCGTTCGAAAACGCGGTCGCCACCGCACGCACCTGCTACTCGGGCAAGGGCATCATCTGGCCCGAGGAGGTGTCGGGGGACGGCGAGCCCGATGACAAGCGGCAAAAGCGGGTCGAGCAGCGCGACCGTATCGCCCGCTCGACCTACGAGGCCGGCCACCACACCACGCTCCAACATGCGCACTTCCAGTTCACGCTCGAGAACGTGTCGCGACAGTTCCTATGGTCGTTCTTGCACAGCCATCCCTTCTACAACTCCGAGCAGGTCAGCCAGCGTTTTGTGGAGGTGCGGCCCGATTTCTTCGCCGTGCCGCCGCTCGACGGAGAGGCGCTCGCGGTGTACCGGGCCGCGCTGGAGCAGCAGCAGGCGGCGTACCGGCGCCTGATTGACCTTCTCATGGCACCGGCCGCGCGCGAGTACTACCGCATCTTCCCGGCCCGCAAAAAGGTGAGCGCGCGCTACGACAAGGACGTCAAGAAAAAGGCCCAGGAGATCGCGCGCTACGCGCTCCCGGTGGCCACCTTCGCGTACCTTTATCACACCGTCTCCGGCATCACGCTTTTGCGCTACTACCGGCTGTGCCAGCAGCTCGACGCGCCGACCGAGACCCGGCTGGTGGTCACGCGCATGGTCGAGGAGGTGCTCCGGCACGATCCGCTCTACCAGACCATTCTCGAGGACCCACTGCCGCTCGAGGCCACACCTGAGTACGAGCATTTCCAGGCGCACGCCTTCACGCCCGATGTCGAGTTCATACGCGAGTTCGACCGCTCGCTCAGCGGCTACACGTCGCGCCTGGTCGATCACAAGCCGGGCAACGAGGCCTGCGTGGCGCAGGCGGTGCGCGAGGTTCTGGGCATCTCGCGCGCGCGGCTCGACGACGAGACCGCGATTCGGCGGGCGCTCGATCCGGCCGAAAACAAGCTGTTCGGCGAGTCGATGAACCTAACCAGCCTGTCCAAGCTGTCGCGCGCGCTCGTGCACGCGTCGTATACGTTCAGGAAGAAGCTGTCGCACACGGCCGACTCGCAGGATCAGCGCCATCGCATGACACCGGCCTCGCGGCCGCTCCTGATGGCGCACATGACCGGCGAGCCCGATTACGTCGTGCCCGAGCTGCTCAGGCACAGCGCGCCCGCGCGCGAGCTCTACGACGACACGATGGCGCGCACATGGGCCGCCATCGCGCGGCTGCGCGGGCTCGGGGTGGCCGATGAGTTTGCAGCGTACCTTCTGCCGAATGCGGTCTGCGTGCGCATGACCGAGTCGGCCGATTTCTTGAACCTGCACCACAAGCTCAAGTCGCGCTTGTGCTACACGGCGCAGGAAGAGATTTGGCGCGCTTCGCTCGACGAGGCCCGGCAGGTGCGCGACGTCAACCCGGTTCTGGGCCGCTACCTTCTGCCACCGTGCGGCCTGCGCCTGATGACGCAGACACGGCCTTTGTGCCCCGAGGGCGACCGCTATTGCGGAGTGCCGGTCTGGAAGCTTACCATCGACCAGTACTCGCGCGTGATATGAACGATACCCAGACCCTGTTTGCCTGCTTCCTCACCCGCATGGTGGTCGGCGGAATCATGCTGCGCGAGGGCGTCGGCAAGCTGCAGGCCGGCTTCGGCGCCAACGAGGGCGCACGCGGATTCATCGAGCAGAACCTGCATGCAGGCGCGACCTTCCACTTCTATCGCGGATTTCTCGAGCACACGGTGCTGCCGCACATCAAGCTGTTCAGCTACCTGGTCATGTTCGGGGAGCTGAGCGTGGGCGTGCTGCTTCTGCTCGGGCTGCTCACGCGTTGGGCCGCGCTGGTGGGGCTCTGGATGATGGTCAACTTCGCGCTCACCCAGGGCGCGGGCTTCGAGCCTGCCAACACATGGGCCTTCGCTCTCTTGTTCTTCGTGCTCGCCTCCTCGGGCGCGGGACGCGTGCTGGGTGTCGACGGTTGGCTGCGCGGCCGCGTGCCCGACTGGATGGCCTGAAGCATTCTGCCGGTCAGGGCAGGACGTGCTTCTGGAAAAACTCCCACATCTTGTCGTCGGCGTTGATGTCGGTCGTGGTCTTGCCCAGCGTGGGCACGTCGAGCCCGCCGGGCCAGGTGTGGCCGCCGCCCTCGACCGTGCACAGCACCACCTCGGCGCCGGCTGAACAGCCCGGCCAGCTCTGGCAATGGGTGTCGCCGTTCGAGAAGCTGTCCTGGGCCGTGGCCGCGCAGCCGTCGCGCGCGGCCCAGGCCGCCATCATGTCGGGCACCGGCGGAAAGCCGATCGACGGGCTGCCGGTGTAGGGCACGTAGGTGTCGGCGGTGCCGTGAAAATGGAGGATTGGCACAGCGCGCGCGGGGTTGCACGGCGACGACACCAGGTCACCCGCCACCGGCGCGAAAGCGGCGATGCGGTCTGAAAGCTCGCAAGCCAGCCGGTGCGTGAGCATGCCGCCATTGGACATGCCGGTCGCAAACACCCGATGCGAATCGATGCACAGCTTGCTCGAGAGCGCATCGAGCAGCGCACGCACGAAGCCCACATCGTCGACGTGCGCTTGAGCGGCGCTGGCGCAGCAGGTGCCCGCATTCCAGCTGATGGGGTTGCCGGTGCCGGCCGGATAGACCACCAGGTAACCGGCGGTGTTGGCCTTCGTGCTCATGCCCGAAAAGAGCGCCTGCGTGTCCGGAGGCTCCGAGAGGCCGTGGAAGTTGAGCACAACCGGGCTGGGGCGGGTCGGATCGTACGCGGGTGGAACGTGCACGTTGTAGCTGCGCTGCATGCCGCCGAAGTCGAGCATCCAGGCCACTTCTTCAGGCGGGCGCGTAAGGCCGCTGCAGGTGGCCGGATGGCCCATCTGGCCACCCGTGTCGTCGCCGCAGGCCGCGCAGAGGAGCAGGACCAGCACAAGCAAAGGTTTCATAAGCTGGCTCCAAAACGGTATTCGGTGACCGTAGGTCAGTGAATCAGGATCGTCAAGTGCTTTCGAACCCGCTGCGTAGCCCGACCGAGGTCACAATCGCGCGCCGCTATGCGCTCCACAACGCTACCAGCATGCGACCCGCCGCGGCCAGCCGCTTCCGCCGGCCTGGCGCGACCCCTGCTGCTCGGCCCCCCTGCACCCGCGCTGAGGGGCCGCCCCCGATCGTCGCCGGCGCTACCTGGCTCCTGCGAGCGGGCTGGCAGCTCAGTCGCCGGCCAGCTCGCCGAACAGCGGCGTGGTCACGTAGCGCTCGCCGGTGTCGGGCGCCACGAACACCACCAGGCGGCCCGCCAGCTCGGCCCTTCCCGCCACCTTGAGCGCGGCGGCGAGCGCGGCTCCGGCCGAGATGCCGGCCAGAATGCCCTCCTCGCGGGCCAGCCGGCGCGCGCCCGCGAACGCCTCGTCCTCGCCGATCGTGATGATCTCGTCGATGACCTCGCGGTCGAGCACGGGCGGGACGAAACCGGCGCCAATGCCCTGAATCGCATGCGGCCCGATGCGTCCGCCCGACAGCGCGGCCGCGCCGGAGGGCTCGACCGCCACGATGCGGCAGCCGGGCCGCCGCTGCTTGAGCACCTGCCCGACCCCGGTGATGGTGCCACCGGTGCCGACTCCGGCCACGAACGCGTCGATCTCGCCCCCGGTGTCGGCCCAGATCTCCTCGGCAGTGGTGCGCCGGTGGACCTCCGGGTTGGCTGGATTCGAAAACTGGTCGAGCATCAGCGCGCCCGGCCGCATGCGCACGATCTCTTGCGCCTTTGCCACCGCCTCCCGCATGAGCGTGCCCGGCGTCAGCTCCACCTCGGCGCCGAACAGACGCAAGAGCGCGATCCGCTCCCGGCTCATGGTCTCGGGCATGGTCAGCACGAGCCGATAGCCCTTGGCCGCAGCCGCCCAAGCCAGCGCGATGCCGGTGTTGCCGCTGGTCGGCTCGACCAGCGTGGCGCCGGGCTTGAGCACGCCGCGCGCTTCGGCGTCCTCGATCATCGCGAGCCCGATGCGGTCCTTGACGCTGCCACCCGGATTGCGGCTCTCGAGCTTTGCGCACAGGCGGGCGC
>DATFWX010000138.1:0-9884 GCA_035258845.1 Polyangia bacterium | reverse complement strand
GGCGTGACGGACCACAGCGTGCTGTCGCCCGAGCGGATGCTCGGGTACCACTCGAACAGCACATGCGCTCGCAGCCGTTGGAACATGCTGACGCCGACCAGCGCCTGCGTGACCAGCCGCGAGCACGCGCCCAGCCGATCGCTGGAGAGCTGGCGACACGGCATGCTCTGGAAATCGTCGCCGTCGGCGAGCAGGTAGCCCACCCGGAGCGCCAACCGGGTCTGCAGAAGCAGCGAGCTGAGCGCGCGCGGCTGGATCTCGATCCCGGCCGCAGGACCAAACGCGAAGAAGCCGCCACCGGACGAAAGCAGCGTCGGGATCCCGTCGAGCAGGAGGGCCAGGTTGAGCCGCAGCGCGGCCGGGATGAACCGTGACTCCGGTGCGCCCATGCTCCAGCCCAGCTCCCACTGCCGCCCGATTGCGAAGTACAGGATGTGCCGCCGGGGCGCATAGGCCACGTAGTCGGCCCCCAGCGTGCCGGCGAGCGCAACCAGGCCGCGATCACTGGGCGGCTGCGCCTCCGCCAGGCTGGCGGTCAGGCGCGCAAGCTCGCCCCGGATGCGGGCCACCGCCAGCTTGCCCTGGTCGGCCGGAAGCCCCAGGTCGTGGAACTGGAAGCGGTGCGCGGCCGCCAGGCGCACCACGTAGGCCAGCTCGAACTCGTCGCTGGCGCGACGCCACTCCACATCGGCGCCCGGCACGCCCTCCACGCGCGGCGGCGGCTCACCACGCCGTTGGGCCTGGCAGTTGGGATTGGGCGTGGCCAGCTCGTGGTCGGACGCACGCGCGCAGGCATCCCAGAGCCGCTCGAGCGAGCTTTGCAAGAGCGCGCGGAAGTTCATGAGCTCGTCGCCTGCACAGGCCGCGCGCAGCTCGGGGAGACGGTCGAACAGGCCCCGCATGCACGCAAAAGGCCGCCAATCGCTGGACCAGTGGCCGATGGTTCGCACGATCATGTCCTCGGGGTAGGCCACCTTCTGGGTGAGCTGGGGCTGGGCGTCGTCCTCGAACGTGCGGCGCGCGTCATACATGCCCAGGTAGAAGTCGAAAACCCGGAAGTCGGTCTCGAAAAAGCCGAAGAAGGCCTCGAGCAGCCCGCTTGCGGTCGGAAAGTGGCGACGTGGCAGCAGCACGCGCAGGCCGATCTCGGGGTGCTCTTCGAGCAGCGCGAACAGCTCCTTGGCGCGTGCAGTCGAAACGAAGCTGCGAAACAGCTGCTCGACCAGGGCGAGCGCGGAGCGGGTGGCGGAAAGGCGCGGATCCTCCTCGGTCACCGGGTAATCGGTGGTATCGGGGGTCAGGAATGCAAAGCGCACGCTGTCGGGCAGCTCGAACCGATCAAAGTGCGGGCTGGGCAGCCAGCGGGTGGAGCCGTCGTCCTCGCGGTGCAGCCCGGCCCCGGCCAGGCGTGCGGCCAGGCGCAGCGGGGAATTGTCGAGCACGCCGCCATCGACGAAGTGGCTCTTCTGCGCGGTTGCAGGCGTGCAGTCGGGTGTCCCACCCCGGTCGGGATCGGTAGCGCAACTTGGAAGCAGCTGGGGCGGGAATGCGAGCGGAAACGCCGACGACGCGTAGAGCAGGTCGCGCAGAGTCGTAAAATCGATGGCACCCTCGGGATTGGTGGGCAGGAGGGTCTGCAGGAGCCCATAGCCGGGGTCGACATAGTTGGTGACCACGGGCGCTTGGCCGGGCCCGCGGCCCTGGATGCGCAGCGCGAACTGTTCTTCGATGCGCGGCAGGGTGAGCCGGTCGCGGGCGGTGCGCAGAAGGCGCGGGCTGACCCGCGTCGTCGACACGCCGAACACGATGTCACAGCTGGGCGAAAGGCCGCGCTTCCAGACCTGCTCGATCCGAAACACGGCGGTTTCGAACCAGCGACGCGAGAAGAGGCCCACCGCGCTGGCCTCGGACGGCACGTAGAGCTGCTTGAGCCCGAGCGGGATCCAGGTGCGCCAGAACAAGCTGTCACGAGGTGAGTCCACCTTGGGCCCGCACGCCGACAGCACCGCCAACAGGCCGTTGATGCTGCCGGCCGAGGCCCCGGTGACCAGACGCAGATCCATGATCTGCGGGTTGGCCTTGGCCACCTCCAGCGTGTAGTAGAGGAACCCGGCTTCGTAGGCGCCCAGCGACACGCCGCCCGAGACTACGAACGCGACCTGGAGGCGCGGATTCAGGGGCGGCAGCTGCGGGCTGGGTGGAGGCGGCTGGACCGGTGCGGCCGCAGCGGCGCGCGCACACGCAAGCCCGAGCGCGAAGGCGACTGAGCGGCACCTGATCACGACTAGTCTGTATAGTTCATCGCGATCGAAGATGCCACGGAGGTCGCGAGCGGAGTGGCTTCGGCCAAGAGCGGTCCGACGAAACCTGTTCATGCCTCGTTGGAGATGGCCGGTGGTCGGCCGCGGATGCGCATTTTTTCTTTCCCTCAGGTTGTGCGTTTTCTCCGGTTGTGCGTTTTTCCTTGACGAGGATCAGAGCCATTTGCACTTACTCGCTCCGCCCACCGTCGGGACAAGCGTTCTCGCGCGCGCGGCGCGACGCTGCTGCGTTGTATGATGATCGGAGGGCGTCGGCGCCAACGCGGTCGAAAACGCGCCTCCTGCGCGGGCGCAGTGCGTTCCAGGAGGGTCGAAATCGCGTGTTACAGACTGACCATGACCAAGTTCTCTGCTCTCGAGTGGACCGCCCGGTTCCAGCAGCTCGTCGGCCGCGAGCGCCAGATTGTGGTCGAGCTCGTGCTCGCGCTGGCTGACTTCGATCGCCAGCGTGGCTACATCGAGCTCGGCTACAGCTCCCTCTGGGACTACGTGAGTCGCGCCCTCGGCCAGTCCGAGACCATGACCCACTATCGGGTCCGTGCCGCTCGATTCGTCCAGCGCTTCCCGCAGGCAGTGGAGCCGCTGCGCGCAGGCCGACTCTGCATCACGACCCTGGCCACTCTGGCCCCGGTCGTGACCGAGGCCAACTGCGATGATGTGCTGGCCGAGGCTATGGGAAAGCCCAAGCGCGAGGTCGAGCGCATCAAGGCCCGGCTGGCCCCCAAGCCGGTGCCCAGAGACGTCGTGCGCAAGGCGCCCGCACTTGTGCCGGCACAAGTTGCAGCAAGCCCGGTCCAGGTCGAGATGCTGACGGAAGAGCTTGTGCGGCGGCATCTGACCACCGACCGCGAGTTCGAGGAGCTTCTGGCCAGCGCTCGCGCGGCGCTCTCGCACACGCTGCCGGGCGCCTCCGAGCTGGAGATCCTCAAGCAGGGGCTGCGGTGCATCATCCGCGACCATGAAAAGCGGAGAGGGTTGACCGATCGGCCGCATCCGCCCAAGCAGCCGACCGCGAGCCCGTCTCCCGATGCCGCCATTCCGCGCCAGGTCAAGCGAACGGTCTGGCAGCGCGACCAGGGCCGATGCCAGTGGCCGACCGAAGACGGCGGGATCTGCGGCTCACGCCGGCGCGTCCAGTTCCATCATGTGGTCGACCGCGGCAAGGGCGGCCCGAGCACAGAGGACAACCTCATGCTTGCCTGCGCGATCCACAACCAGCACGCGGCTGATCAAACCTGGGGACGCGCTTTTATGGAAAAGTTCCGGCGGGCACGGCGCGCGCAGCATGACTCAGATAGGTCGGCGTCACCTTGGGCGCCGCAGGCGCGATGGCCGCCGCTTGCCAGCACTCACCCGAAACCGGCTGACGACAGGCGGCCGGCGCGCCGGGGGCGAGCGTCGGTCGAGTCAGCCTCCGCTCGTGCTCGGCCCGCGCACGCTCTTCATGAACCACCAGTGGTGGCCCTCGGGGTCGGCGGCCTCATAGGTGCGATACGCCGCGTTCTGGGCGCCGTAGTCTGGGTTGCTGGCTCGGTCTCACCCTGGGCCCCGGCAGAAGGTGCCCTCTCGGCGTGCGCATCCACATCGTGGACGTACACGCACAGAGACTGGGACGTCGGTGCGCGCTCACCAGTCGCCGCCGTCGGTGCCCTCGCCATAGCTAACCACGGGCGGGTCGGGCGACAGGTCGCGCACATCCAACGCGACCGCCCAGCAGTCGGGGTTGGTCATGATCGCAACCACCTCGCCAGGCGGGCCGCCCTGAGCATAGCCCATCGCGGCCGACAATGCGCACGACCCGAGCTGCCCCCACGTCCATCCCCCTTGGGCAGCCCTCAGCTCGGCGGTGACAAGCGGTCTGAAGACTCGTCGATCGGTTGTCGCTTTCATGTTGCTCCCTCCGGTCTGTTGTCGGTCCAGGGGCGTTTCGAGTGCAGGCCCTGTGCCACCGGAGAAGGCGGCGTTGGACGAGGGCTCGGGAAGCAGAGCCGGCAGTTGCCGTGACGGGTTGTCTACGATCGGGACGTCCGAGCACTCGGCGAAAGCAACTCCGGTTGTCAGCGCGTGTCGGCGGTTTGCGCGGTCGCTGCCTCGGACGCGCACTCGGCCCCGCGCGTGCGCAGGCAGCGGATGGCGGCCGCCAGGGCGGCCCCGGTCGGCGGTGCCGCGGCCTTGGCGCTGGGCGGCTTCTCGGTCGGTATCGGCGCCAGCTTGTGACGCCGCAGCTCCTCGTCGAGCGGGCGCACCATCTGGGTGGCGATGGCGTCGAACTCGCCCACCACATCGCGCAGCTCGTGCCGCAGCACCTCGATCCGATCGAGCTGATAGCGCGCCGGCCGCCCCTCCCACGCCATGAGCGCCCCGTACAGGATGTCGAGGTGCTCGCGCAGGCGCTCCTCGCCCGTGATCGCCCCGCCCTCCTTGGTGGCCACGATCTTCTTGCGCACGTCTTCGAGCTTGCCGCCCAGCGCGCGCAGCTTCTGGGTCAGCTCGTCGCCAGCTGGGAGCGCCTTGGCGCGCGCTCCTGCGGCCGCGCGCGCGGCTTCGATCCGATCGATGAGATCGCTCATCTCGCCGAACAGCGCGTGCGCGCGCATGACGGCCTCGAATTGCGCCTTGCGCTCGGCCACCCCGTAGCGGGCGCGCACATCGAGCCCCACCTTGAGCTTGCTCTCGATCACGTCGGCGCCGTCGGTGAGCCGCAGCGTGTAGGTGCCCGGCACCACGCGCGGCCCGTGCGCGGCTCCGAACGCAACCTGGGCCGCCCGCGGAACCCGCGGCGGCTTGACCTGCATCGACCAGTCGACGCGGTTGATGCCGCGCCGCTTGCTCACGCTGATGTCGTCGACCAGCTTGCCCTGGGCATCGAGCACCTCGAGCTTGAGCGGCCCGTAGATGTGCCGGCTGCGCCGATAGTAGGTGACGACCGCACCGGCCGGCGGGTTTTCGCCCGCGAAGCCGGCGTCGCCCTCGGGCCAGCCGCCACGCGCCGGCATGCGCTGCTGGACCGGGCGCCCGGGCAGAAAGGTGAAGGACTTCTGGAGCACTTCGGTCGAAAGGCTGCGCAGTGGCGTCAGATCATCGATGATCCAAATGCCGCGTCCGTGCGTGGCCAGCACCAGATCGTGCTCGCGCGGATGCACTTGCAGGTCGCGCACCGCCACGCTCGGGAAATCGCCGCCTTTGAACTCGGCCCAGCTCGCACCGCCGTCGATCGAGATCCAGAGCCCAAGCTCGGTGCCGACGAACAGGATGGCCGGCTTTTGCGTATCTTCCTTGATCACGTGGGCGTAGCCGCGCACGCCCTGCTCGGGCGCCACCACGCGCTTCCAGGTTTTTCCGAAATCGGTGGTCCGAAACACCCACGGATTCATGTCGCCGAAAGTGTGGCGATCGAAAGCCGCATACGCGGTGCCGGGCGCAAAGCGGCTGGCCTCGACCCAGCTCACCCACGATTCCTTGGGCAGGCCGGGAACGTTACCCGCGACTTTGGTCCAGCTCTTGCCGCCGTCGCGCGAAAGCTGCAGGTTGCCGTCATCGGTGCCCACCCAGATCACGCGCGCATCGCGCGGCGATTCGCTGATCGAGTAGATCGTGCAGTGCATCTCGGCAACCGAGTTGTCGACGGTGACCCCGCCCGACTCCTCCTGCTTCTGCTTCTCCTTGTCGTTGCTGGTCAGATCGGGCGAGATGCGCTGCCAGGTGTCGCCGTGGTCGCGCGAGCGGAACAGAAACTGGGCGCCCAGATACAGCGTTCCCTTCTGGGTCGGGCTGGCATGGATGGGCGCGTTCCAGTTGAAGCGCAGCTTTTCCTTGTAGCCGGCCTTGGGTTGGATGTCGCGCGCGGCGAGCGTGCGGCGATTGGTGCGGCCGATGTAGCCGCCCTGCGACTCCGCGTACACGTGCTCGGGATCGGTGGGATCGACCACGACCCAGAAGCCGTCGCCGCCATACAGATTCTCCCAACGCTGGTTGCTGATGCCCCCCGGGTACGAGGAGTCGCCCACCCAGGAGCTGTTGTCCTGCAGCCCGCCGTAGACCTGATACGGATCCTTGCTATCGACGCTGACGTGGTAGAACTGCGAGACCGGCAGGTTGGCGCCTTTCCACCACCGATTGCCGCCGTCCCAGGACAGCCACAAGCCGCCATCGTCGCCGCCCACGACATGCTTGGGATTGTCCGGATCGATCCAGACGTCGTGCCAGTCGCCATGGGCGCCGCCGCCGGTCTGTGAGAAGCTGCGGCCGCCGTCCTCGCTCACAATCAGATTGAGGTCGGGCTTGAACAGGTGGTCGGGCCGGGTCGGATCGATGACCAGCCGGGCGAAGTAAAAGGGCCGCCAGACCATGTTCTGGCTCTTGTCGCGCTCCTGCCAGGTGGCGCCGCCGTCGTCGGAGCGGAAGAGCGCCGAGTCCTTGGACTCGATAAACGCGTAGACGATTTTGGGGTCGGAGGGCGCGATCGCGACCTCGACCCGTCCCCAGGGCGGCTTAGGCAGCCCTTTGGCGCTGCCCGTCGTCAGTGGCTGCCAGCTGCGGCCGCCGTCGGTCGTGCGGAAAAGGCCGCTCTGGCTGGGCGAGTCAGGCGTGGGACCGCCCGAGCGAAAGGTCCAGCCCTTGCGCCGGAAGTCCCACATGCCCGCAAACAGGACGTCGGGCTTTCCGGGATCCATGGCCAGGCCCGAGCAGCCGGTCGACGGGTTGGCGCCCTTGAGCACGAGCGCCCAGGTTTTGCCCCCGTCGGTGGTCTTGTAAAGGCCCCGGTCCGGGCTGTCGCTCCACAGCTTGCCGGGCACGCAGGCGTACACGATCTGGCTGTTTCGGGGATGCACGATGATGCGCGTGATGCGCTCGGAGCTGCGCAGGCCCATGTTGGTCCAGTTCTCGCCGCCGTCGGTCGACTTGTAGATCCCGTCGCCGATCGAGACCGAGTTGCGGGTCCAGGACTCACCGGCGCCGACCCAGATGGACTTCGAGTTTTGCGGGTCGATTGCGATGGCCCCGATCGACTGCACGGGCTGCTTGTCGAAGACCGGCTTGAACGTGGTGCCGCCGTCGAGCGACCTCCACACCCCGCCCGAGGCTGCGCCCACGTACAAGACCGTCTTGCCGCCTTCATTCTTGCCCGCGATGGCCGAGATGCGCCCGCTCATGGCGGCCGAGCCGATGTTGCGCGCGCGCAGGCCCGAGATGACGCCGCTGTCGACCGTTGGGGGCTGCTCGCTGGCCTGGACCGGTGGGCGTGCCGGTGCGGGCGCGCTTGCGTTCGGGCCCGGAATGGCGACGCGCCCGAGCGATGCGCCTGCGCTCGGGAACTTGAAGACCGCGTCGTCGACTGCCACGTTGACCTCGACCTTTTCAATGGTGAGGTGGCTCGAGCGCGGCCGCCCCTTGGCCCCCGAATCGACCGAGAACGCGATCCAGGTGCCGGCCACCTGCTCGTAGTTGCCGTAATCGTTTTCGCTGATGTGCTCGGTGCCGCGCACGCGGTGGATCTCGACGGTCCGGATCTCGAGAAACGCGTCCGGATCGAGAAAGATGTACTCGATGTCGCCGTCCTTGCGGGTCAGGCGCAGCTTGTGGGCGCGCGTCCCGTCGACGTCCTCGGTGCCCAGATACTCGACCCGATGACCCTTCTGCTTCCAATCGACCAGCGGACCATCGAAGTCGGCGTCCTGCGCCACCTGCTTGGTGTCATCGGCCGACATCCGCTCGGCCTCGCGGCGACCCTCGAAGGGGTCCAGGCTCCACCCTTCGCGGCCGTCGTAGGCTGTGACCTGGGTCAACCCCTGCAGCGTGAACTCCTGGCGCAGCTTGTTGTCCCGTTTCTGCACCAGGCCGAACGCGCCCTCGATCCGGCCGCCGCCGCCACCGAACACGACCTTGCCGGTCAGGCGCATCGAGTGCTGGGCGCGGAGCTTGGCAAGGCCGCCCCGGGCCTCGATGTTGCGCGCCACCAGCTCGTCCACGCCCATGGCGTGGCTGGCTCCTGTGGGCGCGAAAACGAATGCTGCGGTCAGGGAAAAAGCGAGGGCATGTCGCATGAAAGACCTCCAAACCGAGCGGAGTATGAGCCAATTTGAGCGCCCGGTCATCCTGGCGCCCGCTCGTCCTACGATGGCAGGGGCCCGGAGCTTCCCAGGTGCTTGACGGCGCCGCCGGGCTCGGTCAGCCTCCTTACTCGTGAAGCGCGCGTTTGTCAGGGCGGCCCTTCTGGCCGTGGTCGGCTGGGCGGCGCAGGCCCGGGGCGGGGAGCGCTACAAGGCCACGGTCGGGCACGCACCCGCGCGCGGGCCGGCGGATGCCAAGGTCACGATTGTCGTGTTCGCCGACTACCAGTGCCCCTTCTGCGCCAAGCTGCTGCCGGTGCTCGAGCAGCTTTTGGCCGAGCATCGGCGCGAGGTCCGGTTGGCCTGGCGGCAGCGCCCGCTCGACATGCACCCGGACGCGATTCTGGCCGCCGAAGCGGCGCTGGCTGCCCGCGAGCAGGGCAAGTTCTGGGAGATGCAGGCGCTCCTGTATGCCCACCAGGACGCGCTCGCGCGCCCGGATCTCGAGAAGTACGGCCAGACGCTTGGCCTCGACCGCAAGCGGTTTGCGGCCGCGCTCGACGGGCACAAGTTCGTGCGCGAGATCGAGAAGGACTCGGAAGCGGGCGTCCGCATCGGCGCGTACGGCACGCCAACCCTGTTTGTCAATGGCCGCCTGGTGCGCGGCTTTCTCGACCACGATGCGCTCCGCGACATGATTGCCGAAGAGATCACCGAGGCCGATGCGCTGATGCGCAAGGGCACTTCGCGGGCGGGCCTGTACGAGCGCATCCTTTCGGGCGCCCGCAGCGAAGCCCCGCGCGAGGGCGCGTCCGAGCCCGACCCCACGGTCTATCAGGTAGAGGTCGGCGACGCACCCACGCGCGGGCCCGCCGCGGCGCCCGTGACCATCGTCGAGTTCGGCGACTTCCAGTGTCCCTTCTGCGCGCGCGTAGAGCCCACGCTGACCGAGCTGCGTCGCCTGTACGGCAAGAAGCTGCGCATCGTCTGGAAGGACAGCCCGATGGGCTTCCATCCGCAGGCGCTCCTGGCCGCCGAGGCCGCGCGGGTGGCCGGTGACCAGGGCAAGTTCTGGCCCATGCACGACCGCCTGCTGGCGTTGCAGGAGGAGCTGGGCCTGACCACGATCGAGAAAGCGGCGGCCTCGCTGGGCCTCGACATGGCACGGTTTCGCAAAACCCTCGACGAGGGACGGCACCGCCCGCACATCGAGCGCGACGTCGAGAGCGGTCAGAAGCTGGGCGTGGAAGGGACGCCGACCTTCTTCATCAACGGGCGCAAGCTCATGGGCGCGCTGCCGATCGAGCGCTTCCGGGAGCTGATCGATCAGGCGCTCGGGCGCTGACCGCGAAATCGCAACTCGTGTACGATGCGTTCCATGCGCAGTCTTAGCTTCATTTTTGGCTTTTTTCTGCTTTCAGCCTGCGGCGCCGACAAGCTGATGGGAGGCGCGGGCGGAAGTGGCGGCTCTGGTGGTGCCGGCGGCGCGGGCGGCGGTGGCACCGGCGGCACC
>DATFWX010000137.1:0-11086 GCA_035258845.1 Polyangia bacterium | reverse complement strand
GCGCGCCGTGCGTCACGTCGTAGTAGGCGATCAGAGGCTGCTGGCTGGGGCCGATCGCGATCGACGTGTAGCGGCCCACGTCATCGCCGGCCGCGCGAATGCCGCCGCGCACGTTGCTCTGCGGCAGCACCACCGGCCCCGCCGGCACGCCGTCGATGAACTGCCAGTCTCGAATGACCCCGGGCGGCGCGACCTGCCCCAGCATGAGGTCGCCGTAGGTGTCGTTGTAGGCCGACACCAGCGCCTGGCCGCCCGCCGTCGCGACCGATGAGAAGCGGCCCACGTGTCCGAGCGGGATCTCCATGGCGCACGTGCACTGCCGGTCGTCGCCGCACAGAGGCAGCGCGCCGGTGGCGCAGGGCAGCGCCGAGCAGTCGGAGTCGGTGGTGCAGGGCGTGGTCGTGATTTCATCGCCGCAGCCGGCGACCACGAGCACGGCGCCCATCGCCAGCGCGAGCGCCGCCGTCCGCCGACGACGCAGGGCCAGCGCGCCCGCGCCCAGAAGCAGGGCCAGCCAGCCGCCCGCGCCCCTGCGGCCGCTCCCGCCGCCGCCACCGCCTCCGCGCGCGCCGCCGAGCGAGCAGTTGCATCCGGCGGCCTGGGTCTCGCGGCCGTGGAACGCCGCCCCGACGTCGACGCGCAGGGCGGTCAGATTGCCGGCCTCATCGCGCACGCGCGCGTCCAGCCACCCGCCCCCCGGCGCCGCCAGGGCTTCGGCCTGCGACCGCGTGAGCGTCCCATCTGGGAGCGCGCGCCAGTCGCCGCCGACCGGCTGCACCTGGTAGCGCAGCGCCTGGTCGGCGGTCACCAGGTCGCTGCCGCCCAGCACGAGCAGGTCGCCCTCGACGTGCGGGCGCAGGCTCGGCGGCACCGAATCGATCAGCATGTCGAGGCGCACCGGATGCAGATCCTCGCGCTTCCAGTCGCCGTTCGCACGCGCGCGCACCTCGAGGAAATGGTGGCCCTGCAGCAGGAACTCGGGCAGCGCCAGGGTGGGGCGCGGGTCGCGCTGATAGGGCCGCCACAGGCCGCCATCGGCGCGCCACTGCCACTCGACCACGTCAGTCGGTCCCGCTCCGTCGGCGTCCAGCTCGAGCGTAACCCGCGCCAGCCCGGTCGTGCGCGTGGGTCCCTCGGGCAGCATCACGGCATCGCGGATCACCTCGGGCGGCGGAACCACCAGGGCGGCCACCCGCGCACGCGTCGACAAGCGCGGCGCCTCCAGAAGCGGCGTGGCGCGCTGGAGCGACGCGTAGATTGCCATAAAGCGCTCCTGCCCCGCGTCGACCCGCCCCATGCGGAGCTGGCCCAGCGTGAAGCCTCCCACCCGGGGCAGCGTGACTGGCTTGAGCTGGCCCGACAGCACGGGCACCAGCAGTTGGGCCAGCATCGGGAACACCATCTGCAGGCGATCCTGGCTCTCCGACAAGAGAGCGGTGTTCTCGACCGAGATCTGCAGATTCTGCGTATTGATGCCCTGCAAAACCGGCTGCAGGGCCGGGTTGCCCATGGCATCGCTGGTAAACTGCAGGTCCACGCCCACGTTCAGATCGATGCCGAGCGTGAACGCTCGCACGTAGCGCTGGTCCAGGAACGCGTACAGGTCGGCCTTGAGCTCGTGAATGAGGAGCTTGAGCGCGGGATCGGTGACGTTGCCGCTGCCGTCGCGGGCCCCGGTACCGACGTCGAGATCGAGGGCGCGCTGCGGGCGCAGGACGATGAACATCGACGCCTTGCCGTCATCAGCCAGCGTGGCCAGAGACGGAATCACGATGGCGACCGTGCCCACGTTGAACGGCAGGCCGAGCTCGGCGGCGCCCAGGCCCAGGCACAGTGTCCCCGAGTTCACGATGTGAAAGCCGGCCATCTGCAGAAAACGCCGCGACACCCCGATCGCGAAGTCGCCCGGCGGCTCGGGCAGGCCCGCGAAGGCGGGCACCGGCGAAAGCGAGAAGGTGCCGCGGGTGGGCTGCCGCGGCAGGTCGGGCAGCACAAGCGGCAGATCGGGCACGCAGCGCGCATGCTCGTGATAGGTGCCGACGCCGTTTGTGCCCGGGTTGCGGGTGGTCGGGTCGAGGTCGCTGTTCAGGCCCGCGATCACACCGAGCGACAGGCCGCCCCCGCGCACGTCGACGTAGCCGCCCGGCACGATGCGCGCTTCCATGTGCGCCTGCGTGCTCGGCGAGAGCGCATGCACCAGGGCGCCGCTGTCGATCAGGCCCTGCACGCCCAGCGGTTCCGGGAGGAATTGCTGCAGGATCTGATCGAAGAGCGGCGACAGGGCCTGGACGATGGCCTGGCCGATCGACGTGCCCAAGAGCGGCTGCAACGAGTTGGCGATCGGGGCCAGAACCGAGCAACCCTGGTAGCGCAGCGGGAGGGTGGCCATGCGCACGCCGCCCGGCGCCAGGTGCACGGCCAGGACCCCGGTCTGCGGGTCGGTCGCGAACACGACGTCGGCCACCACGTGCGCGGGCGCGGTGGTCGTGATGTCCATCGTGCACGAGGCCGCGCCAAACCAGGTGATCTCGAGCGGCAGGCTGGTGATCTCGAAGACGGTGTCGACGGTGAGCGGTCCGCCGTCGGGCACCTGGAAGCTCATCGAGTCGACCGCGATCTGCGCGCGGCAGCCCTCGGCGCCGCCCGCGCAGCCGTAGCCGCCGCAGATTTCGAGCGAGGAGAAGCTGCCGACGGTGCCGTAGCGCTGGTGGGGCACGCACACGCCGTCCGCGAACGCGGTCCGCAAAAGGTCGGGCAGCGCGCTCTCGAGCTTGCTGAAACCAGCCGGCGCGATCCGAACCTGCACGCCGCCCTCGACGGTCTGATCCTTGGGCAGCGGTGCGGGCAGCGGCTTGACCTGGCCCAGGCTGCAACCGCCCTGACAACCCTGGCTGGCGCACACGAGAACGATCGCGGCGGCAAGCGGGCGCCCGACGCGGATCGATCCCATCATGTCCCCCTGGATCTCACGTTAACTAATCACTCCAACCCAAACTATGAGTCACAACTAGCGTATAAGCGAACCGGCAGTTCGTCAACCCGAGGGCGGGGACGGCGGCGCGGCACGCGCGGCGGAATCCAGCGCATCCGCCTCGGCGCGCGCTTCGGCGGCCAGCGCCAGCTCGCGCACGCGCAGCGGGGACAGCCGGGCGCCGGCCCGGGCGGCCGCAGCCAGGGCACGTGTGAGCGGGCGCACCAGAGCCGACATCCGGGCCGCCCCGTCGAGCTCCTCGAGCGCGGCCCGGTCGAATCCGCCGCACAGGCCGCACAAGAAGAAGCACGCGAAAAACGAGCTCGCGCCGGCCACGAAGAACAGCGCCAGCACGCTCGTGGCATGCGTGGGCGCGACGGCGCCCGCCACTGCCCACCACAGCAGGTAGTTGAGGGCGCCCGCCGCGAGCGGCGAGCCCAGCATCGTCCAGGGCAGGAAGGGCAGCCGCACGATGTAAGAATGATTGATCGCCCATGCCACCAGGGCCTTGAGCCCGAGCGCGATCAGCTCGGCTGCGTAGATTGCGGTGAACTGCAGGTGCGGGATCAAGAGCAGCAGAAGCGCAAGGCGCACGCTCTGCTCGACCAGCATCACGACGATGTTGAGACCCGGCCGGCCCGCACCCTGCTGCAGCGAATCGCTGAGCCAGGCCGGAGGCAGGAGCAGGCCGCCCAGCGCGGCCAGCAGCAGGTAATCGGCGGCGCGCCCCCACTGCGGACCCAGCGCGCCGTGGATGAAGCTGGGCCCGACCGCCAGGAGCAGCGAGAAGATGGTTGCGGAAAAGAGGAATCCGAACTGCAGGTAGCGCGCGACGTAGTACTGGGTGAGCTTGCGCTTGCCGGCGGACAGGGCCTCGGACACTGCGGGCACCGCGCTCTGATAGAAGGCCCACGCGAAAAAGTAGAGCCAGATCAGCCGATTTGAGAGCAGGTCGCGCAGCCCGAGCCAGGTCGGAAAGTCCTTGAGCCAGCGGAAGATGATCAGCGAGGCAAGAAACGAGGTCAGTCGGTAGGGTTCCTGAGCCACGGTTGCCTTGACCCCAAACACGAGCTGCCGGCGCGCGACCTGTCGATCGAACTGGGCCAGAAAGAGCGGGCCTATGGGAACCTTCAAATGGCGCAGCACGAAAAGGCCCAGGACCAGCATGACCAGATTGACCGCGAGCTGGCCCAGGCCGAGACCCAGCGCCGCCCCGAAGGCTTCACCATAGATTGGGTGGCTCACGCCCCAGTTCCGGCCCAGCAGCACGAATGGGATGGGCATCAGGAACTTGAGGATCCGGTACTCGGCCATGTCGAGCAGGTTCTGGAAGTCGAAGCGCTGCAGGGCCTGGCACATCAGCTTGCCGATGGCAGACACCGAGGGGACGTAGCAGCTCGCGTAGAGCGCGACGAAGGGCGCATAGATCGCGTACCGCGAGAACGGCAGATACCCCAGCGCGCCCCCGACCAGGAGAGTGATTTCGACCAGGCGCGAGAAGACCTGCCACCATACGTAGAACTGCACATCGCGCAGGGCCTCGCCCGGGTTGCTCACGCGGTATTCAGCAAAATATTTGACGAACGCGGTCTGGGTGCCCAGGTCGAAGGTGAGCCAGGCAATCCAGAGCGTATCGAAGGTGGTCTGCCACAGACCGTCGGCCTCGGGAAACGGCTGCACGCGGCTGGCCAGGAGCGACTGCAGCGCGAAGTAGGGTCCGACCAGGAGCAGCATGGCCGCGAGCAGCGTGAGCAAGCCCGCCAGCGGCCGGGCGAAGCCGGCGCGCGACCAGGTGGCCTGCTCGCTCGCGTCCGGGCTGCCCGCGCGGATCTGGGCGAAGAAGCTCTGCGCCGCATCGGGGCGGGCACGGCCGCGACGGCGCGCGAAACGATACAAGAGGAACGCGAGCGTCCACAAGGCGGCGCCGCCGATCGCGATTACTCTGCGCGCGCGCGCTCCCAGGAGCGGCGAGTGCTCCCAGTCGCCGAATCGCGGCGGGGCGCGGCCAGAAGCTGCGCACGCAGCCGCGTGGAGCAGATAATTGAAGTAGGGCCAGCGTCGCACGGGGCCCTGCGTGTCCAGCGCGATGACCACCTCGCCCGAGCCCGCCAGGAGCAGCGGATCACCGCGCTCGGTCGAAAGCAGCACGCGCAGGCCGGTCGCGTCGACCCGCAGCGCAACCAGCGCGTCCGGCGCGCTCTGCCAGTTGATGTCGCCCAGCCCTTGCGGCTCCTTCTCGACGCGCGCGGGTGGAAGCGGGGTGCCGGTGGCCAGTCGGAAGCGCAGCCCGGGCACAGCCGCCAGCGCGAAGCGTGCTTCCAGGTCGGCGTCCGCGGTGGCCGCGGTGGGCGCGGTGGGCGCGGTGGGCGCAGCGGCGAGCCAGGCGAGCACGCACAGAAGAGCGCCCATGGTGTGGCGGGAGCGCTAGAAGCGGCCGCTGACCGCGAGCCCGAGCTGGCCACCCGGTCCGGCCGCCAGGTTGACCTGCGTTCCGGCCGTGGGCTCCGGGCGGCGCCCTTCGAAGTAGAACAGCACGCCCGCCGTCGCCGCGGCCAGCCCCGCACCCACGAACAGCACGTTGGCGGCGGTGGCCTTGGTCGAGACGTCGTCGCGCATCTGGTCGTACTTGAGTGGATCCTGACCAAACTTTCCGGCCTTGAAGTCGTCATAGGCCGAGCTGGCCTGGGCGCCAAAGATGATGCCGCCCAGCAGCATCGCGCCCGCCGCGCCCGCCGCCACCCACGTCCAGGTGCGCCTGCGGCCCGAGGGAGCGGTGGTGAGCGCGCCCTCGGGGCCTCCGACCTGGCCCTGCGCGGCCCCCGACTCCGCCTCCAGCTTGAGCGATACCTGCTTTTCCTGGCCCGCCGACACCTCGACGGTCAGCCGCTTCTCCAGGTACCCGGGTGCGGTCGCCACGATCTCGTGCCTGCCCGCAGCCACGTACGCGGGGCGGCCTGGCACGGGCTTCCATGGTCGCGCGTCCAGGGTCAATGTGGTGGTGGTCAGATCCGCGTCCACGCGCAATCGGCCCAGCCGGGCGCGCAGACCTTCGAGCCCGTCGCGCGCGATTCGTTTCTTGGCGTCCGACACCTCGGGCGCGTTGCCGGTTTCGGCCAGAAAGCGCTCGTAGGCATCGGCGGCCTCGGCGTCGCGGCCCAGCTTGCGCAGCGCTTCGCCGAGGTTGAGGAAGATCTTGGGGCTCGGGAAAGCTTCGTAAGCGGCCTGGAACTTCTCCAGCGCGGCCTGGTAGTCGCCGGCATCGTAGCGGGCCACGCCCTCGTCGACCAGTCGGGCCGCCGTCTGCTTGGCTTCGGACCCGGGCGGCCCCGCCAGGGCCGGCGGCACCGGGGCCAGCAGCGCGACTGCAACCAGGGCCGCAACGTTCCCTACTCTGCGCGCGTGACTCATGATGAGCTCTCCCAGATCAGCTTACTACAGCTCGCTCCCGCTCATCAGCGAGCTGGGCTTCTTCTTGTCGTTGGGGGCCGGTTTCTGGGGCGGGCGGGCCACGCCCAGGTGGGGGCGCTCGTGTCCGCTCGGCGCCAGCTCGATGCGCAGCGTGCGGTCGCGAGTGGGCGCGAAGTCGAGCTGCTTTTGCTGATAGCCCTCGGCGCTGATGACCAGCCGCTGCGGTTTTCCCGAGCGCGGCAGGGTGACGGTGCTCTCGGAGACGGGCTTGCCCTCGAGCGTGATGGTGGCGTGGCGCGGCGTGACCGCGAACCGGATGCGGACGTGATCGGGTTTCGCGGGCGCCGCTGCGGGCGGAGTGGGCGCGGGCTCGACCCGACGAGGCGGATCGAGCGGGGCCTCGGGCGGGGCCGCGGGCGCGGGCGAGATTGCGACCGCAGCCGGTTTGTTCTCGGGCGGGCTCGGCTGCGCCAACGGTGCGGGCGCGCGCGGCGCACGATGCAGGACCGCCCACAGCCCCAGCACCAACGCGACCCCGGCGGCGGCGCCGATGAGCCGCGCCTTGCGCCGCGAAAGCGGCTCCCGCTCGAGCAAGCTGGGCATGCGCACCGATTCGGCGGCTGCGCCCGAGAGCGTCGACGGCTTCACGGAGGCGGTGCTGGGCCGGGCCATGGTGGGTGCGGTGGCAAGGCGGGCTCGCTCGAGGTCGCTCGGGGGCTCGGGCGCAGGTGTGCGTGCGGTCGCAGGCGTGCGCGCGGGTGCCGACCCGGGCGTGCGCGCGCGTGCCGACGCGGGCGTGCGCGTGGGCGCGGGCGCGGGCGCGGGCGTTTGAGGAGCCTCCCTCGCGTCCACGACCCGCGGCGGCGCCGGCGTCGTGCGGGGCGCCACCGGGGTTGGAGTCCGATACGCGACCGTGCGCATGCTGGCCGGGGCCGCGGGCGCGGGCGCCGAGCGCGCGGACCGGGGTGCGGACGGTGTCGGCGTGGGCGTATGCGCGGGCGCGATCGGTATCGGCACGCCGGGCTGCGACGACACCGCGGACAGGTCGAATGCGTGCCGAAGCGCTTTCCAGAATTCGCTCCCGGTGCCGTAGCGCTGCGCCGGATCTTTGGCCAGCGCCTTGCGCACGACCGCGTCGGCCTCGAGCGGCAGATCGGGCACCAGATCCTGCAGGGGTTGCGGCATCTCGTTCGCGATCTTCATCAAGATCGCGTACACGCTTTCGCCGCCGAATGCGGGTTGCCCGGTCAGCGCCTCGTAGATCACCGCGCCCAGGGCGTACACATCCGTGCGGGCGTCGATCACCTTCTGATCTCCGCGTGCCTGCTCGGGGCTCATGTAGGCCGGCGTTCCCAGCATGGTCATATCGGCGGTCACGGTTTGCTCAGAGTTGCGGATTTTCGAGATGCCGAAGTCGAGCAGCTTGACGAAGTCGTCGCCCTCATCGGTGCCGATGAGGAAAATGTTCTCAGGCTTGAGGTCACGGTGCACGATGCCGCGCTTGTGGGCGGCCGAAAGTGCGGAGCTGACCTGCCCGCACAGGTCGAGCGCCTCGCGGGGCGTGAGCCGGCCGCGGGTGCGCAGCCGCCCGGCCAGGTCCTCGCCCTCGAGATACTCCATGACCATGTAGGGCGAGCCGTCCTCCAGGTAATTGAAGTCGAACACCTCGGCGATGTGCCGATTGCCGATCGAGGAGGCGACCTCGGCCTCGCGCTGGAAGCGCGCGAAGGCGGCCTTGTCCTTGCGCACATCCTTTTGCAGGAACTTGACTGCGAACCGTTTGGGCAGGCGCACGTGGGTGGCCTCGTACACGGCGCCCATGCCGCCGCGTCCGATCATGCGCGTAATTCGATACGCGCCGCCCAGCACCTGCCCCAGCAGGGGGTCGGGGAGTTCGGTTTGCTTACCCGTATTCAAGTAATCCTCCGAACTACCTCCCCCTGACGTGAGTGGCAAGTTCCCCCGCTCGCTTCATTATGCGCGCACCCATGCCATCAAATCAAGCGGTCGTTGAATCGGATTGATCCAGTGCAAATTCCAGGGACTGGCGCTCTGCGTGCTATCCTGCCGCAGGTCGTGACGCGGCCTCGAGGCGCCGGCTCGCTGTGGTTGCCGCTCCAGGATCGGCTCTTTGTCTGGGGTGCGGCCGCCCTCCTTTTGATCTACTGCTGCGCGACGTTGGCGCGCGACCTGTCCCCGTACGACAGCGCCGAGCTGGCATTGGCGGCCTATCAAGGTGGCCTCGGCCACCCGCCCGGACAGCCGCTCCACACCATGATTGGGTGGCTGTGCTCGCATGTGCCGGGCGTCCGGCCGCTGGTTGCGCTGAGCCTTCTGTCGGCGGTGCCCGCTGCGCTGACCCTGCTGCCGGTCGCGAGCTTGGCCGAGGGATTGTGCGAGCGTCCGGCTGCGCCGCGCGTGGCCGCAATCACCGTTCTGGGCGTTCACGCGGCGCTCTGGGAGCCGGCGACCCGGGTCGAGATCTATTCCCTGGCCACGCTGCTCGCGCTCTGGGCGGCGGCACGACTTTTCGCGCGGGCCCCCGGTTTTCTGGCAACCGGGCTCGCGCTCGGGCTGGCCGCGGCAGTCAATCCGGTGATTGCGGCGCTGGTGGCGCTGTCGAGCGTGCCGGCGCTGGTTGGAGAGCGAGTTTCCGGGCGCGCGCTCGCTCATCTGGCGGGGGGCGGCGTGCTTGGACTCTTGCCCTACCTCTACGTGCCGCTGATTGCGCGCCGGGATGCGGCCGTGTTCGTCTGGGGCGCACCGCGCGGTGGGGCCGCGCTTGTGCGCTTCCTGCGCGCTGCCGATTTTTCGCAAAATGCCGGCGTATCGGTCGGCACCTGGGTGCGCCATCTGGGCGAGTGGACGGCCTGGTCGGCGCGCCAGGGCATCCTGCCGCTCGTGCTGGTGGGGCTGTTCGGGCACCTGTGGCTCGGTCGCCGCGCGGCCGGCCGCGCGCCCGGCTGCGCGCCCGGGCCGGGGCTGGGGCGTGTTTTTGCGCCGCTTCTGACCATGCTGACGCTCGGCTTCTTGGCTTTGAATGTGGTGTGGCGGCTCGACAACCCGGATTATCTGGGCTATCTGGCCGCGCCCCTTTTCGTGCTGGTGGCGGGCGCGGGAGGGGCGGTGGCGGCCATCGCGGCCCGGGGCGCGCGCTTCCGCGTCTACGGGTGGCTCCTTACGATCGTGCTGGCTGCGGACGCCGTGCTGGCCCCGCCGGCCCTGTTCGCACGCACGCGTGGCCACGATCGAGCCATGCGCCTCCTGGCCGAGGGCGCGCTCGGAGCCGCGCCCACCGGCGCGCTGGTCGTCGTGGCGTCCGATCATTGGGTGTTTCCTCTGCTGTGGCTGCAGGAAGCGGAGGCGCAGCGACCGGACGTGGTGATCGTTCCGTACGGCCTGGCCAGCTCATCGTGGTACTGGGAGCACCTGTTCCGGCGCCATCCCGATCTCGAGCGCATCGAGCTGCGCGCGCCCGGCGGAACGGTGGGGCGCGTGCGACGCCTGCTCTCGGCTCACCCCGCGCGAGCCGTTCTGGTCGAGCGCTTTGCGCTGGCGGCCGAGCTGGGCCTGATCGTGTGCGCGGACGGGTGGCTCCTGCGCGCCGATGCTGCCTGTGCCGAGCCGGGGCCGCTTGACGACGCGCCCACGCGCCTTTTGGCGGCCGCGCTGGCCGAGGTGGGCGCGGGCTCGCCGGCCAGCGACGGCGTGTTGACGCAAGTGGCGTTCGATCGCGGCGAGGCGCTGTGGCGGCTCGGTCACGGGGCCGCTGCGCTGGAGGCGTTTCTGGCCGGCGTGCCGGCGCGCGAGCGGCCCGCACCGACGGCGCTCGATCAGGCCGCGCTCGAGCGCGTCCCGCCCTTGCGCGGGCGGCTTTCGGCCTGGCAGCGCCAGAGCGCGCTCGGTGATCCGGCGCGCAATCTGCTGTTAGCAGGTCTGCTCTTGCGAGCGGCTGGTGACACGGCAGGCGCGGAGCGTCACTTTCGGGCAGCCGCCATGCTCGGGTTGCCGGAGGCGCAGTCGCGCTGAAGAACGCAGCGAGGTTACTTGATCAATCAGTCTCAGTCGCGCGGCAGGTGCCGTCGTCGCAGAACTGGGGCGCCACACAGAGCACGTTTGTGCACTGCTCGGCCTGGTCACGGCCCTTGTCGTCCGCTTCGCCGCGCTCGTCGGCGTCTTCGCAGTCGGCCTCGGTTGCGGTGTGCTCGACCGACAGCAGGCGCACGACCGGACGCAGGATCCAGTCCTGGCCGTTGCCAGTCGGGTGCGCCTCAATGGAGATGTCGCCGCTGAAGTTGAACGTGATGCTGCCGCGCGCGCACTCCTCGAGATCGAAGCCCGCGCCGATCTTGATGCCCGACTCGTCACCCGACGGAATCGTGAGGTCGTGGCGCACGCCGTCGCTCGTCACCACGTAGTTAGGTCCGGCCGCCGCGAGGTGCAGCCGCAGCTCGGTCACATGGCCGGCCGGAAGCTGCGTGATGCCCAGCACCGCGAACGAGCCGCCCTTGAGCGTCATCAGATCAACGGTCTCGGTTTTCTGAAGCACCGTCTGCCAGTCCATATCTGCAACCTTGGCCGAGATGCGATCGATGGTGACAACAACCTGCGACAGACTGGGCGTCGGCGCAGGCGCGCCCTTGACTGCCATTTCGGTGCGCGCGGCCAGCCGCAGCACGATGGGCCCGGTCGTGCGCTTGCCCGAGC
>DATFWX010000136.1:0-15931 GCA_035258845.1 Polyangia bacterium | reverse complement strand
CGCTGGGGTGATAAGCGGCCCGCGCTGACCGCATGCAGCGAGGAGCGCGCGCCGGTGCGGCTGTCGCGCGCGGAGCTGCGCGCGCAGGTGCTCGCGGTCGCGGGCGGGCTGCGCGCCCTGGGCGTGGGACCAGGCGATCGCGTGGTCGCGGTCGCGGCCAATCGCGCCGAGTCGGTCCTCGCGTGCCTGGCCAGCGCCGCGCTCGGCGCCACCTGGTCGTCGGCCGCCCCCGACCTCGGCACCGGGCCGCTCACCGACCGCTTTCGCCCGCTCGAGCCGGCGCTCCTGTTCGCCCACTCGAGCTACATCTACCAGGGCGCCGCGCGCTCGATCGCCGATCGACTGGTGGAGCTCTCCGCCGCGCTGCCCAGCCTGCGCGCGCTGGTCGCGCTCGATGCCGAGCCGCCGCCCGCCCCCGGGCGGATCCGGGTCACGATCGCCGATCTTTTGGCCCATGCCCCCATCACGCCGCCACGATTTCCGTTCAACCATCCACTTTTCATTCTGTTCTCGTCGGGCACCACCGGTGCGCCCAAGTGCATCGTGCTCGGCGCCGGGGGGACGCTGGTCGAGCATACCAAGGAACACCGACTGCACGGTGACCTGGGCCCGGACGACAAGCTGCTCTTCCAGACCTCGTGCGGTTGGATGATGTGGAACTGGCAGCTGTCCGCGCTCGCGTCCGGCACCGAGATCGTGCTCTACGACGGCTCGGTCTCCTACCCGGAGCCCGACACCCTCTGGCGAGTGGTCGAGCGCGAGCGCGTGACCGTTCTCGGCACCAGCCCGGCTTACCTGCAGTATTGCCGCGACGCCGGGATCGTGCCCCGCGAGCACTTCGATCTGTCCCGGCTGCGCGCGCTGCAAACGACTGGCTCGATTCTGCGCGACGACCTGTTCGTGTGGGTGCGCGACCAGGTGGGGCCGATTCCAGTGCAGTCGATCTCGGGCGGCACCGACATCATCGGGTGCTTTCTTCTCGGCAACCCCAACCTTCCGGTGTGGCCGGGCGAGCTGCAGTGCAAGAGCCTGGGCCTGGATGTGCGTGCGCTGCGCGACCCGTCGCTGCCGGGCCCGGCCGGCGAGCTGGTGTGCGCGCGCCCGTTTCCATCCTGCCCGCTCGGCCTCTACGACGACGCCGAGGGCCAGCGTTTCCACGAGGCTTACTTCGCCCAGAATCCCGGCTTCTGGACGCACGGCGATTTTCTCGAGCTGTGCGCAAGCGGAGGCGCCCGCATCCACGGCCGCTCGGATGGCGTGCTCAACATTCGCGGTATCCGCATCGGTCCCGCCGAGATCTATCGCGCTCTGGCCGCGGGCGTGCCCGAGGTGGCCGAGGCCATGGCGATCGAGCAGACGGCACCGGCCGAGCCCGGAGGCAGCCGACTGGTGCTGCTGGTGCTTTTGCGGCCCGGGCCGCCGCTCGACCGGGCGCTCACGCTGCGCATCAAGAAGGAGCTTGCGCAGCGCTGCTCGCTGGCGCACGTGCCGGCCGTGGTGGCCGAGGTGCACGACCTGCCGACCACCCACAGCGGCAAGCGCTCGGAGCGGGCGGCCCGCGACCTCCTCAACGGCCGCCGGCTGGCCAATCGGGCGGCCCTGCGCAACCCCGAATCCCTGGACGCGCTGGCCCAGCACCCGGCGCTATCGCCACTGCCCGAACCAGGTTAAAATCCAGCTTAATCCGGATATTGGCTGAGGGGGATCCCAAAGGAATGCGCGCAGTCGCCACCGCTCCGCTCCGCAAGCACATCCTCACGGTGTCGGTGGAAGATTACTTTCACGTGGCCGCGCTGCGGGGCGCGGTTCTGCGCAAGCACTGGGATCGCCTGGAGCCGCATCTTTCCAAAAACCTCGACGAGGTGCTGGAGCTGCTGGCCTCGCATGGCGCCAAGGCCACCTTCTTCGTGCTGGGCGAGACCGCAACCCAGCAGCCCGAGATCGTGCAGCGCATCATGGCGGCGCGGCATGAGGTGGCGGCCTCGGGCTGGTACCCGCGCAGCATGAAGGGCACCACGCCGGCCGAGTTCCGCAAAGAAATCCGCCGCACCCGGGATGCGCTCGAGGAGGCGGGCGCCCACCGCATCATCGGCTACCGCTCGCCGGGTTGGATGCGGCGCGCCGATCTGTGGATGCTCGACATCCTGGCCGAAGAAGGCTTTCTGTACGACTCCAGCGTCAACCCGGTCCTGCGCCGCTTTGGCGGCCACCGCGAGAAATTCCGGATTCACCAGCACAAGCACAGCTCGCGCGACCTTTTCATCTGGGAGTTTCCGATCACGACCGTGGGCGTTCTGGGCGTGCGTGTGCCGATCTCGGGCGGCAACTACATTCGGCAGTTTCCGCACGCGCTCTTGTCCCGCGCGGTCCAAAACCAGGTCGAGCGCGACACCGATCCAGTGGTGTTCTACTTTATGCCCTGGGAGATCGACCGGCAACAGCCTCGGATCCAGGGCATCTCCACCTTGCAGCGCATTCGCCATTACCGCAACCTGGGCAAAACCCGCTGGGTGATGGAGGATTATTTCCAAAAAATGCGCTTCCACGGGATTGCCGACCAGCTCGGGCTCGCGCACGTGCAGCCGGCGGCGGCGAGCCCGCGGGCGGCGGAGCCGAGCCTCACTGTGGGCGCGCCGCGCCCGGAGGTGGCGGTGGCTGAGCCGGTCTCGCTGGTGGTGCCGATGTTCAACGAGGAGCAGAACATCCGCTATCTGCACCGAACGCTGCTCGCGTTCCGCAAGCGGCTCAGCGAGCGCTACCGCATCCACTTCGTGCTGGTCGACGACTGCTCGACCGACTCCACATTCCAGCTCCTCGAGTCCACGTTCGCGGGTGTGCCCGACCTCGAGCTTTTGCGCCACCAGCGCAACCAGGGCGTGGCGGCCGCGCTTCTGACCGGCATCCGCAGCGCGCCCACCGAGATCGTATGCTCGATCGACTGCGACTGCTCGTACGATCCGCACAACTTCGAAGAAATGATCCCGCTCATCGAGCACGCGGACATGGTGACGGCGTCGCCCTACCATCCGCAGGGCCACGTGCTCAACGTGCCGTCGTGGCGATTGTTTCTGTCCAAGACCCTGTCGCGCATGTACAGCCGCGTGCTGCGCGAGCGGTTTTTCACGTTCACCAGCTGCTGCCGCGTCTACAGAAAGAGCGCGCTGGCGCGGATCGAGGTCCGGAACGGGGGCTTTTTGGGCGTGGCGGAGACCCTGATTGCGCTCAAGCTCGCCGGCGGACGCATCGTCGAGCATCCGGCCACGCTCGAGTCGCGTCTGCTCGGGCACTCCAAGATGAAGATCGCGCGCACGATCTCCGCGCACCTTAAGCTGCTCTCGGAGCTGGCGCGAAAGTCGCCTCGATGAACGCCCGCCCGCCCGCCTCGCTGTCGCTCGACCTCGACAACCTGTGGTCGTACATGAAGATCCACGGCGACGCGGGCTGGGAGTCGCATCCCAGCTACCTGGACGCGCTGGCCGAGATCGTCACCGACCGGCTGCGCCGCCATCGGCTCACTCTGACCATCTTTGTCGTGGGTCAGGACGCCGCGCTCGAGAAAAACCAGCGGGCGCTGCGGCGGCTGGCCGAAGACGGGCACGACATCGGCAACCACTCGTTCTCGCACGAGCCCTGGTTTCACACCTACGCCTACGCAGACGTGGCGCGCGAGATTGGCCAGGCCGAGCAGGCGATCGAGCGCGCAACCGGGACCCGCCCGCGCGGCTTCCGCGGTCCCGGCTTCTCGATCAGCGCCGACACGCTGCGCGTGCTGGGCGAGCGCGGTTACATCTACGACGCCTCGACCTTTCCGACCTTCCTGGGCCCGCTCGCGCGCACCTACTACTTCTGGAAGACCGACAGCATGTCGCCCGAGGAGCGCAAAAAGCGCAAGCAACTGTTCGGCAAGGCGGGTGAGGGGCTGCGGCCGCTGCAGCCCTATCTGTGGGACCTGCCCGACCATCGGCTGCTCGAGATCCCGGTCACCACCATGCCGATCGCGCGCACGCCGTTTCACATGAGCTATCTTCTGTACCTGTCGGGGTTTTCGGCGCCGCTGGCGCGGACCTACCTGCGCTCGGCGCTGGCCCTGTGCCGGCTGCGCGGCGTCCAGCCGTCGTTCCTCCTGCACCCGCTCGATTTTCTGGGCGGCGATTGCGTCAAGGAGCTGGCCTTCTTCCCGGGCATGAAGCTCAAGACCGAGCACAAGCTGGCCCTTTTCGACGACCTGGTCGCGATCATCAAGTCGAGCTTCGAGCCGGTGACCATGGCCGAGCATGCGCGCCGGCTGCTAGCCAACGGAAATCTGCGGAGCCGCAGTTTGTGAGCGCGCCGCCGACCATTCGAACCGCGCTCGTGTTTGGCACGCGGCCCGAGGCGGTCAAGCTGCTCGGCATCATCCGAGAGCTGGCCGCCGATGCACGCTTTGCGGTGCGCGTGATCGTGACCGGCCAGCACGAGGCCATGCCGGAGGAGATCCTGCGCCCGTTCGGCATCCAGCCCGACGTCGATCTCGGCATCATGCGGCCCAACCAGACCCTGAACGACATCCTGGTGCGGGCCATGCCCGCGCTCGACCGACTGTACGAGGCCGAGCAGCCCAACCTGGTTCTGGTGCAGGGCGACACCACGAGCGCGTTCGCGGCCGCACTGGCTGCATTTCACCGCGGCATTCCGGTCGGGCACGTGGAGGCGGGGCTGCGCAGCTTCGACCGCTTCCATCCCTATCCCGAAGAGGCCAACCGCCGCATGATCTCCTCGGTCACCGACCTGCATTTCGCGCCCACCCCGCTGGCGGCCGAAAATCTGGTGAAAGAGGGCGTGCGGCGCCGGGACATCTTCGTGACCGGAAACACGGTGGTGGACAGCCTTTTGGCGACGCTCGAGAAGCTGCGCTCGGGCGCCCAGCCGGGCTGGCAGAAGCCGCTGCGCGGCGACGGGCGGCTCGTGCTCATCACGCTGCATCGGCGCGAGGGTTGGCAGGCGCCGGGCGGCGGCGTGCCGCCGCTCGAGAGCATCCTTTCTGGGATCCGCGCGGCCGCGGCCGAGTATCCGAGCGTCGACTTCGTGTTCCCGGTGCACCACAACCCGAAGGTGCGCGCGCCCGTGTGGCGCATCCTGGGCGAGAGCGAAAACGTGCAGCTCGTGGATCCGATTCCGTATCTGCCGTTCGTGGACCTGATGGCGCGCGCCACCGTGATCCTCACTGACTCCGGCGGCATTCAGGAGGAAGCGCCCACCCTGGGTGTGCCGGTTCTGGTTCTGCGCCGCACCACCGAGCGGCCCGAGGGCCTGGCGGTCGCAGGCAACCGGCTCGGCACCTCGGCCGAGGACATCCGCGACGAGCTCCTGCGCCATCTGCAGACGCCACGGCCGCGCCCGCGCCCGGATGCGCCCGCGCCCAATCCGTTCGGCGACGGCCAGGCCAACCGGCGCGTGCGCCAGGCCATTCTGCATTTCCTGGGCCTGGGCGCGCCGCCCGACGAGTTCCGCGGCTCACCAGTCGATCTTTTGCCCATGGTCAGCAAGGAGACGGTTCATGAGTGAAAGCCAGGTCGCCCTGCCGTCCGACGCCAACGCCAGCGGCCGCTCGTTCGGGGCCGAGGAGCTCGAGGAGCTGCGCAAGGTCATCGACTCGGGCACGCTGAACTGCACGCGCGGCACGGCCGTGACCCGATTCGAGCAGCAGTTCGCCAAGTGGATCGACCTGCCGCATTGCCGCGCCGTGGCCTCGGGCACCGCGGCCATTCACGCCGCCATCGCGGCCATCGATCCCGAGCCCGGCGACGAGATCATCACCTCGCCCATCACCGACATGGGCGCAATCACTCCCATCCTCTACCAGACCGCGATTCCCGTGTTCGCCGACGTCGATCCGCTCACCTACAACGTCACCGCCCAGAGCCTGCAAAAGAAGATCACGCGGCGCACGCGCGCCCTCGTGGTTACGCATCTGTTCGGCAACGCCTGCGACATGGATCCGATCCTGGCGCTGGCGGCCCAGCACAAGCTGCCGGTGATCGAAGACTGCGCGCAGGCCTACGGCACCCGCGTTCAGGGCCGCCACGTGGGCACCCTGGGCACGATTGGCTGCTTCAGCCTGCAGCAGGGCAAGCACATGTCGGCCGGCGAGGGCGGCATGGTGGTAACGCGCGATCCGGCGCTGCATCGGCGCATGGTGCTGTTCACCGACAAGGCCTGGGGCTACGGCGACGCCCGGCCAGACCACTATTTCCTGGCGCCCAACTACCGCATGACCGAGCTGTGCGGTGCGGTCGCGCTCGCGCAGCTGGGCAAGCTCGACCGGATGATCGGGCAGCGCATCGAGATGGCGGTGCGGCTTGATGGCTTGCTGCAGGGCCTGCGCGGTGTCCATGCACCGACGGCGCGCCCGGGGGTGCGCCACAGCTACTGGAAGTATCCGCTGCGCATCGACCCCGATGTGATCCGGGGCGGCGCCGACGCGCTGGGCGCCCGGCTCAAGGCCCAGGGCGTTCACTGCGCGCCCCGCTACATCCAAAAACCCGCGTTCGAGTGTCAGGTGCTGCGCGATCGCGTGACCTTCGGCAGGAGCAGGTTCCCATTCGAGGGGCCGCATCGAGCCGGCGAGCCGCCGGTGGTCTACGATCGCGCGGACACGCCCGGCACCACGGAGGCGCTGGAGCGGGTGGTGGTGCTGCCCTGGAACGAGAAATATCAGCCCGCCCACGTCGACGCCATCGCGCGGGTCATCCGCGCGGCCGCCGAGGAGCTTTCGTCATGAAGCACATCCTGGAGACGCGGAGCGTCCGGTTTGGCCTGGTCGGCGCCGGCCGCATCGGAATGACGCACCTGGACGCGCTGGCCGGCGTCGAGGGTGCGGGGCTGAGCGCGGTCGTGGAGCCGCGGCAGGCGGCCGGCGAAGCCGTGGCCGAGGCCAAGCAGGTGCGCTGGTTTTCCGACTACACCGATCGCGCGCTGCGCGATCTCGTGGATGCGGTCATCATCAGCGCGCCGCCCAACCGGCACTACGAGATCAGCAGGCACTTCCTGTCGCACGGTGTGCACGTGCTGTGCGAGAAGCCGCTGACCGTCCAATCGGCCGAGGCGCGCCAACTGGTCGAGCTGGCGCGGCAGCAGGGCACGCTGCTCATGATGGCCTCCAAGTTTCGCTATGTCGACGATCTCATCAAGGCCAAGTCGATCATCGAGGCCGGGCTGCTCGGAAAGATCATTCTGTACGAGAACACCTTCTGCGGAAAAGTCATGATGAGGGAGCGCTGGAACGCGCAGCGTGACGTGTCGGGGGGCGGGGTTTTGATCGACAATGGCACGCACTCGGTCGACATTGCGCGCTATCTGCTGGGGCCCATCCAGGAGGTGCAGGTCCAGAACGGGATTTCGGCCCAGGGGCTGGATGTGGAAGACACCGTGCGTCTGCAGTTCCGCACCCGCGGCGGCGTCATCGGTGCGGTCGATCTGTCCTGGAGCATCAACAAGGAACAGGACAGCTACGTGAGCGTGTACGGCTCCGAGGGCACGCTGGTGGTGGGCTGGAAGGGCTCGCGCTACCGCCAGGACGGCTCGACCGCCTGGGTTTCGTTTGGCGCCGGCTACGACAAGGTGCTGTCGCTCAAGAAGCAGCTCGAAAACTTCGTGGCCTCGCTGCGCGCCAGCGACATGCCGCGCATCTCACCCGAGGACGCGCTGGCCTCGGTGCAGGTGATCGAGAGCGCGTACGTGTCGGCGGGCCGCAATAATTGGGTCCTGGTCGAGGCGCCATCGTGAGCGGAGAGCGGAGGCGCGGGGTTTCGAGGCGTGGAGCGAGGCGCAGCCGAACCGACTTGCCGAGCCGCGCCGAAGCGAGACGCGAAGGAACACTGTGAGCCCGGCCGCGCCGAAGGTGCATCCGAGCGCTCTCATCGAGGCCGGGGTCGTGCTCGGCGAGGGCACGCAGGTCTGGGACGGCGTGCACATCCGGCGCGACGCCCGTATCGGGCGCTCGTGCATCATCGGGGAGAAAAGCTACATCGCGTACCAGGTCGTGATCGGAGATTTCGTCAAGATCAACGCCTCGGTCTACATCTGCGCGGGCGTGGTGATCGAGGATTTCTGCATGCTGTCCGCGCACACCGTGTTCACCAACGACCGCTTCCCGCGCGCCGGCAACCGGGAGCTGAGCGGGCTCGAGAGCTCGGACCCGACCGCGGACACGCTGCTCACGCGCGTGTGCAGGGGCACCACCATCGGCGCCAATGCCACCATCGGCCCGGGCCTTGTGCTGGGCGCGTTCTCGATGGTGGGCATGGGCTCCGTGGTGACGCGCGACCTGGCGCCGCATGCGCTCGTGGTCGGCAACCCGGCCCGGCGCGTGGGCTGGGTGTGCACGTGCGGGCAGCCGCTCGACCGGTCGGGCGAGGCGCCGCCGGTCGAGTGCGCGCTTGCCTGTGAGCGCTGCGGCCGCTCGTTCGTGCTCGGCCCGGCCGGCCTGCGCGAGAGCTGATCCGTGAAGGTGGGGATCGTCGGTGGCGGCATCCTGGGCCTGACGCTGGGCTACCGTCTGGCCGGGCGTGGGCATGCGGTCGAGATCTTCGAGGCCGCGCCGGCACTGGGCGGCCTGGCGTGCACACACGATTACGGGCCCTTCTTCTGGGACCGCTTCTACCACTGCATCCTGCCGACCGATTCCAACCTGATTGGACTTCTGCGCGAGCTGGGCCTGTCGGGCGACCTCCGCTTCACCAAGACCGGCACCGGCTACTGGGCGCGCGGTCGCGCCTACGACATGAACGGAAACCTCGACTACCTGCGCTTTCCGCTCTTGTCGCTGACCGACAAAATGCGGCTCGGCGCGGCCGTCCTGTACGCGAGCCACCTGGCCGACCCGTGGAAGCTCTACCAGGTGAGCGCGCAGGATTGGCTTACCCGCGTGTGTGGGCGCCGCGGCTACGAGATCTTCTGGCGGCCGCTGCTCAAGGCCAAGTTCGGGCCCTTTTACGATCGGGTGGCGGCAGTCTTCATCTGGGCCACGCTGACGCGCCTTCTGGGCGCGCGCGCCGGCGGCACCAAGCAGGAGACGATGGGCTACGTGTCGGGCGGGTACCGGCGCATTCTGGGCCGCTTCGCGGAGGAGCTGGCGCGCCTGGGCGCGATCGTGCGCACGGGGACAAACGTGGTCGGGGTGCGCAAGGCCGGCTCCGGCTGTGAGCTCGGCTTTCGCGAGGATGGGAGCGAAGGCCGAGCCCAGCTCGATCAAGTGTTCTTCACGGCGCCCTCGCGGCTGGCGCGTGCCATCGTGGACGCGGAGCTGGGGCCGCACGTCGTCAAGGCCGAGCGCGACTACCCAACCTCGGGCGCGTATCTGGGCGTGGCCTGCCTGGTCCTGGTGCTGCGCCGCCCGCTGACCCGCTACTACGTGCTCAACATCGGCGACGAGAGCATCGAGCTGACCGGCGTCATCGAGATGACCAACCTCATCGACCGCCGCACCGAGACCGGGGGGCTGAGCCTGGTCTACCTGCCCCGATATCTCGACAGCAGCGATCCGCGGCTCGATGCGTCCGACCAGGAGCTGGCCGGCACCATGATGGAGCGCGGCCTCCTCAGGTTGTTCGGCGATCTGCGTGCCGACGACTTCGTCTACCGGCGCATCCACCGTACGCGTTACGTGCAGCCGCTGCCGCTGGTGCGCACGGGCGACGCCCGGCCCGCCCAGTTCCCGACGCTCGAGCGGCCCTTCCAGATCCTCAACACCTCGATGCTCACCTGCGCGACCCTGAACAACAACGAGGTGGTCGGTCTGGTTGACAAGTTCGTGGCTCAGAGCGCCTTGTAGATCGCGAAGTCCCGGTTGACGAACACCGGCGGGACCGGATAGGGCACATCGCACGACTGGATGATGTAGTCGATGTGCTCGGCGCGCGCGAGATCGTGGAGCCGCGGCCAGGGCTGGGCCCGGTAGGCGGCTGCGATTTCCTTGAGGTCGTGATGCAGCGGCCGCAGCGGGACCCCGAGCGCGCTCATGCGACGCCACCACTCGTCGGCATACGCAGGCAACGCGTCGATGGTGATGCCATCGTTCCAATCGACCCAGCTCGAGCGCTCCGAGTAGACGCGGAAGCCGGCACTGGCCGGCGGCACCATGAACCTGGCCTCGCGCGGCGTATGGGTCTTCGCCCAGTCCTGCACCTCGCGCCAGGCCAGCTCGTGCGCATCGCGCGGGACGAACGGGTTCCAGAGCCTGCGCGGACCCGGGAGCGTGAGCACGAGCGCGGCCGCGGACGCCAGTCCCAGGGCCAGAGGCGTGCGGCGCGGCTGCAGCGCCGCCAGCACGGGCGCCACGCAGGCGACGAGGCCGGCGGTCACGCGTCGGCCCAGCGCGAGCAGGCCCGTCAGCGCGGCTGCCGCTGCCAGCGCGCCCGCCGACAGGGTGATGCGCGAGCCCGCGATGCGGTCTGTCACCCGGTCGAAGCGCCGCCGCGGATCGAGGAGCGCGACGAGGCCCAGGCCCAGGAGCGCGAACGGGAACCACCCGCCCGCGAGCGGGAGCAGCAGCGCGGAGGCGCCGAGCCAGCTGGCGGCCCGCATGGCCCCGGCCGGCGGATGCGCAAGCAGCTGCGCTCCGTAGATCTGAGCGAGCACGAGCGCGTACAGGACGGCAAAGCTGTCCGCGCGCGAAAGTTGCGCGCGCACGAGGCTCGGCAGCGGCAGCACGGTTCCGGCCGCGATGCCGAGCGCGAGCGGCAGAAGGTAGGACGCGGCCAGGAGCTCCAGGCGCGCAAGACGCGGCAGGGCCAGATGCTTTGCCAGCGCGATCGCGCCCGCACCGACCGCGATCGTGGCAAAGCCGCGCGCAAGGCTCGCCAGCGAGTGGGTTCGCAGCGTGAAGATGTCAGGGAATTGTGCCAGCAGCGTGTCGACGAAGCTGGGCGGCAGCGGGGCCGCAGCCGGGCCACGCAGCGCGAGCAGCCAGGGCAGCGCGACCAGCGCGCCTACGAGCGCGCCCACGAGGATCCCGCGCCCATGGCGTCGCCGGTCCCAGAGGGCCAGCGCCGCCATCCCGGGCCCGCTGAAACCGACGAACAGCACATTGATGTGGACGCACAGGCCCGCCAGCAGGCCCGCGCCGATCCAGCGCTCCTCGGTCAGGAGAACGCCGACCCATAGCAAGAGCGCGATCGCGAGCGAAGTGTGGGTCTGGAAGCCGTTCAGGATGTCCGAGCAGCCGAGCTCGGTGGCCTGGTTCAAGATGGGCGAGAGGGCACACACGACCACGATGCATGCGCGCAGGGCGCGGCTCGGGACCGCGGGCGCGACCAGGCGCGCCAGCGCGGAAAAGAACAGCAGCTTGGTGAGAAGGAAGGCAACGAACAGCACGTGCTCGGTGGTGGCGTAGCGCGATGTGAACGCCACCGCGGGCCAGAAAGCGCTCGGATAGGTGGCGAACACGTGGGTCAGCGGGTCGTCGGGATACAGCGACCGGTCGCGCAGCCAGTTGGTGAGCGCCAGCTCGAACGCGTTGTTGGTGACGCCGTGGGTGCGGAACCCGTAGGCCGCTGCATTCACGTACGCACCCAGAAGGCCGAGCGCAATCGGCGTGCGCGCGCGCTCGGCCATCACTAGGGGAGCTGGGCCCGGCGCGGCTTGACCGGCTCCAGCAGAAAGCGCAGATCGTGGTCGAGCGCCCAGTGGGCGAACTTGCGGCTGCCCTCGGGGCTGACGTGATCGAGGTCGGCCTGGAAGTCGGCCGCGCGCAGCGGGGTCGAGTAGGTCATGTCCACCCAGCGCAACGAGCGCGCGCGCGCCCGCGCGGCCACATAGTCGGCGAACTGCTTGAGCGTGGTCTGCTTGGCGCGCTCGGTCAGGGTCTCGGGCATGCGCGGGAACAGGACCACCGTGACCTCGAGACCGTGCGCCTGCAGGTAGTCGAGAATGTCTTCGAGCGCACGCTTCTCGTCGCCAGGCGGGCACGAAGCGCCGCGCTCGATCATCACGCGCCACTTGGCGATCTGGCGGGCGCGCACCGATTCCGGATCGCTGGTCTTGTTCTCGCGGACCACGTCGTGCACCGCGTCCAGGATGCGCTCGTCGCCCCGGTATTGCACGAGCAGCGAGCGCGGAAAGCTGCGCCGCACCCTCTCGTTGAGAAAATTGCGATTGTAGTCACTGAGGCCGTGGCGGACGAAGTCGCCCAGAAAATCGGACCAGCCCCAGGCCCGCGCGGCCACGTTGACGGCCGGCACGCGGTCGGGCGCGCAGGCGTCCCACCACTCGGTGGCCAGAAGCACCCGCGACAGGCTGGGCCGCACAAGGTTGCCCGCGCGATTGCGCTCTTCGATGAGCGGGCGCAGCTTGTGCTCGAGCAGCCAAAGGTACGAGGTAAGCTTTCCGAACTCGAGCGGGACCGGCAGCATCTTCTGGGCGCCACCGGTGCGCTCGGCCAGCAGATCCGCGACCGCGAAAAAGGCGCGCGAGTGGCTGGAGCCGATGACCAGCACGTCCGGGTCAGTGTGCCGGTAGGTCGAGAGCGCATCCTCGGCCTCCACCAGAACCGGGGGCGGCTCGATCAGGCGCCGCATGCCGACGTCCGCGGCCACGAGCGCCGCCGCCGCCGACAGCACGACCCCCGCGAGCGCGCGCCCGTGCCGTGCCGGGGCGGTCATTGCCGAAGCGCTGCCTGCAGGGGCTCCGATGCCGCCGCCTCCGCGTCGCGCTGGAACCCGACCAGGACCAGGTCGCCCAGATAGTACGGCACCTCGAACGAGCCCAGCCGCGAGTGGCCCAGCGCGCCCAGCGCCTGTGCCAAGCCGCGACTGCGCGCGAGCTCGGCCAAAAGGGTCAGGCCGTGCTCGAGCGAGATCCATTTGGCGGAGCGCTCGAAATGGATCCTGCGCCAGCGTGGCGCCGCGAACAGCGCGTCGAGCGAGCGCCGGCTGTGCCAGGACAAGACGTGCGGGGGCGCGTACTGGTGCCACTTTCCGCCCAGCGTGCGCGCGACCAGCGACCTCGAGTCCCAGGTCTCGATGAGCAGGCGGCCGCCCGGACGCAAAAGCCCGTACAGCCGTTCGGAGACCGCGCGCGGCTGCGGCAGGTGCTCGAGCACGTTGAACAGGGTGATGAGATCGAACGAGCTGGGGGCCAGCGGCGCCTCCAGAAAGGGCGCGCACACGACGCGCAGCCCGAGCACGCCCTCGGCGTGGCGGCGCGCATACTCGCTGATGTCGCAGCCGGTGACGTCCCAGCCCCGCTGGCGCGCCTCGTCCAGGAAAAAGCCGGCCGCGCAGCCGACGTCGAGCAGCGCACCCGGCGCCGCGTGAAACCGGCCGAGACGGGCCAGATAGCGCCGTGCCTGCCTGCGATGCGTGCGCTCGTCCTTGATGTAGTCGGGATAGCCGGTCTTGCCTTCGGTGAAATAGCGGTCGGAGTAGAGCTCCGCCAGCTCGTCGGCGCTCGGCGTGTGCGCCAGGAAGCGCAGGTCGCAGGCGCGGCAGTGCAGGATCTGGTAGCCGTCTTTCGCAAGCGCCGGCTGCGCCCCCGCCGCGCCGCAGCCCGGACAGTCCCCCATCTCGGTTACGCTACTCCACGCTCGTCAGTCGTGCAAGCGCCGGTACAGCTCGATGTAGCGATCCTGGGCCGGCTCCTCGCTGAGCTGCCAGTCGGCGCTATTGCTTTCCTCGAAAGCGCGGTCGAGCACGTAGTCGGCGCGCAGGTATCGATCCAGGCGCTGGTAGAACTCGTTTCGGCCCTCGCGCCGCCGCACCACGAAAAGTGGGCGCTTTTGCATGATGGCGTCCAGCTCGGCCAGCGCATCGACGCGGGCCACCTTGGCGAAATGGGGGTCGTTCAGGAACTCGGGCAGCATGTAGCGGCTGGGCAGCGGCGCGGCCGGCACCAGATAATTGATGATAGCCTTGTAGTCGGCCACGTAGATTGTGCGCCCGGCCGGAACGCGCGGGCGCAGGTAGGCCGCGATCTCGGCCGGCGTATCGTGCCAGGTGGGCTGTCGCTTGAGCACGTGAAAGTAGGCGAGCTTGGCGCCGTCTGCGAGCGGGCGGTAGGCGACGTCGGTGAGCGGTACCACGAGCACGAGCACGAGAGCGAGACCGCGCTCGAATGCGCGCAGCTCGCGGGTGGCGACGCCGATGACGAGCGCCGTGAGCAGGCACTGGGCCGGCAGAAGCTGCGCAAAGTAGTGCCGATAGAAGGTCTTGGTGAAGCTGACGCCAAGAATCGCGCACGCAAACCACAAAAGGGTCGCGCGCAGCCCGCTGCGCTCGTGCGCATCGGTGCCGGCGCGGCGCGCCAGCGCGAGCCCACCTGCGCACACGGTGCCGACCCAGAGCAGGAGGTTCTCGCGCACCTGGTCCTTGAGTCGGCCCATAAGGTAAAGGGGCGCAAACGCGGTGTCGGTGCGATGGGTCAGGTTGGCGCGCAGGTTGTAATCGAGGAACTCGGACCGATGGCCGACCGCCGCGTAGAAGCCCAGGAAGAGCGCAAACGGCAGCAGGAAGCCCGCGCAAAATGGGCCCGCGCGGCGTGCGAGCGCGGGCAGCCCGGGCGCGTGGCGGCGGGTCTGGGCCCACAGCAGGAGCGCCACCGCCAGCGTGTCGAACACCACCACGTACTTGATCTCGAGCGCGCAGCCCAGGCTGAGGCCACCCCAGAAGCAGCTTGCCGGCGTGGGCGCGCTGCCGTCGGCGAGCGGCCGGTACACCAGCGCCAGGAAGCCGGCCAGCACGAACGGGGTGTAGAACAGCTCGGTGTTGGCCTCGAGGCCATAGTTGCCAAGTGAAAAGAAGAGATAGAGCAGGGCGGCGATCGCGCCCACGGCCTCGGACCGCATGGTGCGCCCGATGCGGAGCAAAAGCAGGCACGACAGCGCGTTGAACAGGCACGCCAGCAGGCGCATCGCGAGCACGTTCTGCCCGAGCACCACCTGTGCGAGCGCGAACAGGAGGTAGATCCCGGGCGGCTTGTTGTCGATCAGGTCGACGTACGGAAGCTGGCCGTGCAAAAGGCCGCGCGCGATGGTGAGGTAGAGAGCCTCGTCGGTGCCCACCTGCGATTGGAAAAAAGTCGAGCTGCGCAGCAGCGCCGCCGCGCCCAGAAAGGCGCCCAGCCAGGCCAGCTCGCGCCGCCATGTGGTCGCGGGAGCGCTCACTCGGCCTTGAGCCGTCGGTTGAGAGAGTGGAACAGGCTCTCGCCGAGCAGGCTGCGCACGAGCAGCTTCCAGCGGCGGGCTGCCGACAGCTTGGCCGAGTGCCGCGCCGACCAGGGCCAGGCGCGCAGCGAGCGCAGAATGAGTCGGATGGCTTCGCGCCGCGCGCCCTCGTTCATGTAGGCGATCGACGCGTCCATGTACATGAACGCGTACGCGATCGATTTCAGATTGGCGTGCTCGGGCTGCTCGCGAAAAAATTTTGCGAGAACGGCCTCGTAGCTGCGGTACATGCGCTCGGCGCGCCGATTCATCTGCGCCGGATGCTCACGGTAGTACACACAGTGGGCGTCCATCTGCGCGCTGGCGAAACGCACCGCGAGTCGCAGCCACATGTCGCGGTCTTCCACCGAGCGCAGGCTCTCGTCGAAGCCGCCCACCTGTTCGAAGCAGCGCCTGCGCACCAGCACGCCCGATGCGCACACCGGGGTCGCGCACAGGAAATCGCGCACCTCGAGCATGCGCACGGGCGGGCGCTCGGGCAGCCGTTCGGGCATGGGCTCGCTGCGGCCGGGCGTGCCCAGGAAATCCACATTCTTGAGCGCGTGCGCGGTTTCGAGCTGCAGGCGGGTCTTGTCGGGATGCCACAGGTCGTCGGCGTCGAGGAACGCGACCCACTCGCCGCTGGCCTCGCGCAGGCCCCGGTTGCGTGCCGCCGGCAGGCCGCGGTTGTCCTGGTGAAGGTAGCAGATGCGGCCTTCGAACCTGGCCAGCCGCTCGCGGGTGTCGTCGGTGGAG
>DATFWX010000135.1:0-25612 GCA_035258845.1 Polyangia bacterium | reverse complement strand
CGCTGGCGAAGGGCGTCGAGGGCGCCGCGGTCTCGAGCAGGGCCAGGCAGCGCAGGATGCGCGACAGGTGGGGCGGCCCGACCCCGGGCGCAACCGCCTGCCCGCGCGCAATCAGCGCAACCGAGTAGCCGCGCACCACGTAGAACGCGGCCAGCGAGGCAGCCAGCGAGATGGCGCGCTCGAGCCCCTCGTGATCTTCGAGCGCGGCTGCGGCCGGAAGCGCGTTGTCGAGGCGCAGGGTGATCCGGCGGCTGGCTTCGTCCTGCTGCTCGCGCACCACCGGCCGGCCCTTCTGCGCGGACTTGCGCCAGTTCAGGTCGCGCGGATCGTCGCCCGGACGGAAATCGCGCAGACCGTAGAAGTCGCCCTGGCGGCCGATGCGCGCGTGCGGCTCGTCACCCGAGCGCGTGATGCCGGGCGCGGGCGGGGCGAACAGCTCGTAGAGCGCCGGGAACACGATGACCTCACCGGCCGCGTCGATGTCGCGCGACTTGCGGAAAAGAGCGAATGGGAACTTGGTCGACACGCGAAAGCCCGAGAACGGGTAGCGGCCGCGGCGCGGGAAGGTATGGCGGTACGAGGTCGACTGCTGGCGCCCAGCCGGGACTTTCAGGAAGTAGCACTTCTTGTCGAGCGGCCGCTGGCCCAAAAGGTCCTCGATCTCGATCGAGAACGAGGGCAGGCGAAGCTTCTCGTTGCGCAGCGTGATCGACATCAGGAACGGTCGGCCGGCGTGCAGGCGCGCGGGCGGCTGGCGGAACAGCGCCAGGTGGCGCAGGGCGACCTCGGACAGGATGCCCGAGGCCACGATCAACGACAGCATCATGCCTAGGACCAGATAGAGCAGGTTGTTGCCGGTGTTGATGGCCGCGATGCCGATGCCGATCGTGATTGCGCAGAACCAGCGACCTTCGCGGGTGAACTTGAGCCGGCGCGGTGGGCGCAGCCACTTACGGATGCGCGCAAGGTCGAGCATGGCGGCTCAGAGCGGGACCGGGATGCGGTCGAGGATGTCGGCGATTACGCGCTCGGCCTCCTCGCGCGCGCGTCCCAGCGAGTCCTGGGTTGAATTGAGGACCACGCGGTGCGCGAGCGCGGGCGCGGCGAGCTCCTTGAGGTCGTCGGGCGTCACGTAGTCGCGGCCGCACACGAGCGCGTAGGCCTGCGCGCCCCGGTACCAGGCTTTGGCGCCCCGCGGCGAGATGCCGAGCGCCAGAAAAGGCGAGCGCCGCGACTCTGCGACCACCGTCATCGCGTAGTCGGCGAGCGCGCTTTCGACCCGGACCTCGTCGACGTGATCCTGGAGCGCGCACACCTCGTCGGGCGAGATGACCGCGCGCAGCGATGTCACCGGATCCTCGCCGCCCGAGGTCAGCACCTGCCGCTCGTCGTCCCAGGCCGGGTAGCCCATGCGGATGCGCAGGAGAAACCGGTCCATCTGCGACTCGGGCAGGGGGTAGGTGCCGAAATGTTCTTGCGGGTTCTGGGTGGCCACCACGAAAAAGGGCGGCTCCAGGTCGTAGGTGTGGCTGTCGACCGAGACCGCGCTCTCGCTCATGGCCTCGAGTAGTGAGGACTGCGTGCGCGGGGTGGTGCGGTTGATCTCATCGGCCAGCACGACGTTGGCGAACAGCGGCCCGGGCTTGAACTCGAACCGACCGGTCTCTTGATTGAACACCGACACGCCGATGATGTCGGAGGGCAGAAGGTCGCTGGTGAACTGGATGCGGTGGAAGGTGCCGCCGACCGAGCGCGCCAGCGCGCGCGCCAGGGTGGTCTTGCCGACGCCCGGGACATCCTCGATGAGCAGGTGCCCGCGCGCAAGCAGGCAGGTGAGCGCCAGCCGGACCGCCTGCGGCTTGCCGTGGACCACCTGCTCGACGTTCTGCTCGAGGCGGCGGATCGCGAGCGCCGGGTCATCCGGCAGCCGCCGCGGCATCACCGGTTGGTTCATAATCCCCTTGAGGGATTATAGCAGATTCCGTTGGGTTAGCGTCAGGCGCGCCGGGCCGACCGTCGATGAACGATGCGCCCGACCGGCAGCGTCAGCACCCACAGAGCGCCCGCGCCGCTTCCGGTCGCTACCTCGACGCGGCCGCCGTGCATCTCGATCACGCGGCGGGCAAGCGGCAGTCGGAGGCCCAGGCCGTCGCCGGGCCAGGGATGGAGCGGCTCCAGCGCGCGCGTGGCCTCGTCGGCGGGCAGGGCGGTCGAGCCCTCGACCGAGATCACGAGCGCGTCGCCGATCCCGGGTGCCTCGGCGGCGCGCGCCCTCATGAGCACGCGACCCGAGGTCGCGAAGTGCCCGGTTGCGCGCGCGAAGGCGGCCACGGCGGCGGCTGCGCGATGCCGGTCGAGCAGCATCTGCGGCAGGCCGGCCGCCGGCTCGGCGTCGAGCAGGAGCCCGGCCGGCAGGCGCGCACGGGCCTCACGCGCCGCCTGGTCGATCAGCTCCACCGCCGGCGTCCACGAAAGATGCAGCTCCAGCGCGCCCGCGCTCACGCGCGCCCAGTCGAGGATCTCACCGACCAGATCGAGCACCTGCTCGCCCAGCACCTGGATGCGCTCGAGCGCCTCCTTCTGGGGCGCGGTCACGTCGCCCTCGATGCCTTTCTTGAGCAGCTCCGAGTAGCCCAGGATCGAGGTGATGGGGCTGCGCAGATCGTGGCTCATGTTGGCGAAGAACTGGGTTTTGGCGCGATCGGCCTCGATTGCGCGCTCGATGGCCACGAAGCGGCCGATCTTGAGATCGGACATGCGGCCCAGCAGGTCGTTGGTAGACTCGACCAGCGCGCGCACCTCGGCCGACTGCACGGAGGCGCGCGGCAGGGGATCGCCCAGCTCGCCGTGTGCGAGCTCGCTGATCTTGGCGCCCACCCGCTCGAGATCGGACTGCACGCGGGTGGCGGTCTGGTCGCCCAGCGAGGCCGCCACCGCGAGCAGGGCCAGCATGGTGAGGAGCAGAGCCGCGCGCAGGTTGCGGGTCGGCGTGGTCTCGGGCTCGCGGAAGCCGACCGACCAGCCCACGTGCGGCGGCGCCGCCAGCGCCACCAGCGTGTCGACGTGGCCGCGTGCGTCGGGTGGATCGAGCTCGCCCCGGTCGTCGAGCACGACCGCGCGCGGGAGCGCACGCACGCGGGCCCGCAGCTCGGGAGTGGGCAGCGGGGCCACCTGCGCGGCCAGCGCCAGCGCGCGCGTGAAATCGTCGCTCTGGCGGGCCTCGGCGGCCACCTGATCGAGGCGCGCGGCCCCGATCACGGCCGGCGGCACGATGCCGAGCGTGCCCAGGGCCGCCACCAGCACCGAGATCTTGACGCGCAGCGAGAGCGCACGGCCGGGCGGGCGCATCTCGTTGGCCAGCTCGAGCGTGAGCGGGCCCAGGGCGGCGCGCGTGTACAGGATCATGGACGGCAGCGCTCCCGCCAAAAGCGCCAGGTCGCACAGCGCAGCCGCCAGCACGGAGCGCGCGGGCACGCTCCAGGCCAGCTCGATGACGGCGCCCGCCACGATGGCGCCGAGGCCGATGACAGCGCCCCAGCGTGCCAGGCGATCGGGCACCAGGGCCGCGGCGGCGCGGGCGGCCGCGCGGTGCTCGGGGGTCGGGCGGCGGCGCCAGCGATCGAGCGGCTCCAGCGCGCGCAGCGTGAGAAACACGAGCGCCCCGACGGCGGGGGCGCCCAGGATGACGAGCTCGTTGTGGCTGATGCGCTGCTCGTGCGCGGGCAGCCCGAGCAGCGCCGGCACCGCCACCGTCATGGTGACCGCGACGACGGCGCCCACCGCCCCCACCACGGCGGCAATGCGGACGCGCAGACCGAGGTCGCGCATCAGGCGGCGCCTCCCGGAAGCGTGAGCGTGAAGGTCGAGCCCTGGCCGGGTGTCGACTCCACCGACAGCGAGCCGCCGTGCAGCTCGGCCAGCTGCTTGGCGATGGCGAGGCCGAGCCCGTGGCCGACGCCGCCGGTGGTGCCGACCTGCCGGTACTGCTCGAAAATGCCGCCCAGCTTTTCGGCCGCGATCCCGGGCCCGGTGTCGCGGACCGAAATCCGCACCGCGCCTTCGCCGTCGCGGCGCGCGCTGAGCAGGACCTGGCCGCGCTCGGTGAACTTGATGGCATTGGTGACCAGGTTGGCCAGGATCTGGCGCATGCGCTGCGGATCGGCACGGAGCGGCAGCGGTGTGGGTGCATCGGCGCGCACGTCGACCGGCTTTTGCGCGGCGATGACCAGCCCTCCCAGCTCGCGGACGACGGCGCGGCACAGCGCGGCCGCATCGAGCTCGACCGGCGCCAGCTTGAGCGTGCCCGACTGCAGGACCGTCAGGTCGACCACGTCGCCGAGCAGACCGAGCAGGTGATAGGCCGCGCTTTCGATGACGCGCACGTGGTTCTGCTGCTCGGCCGGCATGGCACCGTGCTCGCCGGCCTGCAGCGCGCGCGCCTCGGCCACGATGGCGTCGAGCGGCACGTGCAGCTCGCGCGTGAGCTGGCCGAAGAAGGCGTCCTTGCGCGTCTCCGCCTTGTGCGCGCGATCGAGCGCCTGCTCGTAGGTGACCAGCTCGGCGAAAAGGTGGGTGCGCAGCTCGCCCAGCGCGTGCGTGAGCGCGCCGATCTCGTCGGGGGTCGTGACCGCGAGCGGCTGCTCGAGGTGGCCGCTCGAGGCCATGGCGGCGACCGCAGCGCGCACGCGGTTGATGTCGGCGCCCAGGGCGCGCCCGGCGATGGCGGCCACGGCGAGCGCGTAGAGGATGAAGGCGGGCCCGAAGATGGCGGCGGCGCGGCCGAAGCGGGTGGCGGCGGCGGGCAGATGGAGCATGGCCTGCCCGCCCAGGAGCACGCCCGCGGTGGTGGCCCAGCTCGCGACCGCGAGCGTGAGCGCGGCACCGGCCAGAAGGTCCTGCAGGCGCAGGCCGCGACCGGCCTGCGGCTCGTCGGGGCTCAGGCGGCGCGTCCAGCGCAAACAGCCCAGCGCAACCGTGGCCGCGGAGCCGAGCACGAGCAGCGCGGCCTCGATGCCATAGCGGGTGGCGGCGAGGGCGGCGGCCGGCAGCGCGCTGGCGAACGAGCTGGCGACCGCGCTGTCGGTCACGCGCGCCGGGTCGCGCAGGCGAGTGGCCAAAAGCACGCGCAGCGCAGCGACGGTGGTGCAGTAGGCCAGCCCACCCGTCAAGGCGACCGTGAGCGCGGACGCGCGGGCGCCGGCCGGCAGGGCCACGGCCGCGATGGCGCACCAGACCAGGGTGACCAGCACCCCTTCTGCCGCCCCCAGCGCGGCAAACCGGGCTGCAAACCGGCCGCTCATTGCTCCGCTTAGGATATCACGCCCGAAACGGGTTCCCTCATGTCCGTGCGACGGGGATACGGCTCGACCCGGTGCTGGCCAGGCGCGGCGTGCGCTTTTTACGCGTGCAGACGGGTCCGCGCGGCGGCTGGATCAGCGACCGCTGATCGGGGAGCTCGAGCCGCGGGATGAGCGGCGAATAGTGGCGGTGACGAAGATGCCATCGCCGAATTCGGCCTCATCGAGCAGCTTGAGCTGGCGCGGCCGAAACCGGTAGAAGCGATACTCCGATGCGGTGTAGGCCGGAAAGCGCCGCGCATAGAGCCGCTCGGCGCCGGTCGCGGGCGCGCAGGTGCCGAACAGCTGCAGGCCGCGGTCGGGGCCACTCCAGGTCTGCGCCGAGGAGAAGACAGTGGCTGCGGCCGAGCGATGGGTGGCCAGATTGCGGCAGTGCAGCGCGCTCGGGTGCGAGAGGAAGAAGAGATCGAGCTGGCTCGAGAAACAGAAATACGCGGTGTGAATGTGCGCGCGCCGGTCAGCGGTGACGGTCGCGATCGAGCACAGGCGGTTGCTCGCGAGGATGTCGAGCACCCGTGCGCGCAGGCGGCCGGGCGGCGGGGCAGTGGCGCGCGCTCCGGCAGGGTCGCAGGCGCGAATCGCGGTAAGCTGCATAGCGCATGGTGTACACCTTAACGAAACGTCTGGGCGAAACGCTGCACGAGCTTCTGGAACGCGGGCACGGCTTGAAGCGGGTTGTAGACGCTGCCGCCCCCAGCGCGGCAAACCGGGCGGGAGGGTTTGCTTAAGGAGTGTACTCGTCGACTGCGGTCACGAACGCGTTGCTCGCGGCTCCTGCGATCGAGTAGAGCTTGGTGGTTCCGCCGCTCGGGGTGGCCGCAAGCAAGACACCACCGAAGCGAGCGGCCGGCGCGTCGCCGCCGGGCGACAACGTGGTCCAGGATCCGCTCCCGTTAGCGGCGATCTGGTAGAGCGTGGAGGTACCAGCGCTGGTGGCCCCGCAGCTGGTGCCCGAGATTCCACCATAGAGGAACGCAAAGCCGCCCGTATCGGCGACGCGGCCCATGCATAGCGCTGCTGGTGCGGCGGTCGCCGAGGCGAACGTCGGGGTGCCGCCCGACTGAGTGACCGAGCTCGCGGCGGAGATTGGCGCACCGGAGCCAACGAAGTTCGCGCCACCAACAATCAGCCCGGTCGAGCCGTTTGAGTCGCCGCCGCCGCCCCAGCGATTGGTCGGATCGATATTGGATCCGGTGGTGAAAGCCGTCCACATGGCGCCGCCCACCGACGTGTCAAGCGTCCACGCGCGCTGGGTGCTCGACAACGGAGCGCCGGCAAGTGGTGAGGGCCTGGTCGAGCCACCGCTGACCACGATGACGCTCCCCAGGGTCACGGCTGTGGCATCGCACAGGCTCAGCGGCAGGTTGGGCCCGCTGGACCAGGAGGTCCCGTTGAAGATCTGCGTTGCGTTTGTGCAGAGGGCCCCGGTGGCCCCGCCGATTACATAGAGACTACCGCCCGCGACCGTGTAGGCGGCACCCCAGACTGCCGTGGTCATCGAAGCGGCAGTGGTCCAACTCGGGTTGGGAGTGGCCATGGTTGGGATCGGCAACGCGCGCACGGTCGCCACGGCAGAGGTTGCGCTCGAGATCGCAGTTCGACCGCCTGCAACATAGATGGTCTGCCCGATGACTCCACCGGCGGGCTGCACGACACCGGCCGGCAGGTTGGAGGTCAGCCGACGCCAGGTGTTCCCGCCGCCTGTGCAAACCGTGTAGGTGTCGGTCGATCCGACCGACCCGAGCGGCGTGTTGATGGTGATGCGTCCACTGGTCGCGCCCATGGGAACGGTCACGTCGACCTCGGTATCCGACCAGAAGGTGGGTGTGACCGGGCTTCCAACGCCCGTGAAGCTGACCGTGTAGTTCGCGCCCGGCGTTCCGTCGGTGAACGGATCGCAGGTCGTCGGCGGCTGTGTCGTGTTGAGGCAGCTTCCCGGCGGGCCGAATGCGCCGCCGGTCACAATCGCAAGCGTCGACCCAGGCGTTGCGCAGAGTGGATTGGGCGGAGAGCCCGTGTTGGGGTCGATGAGCTGGATTTGACTGCCTGGGGTATCGAGGGTGGGCGAGGACCAGCGCACCGTCAGCGTGACGCTGAAAGCGTTGCTGTTGGCGAGATTCATGATCAGCGTGTCGGTGAAAAGGCCCTTGAGCGTCGCGTTGGGCGGATTGGTGTCGCTGCTGAGGACGGCATCCGCGAGCGCGGGCAACCCTCCGTTGGAAGCATTGATTGCATTGCCGTAGCAATACGAGCAGCCGGTCGAGCCGCTGCCAATCGACGAGGTCAGATCGCTCGTGCTGGCATCGACCTTGGCGGGGCCGGTGAGGAAGCATTGCCCGGCCTGGCCGGCCGTGACCTGCGATCCCGAGAAGTCCGCGCAGCTGTTGATCTGGTTGGCCTGTCCGGCCGCCTGGCCGACCAGCGTGACCACATCCGGCATCGCGCCCACCGACTGGCCGAACGTCATGTTGCTGACGATCTGCAGGGGGCTGCAGAAGGTGTTGACGTTGGCGCAATTGTCGACCGGCGGGGGCGCGTGGCCGCCCGTCCCCGTACACGAGCCGTTATTCGAGTGGCACTGGCCGTTGGCATCGACGAACGTCAGCTTGGTCGGATCCGTAAACAGGTTCAGCGTTCCCGACCCGGGCAGGCAGTTGCCGCCGCCGCCGCAGGAGGTCGAGGTGGCCGAGTTGCCGGCGTAGCCATACCGGACCTCGGCAATGCGCTCGTTGCGGTAGATGATGTTGCCCGGGTGCAGCCGGTACAGGTCCATCGTGGCAGCCACCGGATCGATCTCGGCCCAGTAGCGGGCTGCGATCGGGTGGCTGGGGTCGTCCTGCACCTCATCGGCGGGCACCTGCTCGGCCACGTCGGGCCAGCCCGATCGATTGGCGTCGCAGCCCAACCCGCCCAGCACGACCAGGCCGCCCAGCGCTAAGATTCTGGAATAGGTGCTCGATCTCATGTCGATGCCTCCCGCAGGCTTACCCACAAATTAGTCGCCTGGAAATGCAAGCTCGTTCACTAAACAAAACTGCCCAGACCCTCAGCATATCAGATCCGCACGGCCTCGCGTGCGCAACTTCTGAACGGGCACAACCTCGCGTTCTGGCTTGCCAAAGTGCCGCACACAGTAGCGACATGCGAACTTGTCGTCCTCGCCCCGCCGGCCCGCCGCCTCGTCCTCCAGCCGCTCCCCCCGAAAGCGCGCGATGGCAGCCCGCTGGAGCGCAATGGCCTCCTCCAGGCTCACCCGGGCCAGGTCGCAGATCCAGTCGCTGCGGGTCTCGGGCGGCCGCGCCTCCCCATAGTAATTGGATAGCTCGCAGCAGAAGGTGACATGGCCGCTCGGGTCCACGTTGAGCGTGCGCAGCCGGACCGTCGCGCACTGATGATCGGTCTCAGTCGTGTAGTAGCCCTCGCCCACGAAAATGGGAAAGCGCATCGCGTCGATCAGACGCTTGATGACCGCTTCCACCTGATGTCGCTCATCGGTGGTCAGATCCAAATCTTGAGTCGCGTGCGGCCGCCCGTTGGGCAGAAAATGAGTCAGGTACAGCCGTTGCGCGCCCAGATGATGCGCGAAAAGGCCCATCTGGTCGATCTGGTGGCGGTTGGTGCGCGTGATGCACATCGAGATGTTGAAGGGCACCCCGGTCGCGCGCAGCACCGCGATGCCGGCCAGCGTGCGCCGAAATGTGCCGCGGCCGCGAATGCCATCATGCGTGGCCTCGGTGGCCCCGTCCAGGCTCACCGTGATGTCGCGCAGCCCCTGCCGCCGCTCCGGCCGCGCCGCCCAGCGCGGGATCAGTTCGGGCAGCCCGAGGCCGTTGGACACGAAGTTGTAGCTCAGCCCGTGCCCCACGATCGCGTCGACCACCTGAAGAAAATGGGGATGCAGGGTGGGCTCGCCGCCGGTCAGGCCCACATGCGGGATGCCGAGCTTCCGCGCCTCGCCGACCACCCGCTCGACCAGGCCCAGCTCGATGTCGCGCGCGCGCTGCGCATGCGGCGGCACCACGGCGCGCAGGCAGTGCGCGCACGCCAGATCGCAGCGATCGGTCAGCTCGAAGCCAACGCTGCCGACGTCCATAATGCAGTCCCTTCCAAAAGCGCAAGATACTGGTTGGGCTCCATCAGCACATCGCGGCCGCACAGAAGCTGCGCGGCCGGCGCGCCGTCGGCCAGCGCGCGCAGAAGAGCCAGGTGACCGGGCGCCAGTTGCGGCCGCACGAACACGAACGCCGAGTGCGCAAACAGGCGCAAGAGGGTCTGGCGCGGGCTCAGCTCGACCCGGCGCGAGCCCGGCTCGTCGACGATTTCGGGAAAGCCGATGCGGCTGGGCGCAGGTGCCCGGCGCCGGATGCGATCGGGAAACCTCTCCTCGAGCGCGAGCCATTTCTTGTCAGGCGGCTCGAATCGCTCCAGATCACGAACCAGCGCCGCCAGGTCGGCGCGCCGCGCCACCAGATCCGGTCGCACATGAAACCGGCGCCGGCAGCCGACCAGCTCGATCGCGCCCGCCCGCGTCCGCTCCACCCACACGGTATCGTCGCTGAGCATGCTGTAACCGGCCTCGATGAGAGACAGAGTCATGGTCGATTTGCCCGCGCAGCGCGTGCCGGGCAGAAGCAGCGTCTCCCCGCCCGGGCTCACCACTGCCGCGGCATGCAGCGGGTAGCGCCCGCGCGCGCGCAGGCACTCGATCACGGCCACCCACAAGGTCAGGGTCGCAAATCCCGACAGAGCGGTGAGATCGGCATCGCGCCACACGGCGCCCACGATGCGGCCGCGCTCGGGCTCCACCTCGAGCTGGCCGACCTCATCGCACAAGAGCCATCCGCTCGCGCTCTCGAAGGCCAGCATGGGCGGGAACAAGAACCGCGGTCCGCGCGCCGGCATGGCGGGCGGCTGCGCGCACCTATCGATCTCGATCGTCACATCCGGGTGCGCGACCGCGGAAAGGGGCACCTCGCACAGACCGAGCAGCCGATCGACCACGCGCGCCAAGTCCTGGCCTCGTCCGCGAAGGCCGAGCAGGCAGCGGTCGAGGTCGAAACGCCGCTCGAACAAACGGCTCTCCTAGGGTGAGATGACGGTGACGGTGGCGGGCACGATGGTTCCGAACGTGACGTCGCGCATCGGAGGAAACTTCTCGATCACGGGGCGCTCGTAGGGCTGACGCTCCGCAGCCGGCTCTTCTCGCTGGTCCTGCGTCGTCTCGGGCTTGGACTCGCTATTCACGTAGACCTCCCCGCCTCGAATGAGTCTCCGCCGGCCGGCTCTCCGTTCACACGCGTGGCCAGGGCATTCTGTAGGATTTTTTCCACGAATTCGGATACATCGCGCTCGGCTTGGGCGCGCTCGACCGCGAAGGCGGCGCACAGCGCGCTGGCGAGCTCGTCCACCGTGGCGCCGTTCGACTCCTGCAGCCGCTGCCAGAGAAAGGTGGCCGTCTTGTTGAGGCCAAAGTAAAAGGCGGTCTCGGTGTCCACGATGACGCCGTCGCCATCGCGCAGGCGCGCGAACACCGCGCGACCATGCACGGTGACACGCAGCCCCTCCTTGCCGTCAGGCATGGCGGACAGCCTATAACAACTCGGAATCGTGGGCAAGCGTGCGCTCCAGCGTGCGCTCGAGGAGCACGTGCCCGCCCAGCTCACCGATGAGCACGAACCCGAGCCGCTCGTGGAGCTGCCGCGAGCGCGGGTTGTCGATCCGCACCGCCACTCGCACCCGCTCGACCCGGCCGCGCCGCGCCGCCTCGGTGAGCAGCGCGCGCGTGAGCGCTTTGCCGAGCCCGCGCCCGCGCCAGCGATGCTCGACGAAGGTGTCGTGGATCCAGAGCCCGTCCCAGCCCGCCGCGCGCGTCCACGGCGGCTCGCAGAGGTGCGTCGACCCGACCAGCCGCCGCTGGGCGCCCACGCGCGCGATGACGCAGAAGCAGGGACCGTCGGACGGGGCGAGCGGAAGCGCGGCGTACTCGTCCGGATCGCGCCCGCGGCGGCGATCATGACCTGCCAGGTCGGCCGCGTCGGCCGGCGTCGCGACCGCAATCGCGCGCTCGAGCGGGGCCAGGCCACGCAGGCGCCGCACCGGCCCGGCCGTCCAGGCGCGATCGAGCAGCTGCGCGGTGCCGCGCACGCCGCGGCGCAGCCCATCGAGCGCACGGGGCGCCGACCGCTGCAGCGGCGGCAGCGCGCGCGCCAGCAGGCGTGCCAGCGGGCCCTCGATGTCGACCGCGCGTCCGCTGCGCTCGAGCGCCACCAGCCGGCCTACGATCTCCGTGGGCGCGCGCGGCGCGTCCTCGGCCAGCGTGAAATCGCCGCGCAGGCGCAGCCGCCCGTCGCCAAGCCGCCCGATCACGCGATGCGCCACCAGCTTGCCGTCCGCGTGGTAGAGCACGATTTCGCCCGGGTGCGGCGGCACACCGCCGGTCGGCTCGAAGCGCGCCACGTCGCCCGGCCGCACGAGCGGCCACATGCTGCGGCCGATGGCTGAAAAGCGCAGGGGCACGTCGGCCTTCACGAGCGCAAGTCTAATCGAGCTGGGCCGCAAAGCCCAGGAGGTCGCGCGCCAGCGCCTCCGGATGCTCGTGCTGAAGATTGTGCCCGGCCCGCTCGTACTCGATCACGCGCCCGCCCAGCTCGCGCACAACCTTGGCCGGCACCATCAGATCATCGGCCGCCGCGATCCCCAGCATGGGTACGCGCAGCTCGGGCAGGCGAGCACGCAGGTCGAAGCGCGCGCAGGCCTCGAAATCGGCCAGCACGGTCTCGCGCGGCGCCTGCATGGTCACGCGGGCCCAGCGCTCGGCCACCGCGCGCGGGGTTTCGGGCGAATAACAGGTCAGCGCCATCAAGTCGGGTAGGGTGGGGAAGTGGTCGCGGATGGCGACGAGCGTGCGCTCCGAGACCGGCAGACGCGCCCCGCTGGCGACCATCGCGAGGCCCGCCACTTTCTCCGGCCAGGCCAGCGCGGCGCTGAGCGCAATCGCGCCGCCCATCGAGTGCCCGACCAGGAGCGCGCGCGCAAGGCCCACGGTCGCGCACAGCCAGCCGACCAGATCGCGGTACCCATCGATCGAAATCGAGGTCGCGTGCGGCAGCGGCGCCGACTGGCCGTGCCCGGGCAGATCGGGCGCAATCGAGTGGCGCTGCGTGCCCAGGCGCCGCCCCAGATCCATCCACGTGACCGAGCTCGAGCCGGCGCCGTGCAGAAGCACGATCGGCGTGCCGGCGTCCTTTCGCTGGGCGCCCCACTCGCGGTAGCGCATGCGCAGCCCGGCGGCCTCGGCGAGCGGCACCGGCGTCACGTCACTTCTGCGCGGCTTTGAGCTGCTTGATCTCCTCGATCAGCGGCGGGATGGTCTGCTCCCAGGTTCCCACCAGCCCGTAATCGGCCACCTGGAAAATGGGCGCCTCGCCATCCTTGTTGATCGCAACGATCACCTTGCTGCCCTTCATGCCGGCCAGATGCTGAATCGCACCCGAGATCGCCACCGCGATGTAGAGCTCGGGCGCGACCACCTTTCCGGTCTGCCCGACCTGGAGGTCGTTGGGCACCATGCCGGCGTCGCAGGCGGCCCGGCTGGCCCCCATGGCGCCGCCCAAAAGGTCGGCGAGCTGGCCCAGGATCTCGAAATTCTTGCCCTCGCGCATTCCGCGTCCGCCCGAGACCACCACGCGTGCTTCGGTCAGCTCGGGGCGCTCGCTCTTGGTGGCCTGCACGCCCAGCACCTGCGCGCCGCGCGCGTCGAGCGGGCCCGGATCGGCTTTGATAAGCTCGCCCGCCGCGCCCAGCGGCTCGGCAGCCGTGAACTCGGTCTGCCGCACGCTGGCCACCAGCGTCGGCGTGGACACCTCGACGTGGGCGATGGCATTGCCGGCCAGCATGGGGCGCTTGAACGAATGCGGCCCCTGGATTGCGATCACGTCGGACACCATGCCGCAGCCGAGCAACGCGGCCGCGCGCGGCAGAACGTCCTTGCCGGTGTTGGTGGCGGTCGCGCACACCACCGTGGCGCCCTGCTCCTTGGCCACACGCGCGATCAGAGGCGCCAGGAGCTCGGCCATGCCGCTCGCCAGCGCGGGCGCATCGAAGACGAAGAGCTTGCTCACGAGCTGGGACGCCTGGCTCGCGGCTGCGTCGAGGCCGCTTCCGGCCACCACCCCGAGCACCTGGCCGCCATGGTGCCGGGCCGCTTCGCGTGCGAACGTGACGGCGGGCAGGCTGGCCTTGCGGAGCGCGCCCTCGACCACTTCCATGAACACGACGACGTTTCCCATCAGATCACCTTGGCCTGGTTGTGGAGCTTCTCCACCAGCTCCTTCACATCCTTGACCTTGACGCCGGCCTTGCGTGCGGGCGGAGCCTCGACCGAGGTCACCTGGACGCAGAGCGCAGCCTCGACGCCCAGGTCGGCGGGCGTCATTTCCTTGAGCTCCTTTTTCTTGGCCGCCATGATGCCCTTGAGCGAGGCGTAGCGCGGTCCCTCCTCGTAGGCGTGGTCGGCGGGCGTTGCGCCGTTGTGCACCGCCCGGGGCAGGATGATGCGCAGGTCGACCGTGACCAGGGCCGGCAGCGGCACTTTCTTCGATTCCATTCCCGCGTCGACCTCGCGGCCCACGACCAGCGCCTTGCCGCCGTCCGCCGCCTCGATCGAGCCCGCGAAGGTGGCCTGGGGCCAGCCCAGGAAACCGGCCACGAGCTGCCCCACCTGGTTGTTCTCACCATCGGGAGTCTGCTTGCCCATGAGGAGGAGGTCAGGTTTCTCGCGCTCGGTCAGCTTGGCAACCATGCGCGCCACCATGCCCGAATCGAGCTGCGCGTCGTCGCCGGCGATGAGGATGGCGCGGTCGGCGCCCATCGCGAGCGCGCTGCGCAGCTGCTGCGAGGCCTCTTTGGGTCCGATCGAGGCCACGACCACCTCTCCGAGACGCTCGCCGGTGGCGGCGTTTTCGTTGAGGCGCAGCGCGGTCTCGACCGCGTACTCGTCGAATGTGTTCATGACCCAGCTCGCGCCCGAAAAATCGAGCTGGTTGCCCTTGAACTTGACCTTCTGCTCGGGGTCGGGGACCCGCTTCAAGGTGACCAGGATCTTCACGTGTGCCTCCTTCCGCGTAGCCCGCTCAGGAGCAGGTCGGCGACCTGCGTGGCCGAAATGGGGTCGCTCTTGCCCAGCGCGCGCGCCAGGCTGAGCTCGTCGAGCGCGCCGAAAATCGCGCGCGCCACCAGGGTGGGCGGAACGCCCGCGCGCAGCTCGCCCGCGCGCTGGCCGTCCTCGATGATGGCGGCGAGCAGGCGCAGAAACTCGCCGAACTTGGGGTTCTTGTACTCGCGCATGAACTTGGCCGACTGGCGCAGCTCGACCGTCAGCACCTCCACCAGCGCCCGGTGTTTCTCGACCAGATCGAGGTGCATCTCGATGAAGCGGCGCAGCTTGGCCTCGGCCGAGGGCTCGCGCGGCAGGCGCTCGCGCAGGGCCTGGTTGATGCGCTCCATGCGATCCTCGAACAGCGAGATCAAAAGATCGTCCTTGGACTTGAAATAGAGGTAGATGGTGCCATCGGCCACGCCGGCCTCGCGCGCGATCTCGGACACCTTGGAGTTAAAGAAGCCCTTGCCCGCAAACACGCGAATGGCGGCTTCCAGAATGCGCTCCCGTTTGTCGCCTCCGCCGCTGGTCGAGCCGGCCGATGAATGACCGCTCATTCACCGGCTTCTTAACGCGCTGTGTTAAGCATGTCAAGGCGGCGCGTGCGTCGAAGTCAGCATGGGCAGCGAGCGGGGCCGTAAGCGGGGGGGGATGGGTGATTGCATTCCGCGCTCGGCCGCGTTAAAGAATCAGCCGATCATGCGCACATTCATGGCGCTCGCCGCCGCGGCGCTGACCCTGCTGGCCGCGTGCGGAAACCAGCGATCGGAGGCCAAGGCGGCGGCGGCGGCAGGTGCGATGGCGGCGGCCGGAAAGCCCGATGACACCACCCCGCCCCAGGGTGTCGATGTGTCCAAGCTCGACGAGGGCGAGAAGAAGATCTTCTTCCGGGTGGCCAACAAGGTGGCGAGCGCGTGCGGCAAGGCCCACTCGCTCATCTACTCGGCCAAGAACGATCCGGGGTGCAAGCGGTCCATCTTCGCGCTGCGTTATGCAGCCAAGCTGGCTCGCGACGGGTTCCTGGAGTCCGAAATCACCGAGGCGCTCGAGAAGCGGTACCTGCAAAAAGCAGTCAAGATCGACGTCAGCGACGCACCCATGAAGGGCGATCCCAAGGCGCCCATTACGCTGGTCGAGTTTGCCGACTTCGAGTGCCCGCACTGCCGGCACCTGCAGCCGGTGCTGGATCGGCTGCTCGAGGAGTACAAGGGCCAGATCAAGGTGTACTACAAGCACTTTCCGTTGCGGAGCCACCAGAATGCGGAGCCGGCCGCAATTGCGTCGGTGGCGGCGCAGCGGCAGGGCAAATTCTGGGCGCTTACCACCAAGTTCTGGAAAAACCAGGACGCGCTCGCGCAGGCGGACCTGGAAAAGTACGCGCAGGAAACCGGCCTCGACATGAAGAAGTGGAAGGAGGACCTGGGCGCGGCGGCGACCAAGCAACGGGTCGACAAGGATCGGGCCGAGGGGGACCGCTTGAACATCTCGGGCACGCCGACCGTCTATGTCAATGGACGTGAGGTCACGGACGCCAAAGAGTACGAGACGCTCAAAGCCTGGATCGACGAAGAGCTGGAGGCGAATAAATGAGACGAGCCGAGGGGCCCCGCGCAACTGAACATCCCGGTCCTCGCCGGCACCCCTGGTGCGTGGGGCGAGGCGAGTCTGGAACGGCGATCTCGGCGGCGGAGCGACAGCGGAGCCGCATGGCGGGCGTCAATATGAGACGAGCCGTGCTGGTTGCGGCGGCGGCGGGGGCGCTCGGCGTGGTGGCGCTGGCGCGGCCGGGCGTGGCCGCCGTGCGGGCGGGCCAGCGGGCCGAGGATTTCGAGCTCAAGGACCTGTCGGGCCGGGCCGTGCGGCTGTCGGGGCTGCGCGGCAAGGTGGTGCTGCTCGACTTCTGGGCGTCCTGGTGCGAGCCCTGCAAGAAGGAGCTGCCGATTCTGGGCGAGATGGCCAAGCGGCTGCGCACACACGGGATCGAGGTGTTGACCGTCAACCTGGACAAGAGCCGCAGCAACGCGGAGACATTTCTGCGCGCGCATGGTGTGCAGCTGACCGTGCTGCTCAACCCCGAGCAGACGGTGGCGGAGAAGTATGAGCCGCCCAAGATGCCCTCGTCGTACGTGATCGACAAGAAGGGCCTGGTCCGGTTCGTCAACGCGGGCTTCGAGTCGGGCGACGAGAAGAAAATCGAACAGCAGCTGCTCGATCTGGCCAGCAAGTAAGCGCCTTCGCGAAATTCTGGGCGTCAGGCTCGGGCCGCGCGGCGATGAGCGCAGTGGAGGCCGCGCCTGGATCGGCGCCGCGCGGTGGCGCCATCGGCGCGCCGGCCGCACGCTGTCAGCCGGTTTCAGGCGGGTGCTCGTTGGCGGCGGCCATCGCTCCGCCGGCGCTCACTGGTGAGGCCGACCTATCTGAGCTCTGCCGCGCGCGCCGTGCCCGTCGGAACTTCTCCCTTCTGTCAGCATCTCGACCTGGACGGGGCTTGCTGCAACCTGCGCTGGAACAAGTACGGGCGCCTTACGGGCCCTCCGACCATCACGCGACGCAGCAGCGCCCACTGTGAGCACGACAACGCCGGTCCCGACGGTGGCGCCGTGGGGAAGTGCAAGTGAGTCAATTTCTCGTCAAGGGGAAAGCGAAAAATGCGCATGGGAGGCCGCTCAAACCGTTCCCGGCGCTCGGCGGATGCAACGTTGAGGGAGCTGACAGCTGATAGCCAAGTTGCAGCTGCGGGTCCCCGGCTTACCGGTCGCCCTCGCGCACCAACGTAGCCACCTGCAAGACGCCGCTCGAGTGCACGGTGCAGGTTGCGATCTCAATGTCGAAGTTGGTTTCACCCGCGAGCTCGAGCTTGCCTCCGCCGCAGCGATCGATGCGGGCCTGAAAGCGCAGCGGGCATGTCTTGCCGCTTTCGCTGTAGGTGGTCTCGGTGGCGCCGGCCAGCGTGCCGGCGGCCGTGCGCACGAGCACCGTGCGCGCGCTTCCGTAGCCGGTTCCCGGGCCGCCGGCCGCATAGAGCGGCCACAGCGTGACCTGCCTGCCGTCGTCGCTGATGCGATACCGAAAGCGCGCGTCGCCCTCGGCCCGCCACACGCCGCCCAGGTTGTCGCGGCAGCTCTCGACGCGCGCGGGAGCGCGATGGCAGCCGAGCAGCGCGACGCCAAGCCCAACCAGTGCGCGCCGCCGTCTCACCGCACCGGCGCGTCCGCCCGCTCCGCCTTCTTCTTGCCCGGCTTACCCCCGCCGCCCGGCGGCTTTGCCGCCACGGCCGGCGCGCTCTCGAGCGTCATCAGATAGTCACGCAAAAGCGCAATCTGCGCCCGCGCGCCGCCCTTGCGCACGGCATCGATGCCCGGGATGCCGCCGAACACGGCCTGCCCCTGAGGATTGGCCATGAACGCGTCGAGCGGGTTGGCGCCCCCCGCGAAGAACGACGGCATGCGCGTGCCCGGCATCAGGGCCTCCGGATTCTCCAGCCACTTTGCAATCCACTCGCCGCGCAGCCGCGTACGCGACATGAGGAGGTTCGGCGCCGCGCTGGCCGCCTGCTCGGGCGTCAGCTGCGCCTCTCCCACCACGTGGCACTGCTGGCACTTGAAGTTCTGGAACAGCTTGGTCGCGATCTCGCGCCGCGCGCCGACGAGCGAAAGGTCGCCGTAGTAGTGGAAGGGGAACTCGACCTGATCGATCGACGAGAACATGGCCACGATGTTGGTGGCCTGATCGTCGGCGAAGCCGAAGGTCGGCATACGCACTTGCAGCCACGGTCGCAGCTTGACCACATTCTTCAAAAACCCGAACAGCCAGCCGGGCTGGGCCTTGAAGCCCTCGCCATTGATGTTGGGCGGGGCGAACGAGACCATCTCGGGCGGGTAGATCTGCCGGATGTCGGGATTGAAGTTGTCGACCGGGTGGCAGCCGAAGCAGTTGTACCAGCGCACCAGGCGCCGGCCCTCTTCACGCTGTGCCTCCGCACCGAAAAGCTTGTGACCCAGGAGGCGCGCGTCCCGCTCCTCGCCCCGCATGCCCTTGAGCACCACCATCAGGTCGGTGATCTCCTCGTCCGAGAAATCGAACTGCGGCATCCGGGTGTCTACGCGCTCGTACCGATACACGCGCGGGTGGCGCAGCTTGTGGTACAGCCACTTTTCCCAGGTCTGCGCATTGTGATCGACGATGTAGTCGCCAAAATCCAGCCGCTCGATGGTCTTGGCGCCGAACTCGGTCAGCTCCACGCCGATGCCGGCCGTGGTCTCGAAGCCCTTGATCATATGGCAGCCGTAGCAGCCGTAGTACTTGACCAGGGTCTTGCCGCTCTCGACCGTGCGCTGGTCGGCCACACTGATCCCGGCCGCCGCCACGAACCGACGCTCCTTTCCGTCCGGCAAGCGCGCCTTCTGGGCGGCCAGGTAAACCGCGATGTCAGCTGCCTCCTGATCGGTCAGACGCAGGCTGGGCATGCGCGAGCTCGGGTTGTAGCTCTTCGGATCCTTGAGCCACGAGAACAGCCAGGGCGCGTTGGTTTTGGAGCCGACGTTGGACAGATCGGGGCCGTGGTCGAAATGGCTGGCCCGGTTCTTGTGCTCCACCTGCTTCGGGTAACCGGTGAAGGTATGGCAGCCCAGACAACCCACCTGGCCGATCAGCTCCTGGCCACGCTCGGCATTGCCGGGCACCGGGAGCTTCTGCACCTTGGCCTCGTAGGGTGTCGAGCTTTCCAGGAGGAAGCTGACCAGAGCCGCGATCTGCTGCTCGGGTTTCCAGCGCTCGGGATGCTCCGGATCCTGGCTGCGATCGAGGCCCGCCGGCATGGCCGTCTTCGGATACTCGTCCGGGTGCAGGGGCTCGGGGAAGAAGTTGGGCATGCGCGTTGCCGGACGGATGCCCTTGGGAAACTTGATCCACTGGCTCATCCAGGCCGGGTCGAGCTTGTCGCGCGCGTGGCGCAGGTCGGGTCCCACCTTGGGCAGGCCTTCGTAGCCCTCGATCGGGTGACAGCCGAAGCAGCCCGTCTCCTCGATGATGCGGCGGCCGCGCGAAAGATGCGGCGCCAGGTCATAGAGCGGCGCGCGCCCGTCGCCGTCCACGCACAGCTTGGCTTCGTCCTTCTTCTCGGCCTTCTCGCCCTCGGGCGGGGGCAGGGTGTCGGGCAGGGCCATGCCGGCGCCGGGCGTCCACGCGGTCGGGGCGGCGCAGCTTAAGCCCTTGGGGCACTCGGCGTCGATCTCGCACGGAAGCTGCGCGCGCAGGTAGTACTCGGAAAGGTGGCACTTGCGGCAGTTCGACTCCATGAAGGGCCCGTGCAAAAGCGGCTCCTCCCAGAAGTGCTTCTCGAACGCGTGCGGCTGCTCGTCCTTGGACGGCGCATGCGAGTAGAATTTGGTGGTCGCGCGGCCCTGGCCGTCGTGGCAGGTGGTGCAGCCGAACGCCTCCGGCGGGTGATACTTCATGAGCGTGCGGCGGAACGGATGCGACTGGAAGAAGCGCGGCTGCACGGTCTCGAATCCGCCGCGCGCAGCGCCCACGTGGCAGCTTTCGCACCGATCGACGCGGCCGATGTCCTCGAGGTTCTGCTGCTGGATTTCGGTGGTCTTGGCCTCGGCGGCTTCCAGCTTGCGCTTGGCCTCGCCCACGTCTTTCTCCAGCTTCTCGATCCGCTCGTGCACCTGCTGGTAGCGCTCGCTCTCCTTGAGCTCGGCCTGGTGCTTGGCCTTTTCGTTGTAGACCTTCTCGCGCTCGGCGCGCACCTGGTCGTCGCGCGCGAGCTGAGCCTGCAGCCGGTCGAACTTTTTCTCCCACTCCGGCTGATCCTTGGCCTGCTCGTGCCGGGCCAACGTCAGGAAGTAGTAGGTCTCGTCGAGCTCTGACTTGGTGAAGGTGTACCGCTGCTCCTTGTCCTTGAAATCGAAAAACGCCTGCTCGGCCACCTTGTCGGCGACCGTGATGGCGGAGGCGCGCTGCCTGCGCCGCTGCTCGATGCCCGTGCGCTCCTCGAGCAGCTTCTTGTAGTCCGCGCTTTCCTTGAGCTTCTTTTCGGCCGCCTTGACGCCGTCGGCGGCCAGATTGCGCTCGATCTTGAAAAAGTCCTCCTGGTAGGTCTTCCACTCCCGGCGCGTGACGGCCTCATCGTAGACCGCCCACAGCGTGACCGCGCCGAATGCGCCGGCGAGCAGGAAGAACAGCCAGTTGTAGGATATCTGTTCGTCGACCTTGGGCACTTTCGCCGTCTCCTGGTTGCCAGGGGCGAAAGCTTGATAGCAAACCCGCCCGGGCGGGTCAAGCGGCCGACTTCAGGCTACTTCTCGGAAATTGTAAACTCCGCGGCCGCTGGCTTCCCCGCCTCGACCGTGACGTCCTTCTTCTGCTCGATCGGATCCGAGAAGCTGACCGCAGTCGGAGTCTGGGTGGTCTTCCAGCCCTCGTGCCAGGCCACGAGCGTGTACTTGCCGGCCGGAACGTTCTTGATCTCGAATTTGCCGTCGTCGCCAGTGATCGCGTAGTAGGGGTTGTTGGTGACGTGCACGACCGCGTTCATCCAGATGTGGCCGGCGTCGCACTTGGCGGTGACGGTGCCGATCTTGGCCATCTTCTGCTCGCTCTTCTGACCCTGGATGGGCTGCGCGAAGTTGAACACGGTGGTCGTGCCCAGGTAGCTGTGCACGTTGTGCAAGATCGGATCGGAGTTCTGCGCGATCACTTTGGAGCCGACCGGCACCACCTGCACGTGCGGCGCGTACTCGCAGTTCTTCTGATCGATGACGCCGTCCTTGGGCTCGAGCTTGGCGCCCGACTTGATGTCGGACAGGTAGACGTACGTGTTGGCGACGCCGCCCGCCTTGCCCACGATCAGGCGCGGGTTCTTCTTGGCCTTGCCGCACACCGACGGATCCTTGGTCACCTTCAGATCCTCCAGCTTGACGGCGGGGCCGCTCCACTTGACCGTGCCTGCGATGCTGCCTCCGTTCGCCACCTCGACCACGCTGTAGCCGCCCTCGCCCGCCGCCTCAGCGCCGGCGGCCGGGGCTGCCGGAGCGGCTGCGGGAGCAGGCGCTGCCGCGGGAGCGGGCGCTGCCGGGGCCGGGGCCGCCTCCTCACTCTTGTTGCACCCGACGCCGACGAGGCCGAGTGCCAGAAGCCCCACCAGAGAATTCCGCATCTTCTCCTCCTTGGATCTTGGGAACGTCTTCCGGCGCCTCTATACGCGCCCGATCCGGGCTTGTCAAGCCTGCGGCTGCGTGGAGCCAGCGGCGGGCGCGCCCGCGCGCAGCGCCTCCGCCTGGAAGTGGGTGCGCAGGGCCTCGATCACGTCGTCGATGGCGCCGTCCAGGATGCCCGACAGGTTGTGCTTGGACAGCCCGATGCGGTGATCGGTCATCCGATCCTGGGGAAAGTTGTAGGTTCGAATTTTCTCCGAGCGCTCGCCCGAGCCCACCATGGAGCGCCGGGCCGCCCGCTCGGCCGCCTCCTGCTTTTCGCGCTCGATGTCGAACAGGCGCGAGCGCAGGATCTTCATGGCCTTGGCCTTGTTCTTGTGCTGCGACTTCTCGTCCTGGCAGCGCACGATGAGACCGCTCGGGATGTGCATGATCTGCACCGCCGAGTCGGTGGTGTTGACCGACTGCCCGCCCGGTCCGCCCGAGCGCATGACCTCGATGCGCAGATCCTTGTCCTCGATCTTGACGTCGACCTCTTCAGCCTCGGGCAGCACGGCCACGGTCGCGGTCGAGGTGTGGATGCGGCCCTGCGCCTCCGTCACCGGCACCCTTTGCACGCGATGCACGCCCGACTCGTACTTGAGCTTCGAGTACACGCCCACGCCCTCGATGAGCGCGATCACTTCCTTGAGGCCTCCGGCGGCGGCCGCAGAGGTCGACAGGACCTCCACGCGCCACCTCTGCCGCTCGGCGAAGCGCGAGTACATCCGATAGAGGTCGGCCGCGAACAGCGCCGCCTCCTCGCCCCCGGTGCCGGCGCGGATCTCGAGCAGGATGTTCTTCTCGTCGTTGGGATCTTTGGGCAAGAGGAGCACCTTGATGCGCTCCTCGAGCGGCGCCAGCTCCACCTTGAGCCGCTCGATCTCCTCGCGCGCCAGCTCGCGCATCTCGGAATCGGCCAGCAGCTCCGCATTTTCGCGCAGCTGCTTCTCGATGTTCTCGTAGCGCCGGAACTTGTCGACCAGCTCGGCCAGGTCGGCGTGCTCCTTGGACAGCTTGCGGAACTCGGCCTGGCGCGCGATGACGGCCCGGTCGGACAGCTTCTGGGTCAGCTCGTCGAAGCGCGTCGCGACGCCGCGCAGCTTGGCGGAAAGGGCTTCATCGAACGGCATGCGGGTGCGGCGGGTGAGCTATTTCTTGGCCTCGGCCGGGCCGCCCTTCGCGGAACCGGTGCGGCCGTACTTGCGCTGGAACCGCTCGACGCGACCCGCGGTGTCGACCAGCTTCTGCTTGCCGGTGAAGAAGGGGTGGCAGTTCGAGCAGATTTCGACGGCGAACGAGCCGCGCACCGAGAACGTCTCGTATACCATGCCGCAGGCACACGTGATGGTGGCCGGTTTGTAATCGGGATGGATGCCCTTCTTCGCCATCGGGAAAACCTCCAGAAGCGGGGTATATACACTGCACCCGAGGGTGAATCAAGGAGTTTTCAGCCGGGCGGATTGACGCAGGTCGAGATTTCGAAGATCAGGTACTCGAGGATGCGCTCCTGCGGGCTCAGCGGGCTTCCGTCGCAGTAGTCGGGGAAGTGGCAGCCGGGGCCGCCCAGGCCGCACAGGTCGTTGTCGCGGCCCAGCGTGTGATAGGAGCTGTAGAGCACGCGCCCGCAACCGTTGTAGTCGAACGTGAAGGTCAGCGGCAAAAGCGCATTGATGCTGCCGTCGCCCGACTGCACGGGCCCGCGCACCCACTCCCGCACCGGCGCGACGTTCGACTTCTGCATGATCCACTGGTCGAGGAAGTGGGTGATGTGGACGGTGCCGTCGGGATTGGTGGCGCCGAGCTCGGTCAGCCACTGTTTCAGGTTCATGTCCTCGATGGTCGCGTTGACCTCGAGGCCGTTCCGGCCCAGGGCGGCCGCGTGCATGGGCTCGGGCGTCTGCGGGCAGCTCGAGCCCTGCCAGCACACCAGGGGCGCCCACTGCGGCACCTGCTCGACGTGATCGTACGACCAATCGGTCACGTACAGCCGTCCGCCCATCGACACGTAGCTATGCAGATTGCCGACCACCTGGGGCTGCGAGAGATAGCTCTCGAGCGAGTTGTCGGAGCAGTTGATGAAGACGATGTGATAGCTCTTGAGCTGGTCGAGGTTCGCGACCAGCGACCCCAAATCGGGCTTGCCGGCCTCGCTGAAGTCGAGCGTGTGGTTGAAGACATCGATGGCCGATGCGTCGAGCCCGATCTTGCGCAGCACGCATTCGAGCTTGTCCCAGTCGCCGTTGGCGACCGCGATTTTGGGCAGGTCGCCTTCGCTGCCGTTCCTGGGCAGCCGCGACTGGTCGGGCGAGAGCATGGTGGTGCCGCAGGAGAGGCTGAGATGCAGGCGGCGCCGGAAGCGGCCCTTCTGGAGGTCGATCTCGGTCATGCCGGTGGGCGCGCCCGAGAGCGTGAACGAGCCGTCGATGCCGGAGAAGGTGTGCGCGCACGAGCTGAAGCCGCCCTGGCTGCAGATGTCGCACGACAGGCCGGGCGGAAACTCGTCGGTTCCGGTGGGGATGTAGACCGAGGCGCCTGCGATTGGATCGGTGCCGTTGGGTGCGTAGACCTTGCCGGTCACGACCGCGCCGCCGGGACAGCTGGGGATCTGCTGGCACGAGCTCGGGCCGCCGCCCCCGCCCCCAGAGCCGCCCGGGCCGCCCGCTGCGCCACCCGAGCCGCTGCCGCCCCCGCCGCCCCCCGCGCCGCCGGGTGAGCCATTGTTTGCCAGGGGCCGCAAGCGCATACGCAACCTGCGAGACAGAGCAGGCCGAACCGCAGCCGCATCGTGAAAGCTCCTCTCTGTCCCGGCTTTCTGAAATGGTAGGGCACTCCCACAATGAGCGTCAATGAAGGGAAATACCCTACGTGTACGTGCGGTTACAGTATCCGGGCGGCGTTCGGTTCGTAAAAAGGGCATGCTGCGGCTGGGCCTGGTGTGGGTCTGGATGACGGCCCTGGCGCCGGGACTGCCCTTGGTGCTGGCCGGGTGCGGCTCGGACATGGGAACGGGGGCGACCTGCACCGGCGCCTGCGGCTGTGCCGGCAACACCTGTAGCTGCAACGCGGGCGCAAACTGCACGCTCGGCCCCTCTCTCGACGCCGGGATCGCGCCGGGTGCCCTGCCGAGCGGCACCACCTACAATTGCGATTCGCGCAACACCTGCACCACCAATTGCGGCCCCATGTGCACCAGCACCTGTGCGGGCCAGTCGATGTGCACCGGCCAGTGTGGCGCCAGCTGCAGCTCCACCTGTGCCGGCGATAGCACCTGCTCGCTGTCGAGCGGGCCCGGCAGCACCATTACGTGCGAGGGCGGCTCGACCTGCGAGCTCACGATTCAGGACGGTTCGACCGTCCGTTGCAGCGGCGACAGCACCTGCACCGTGATCCTGGACGGGCGCGCGACCGTCGAGTGCGACGGCTCGAGCCACTGCACCGTGCGCTGCCCGCGCGGCGGCTGCACGATCACCTGCATGGGGGATTCCGCCTGCACGCTCGAGTGCGGGACCAGCGGCTCGGCCTGCCGCGGCACCTGCATGATGAACAGTCCCGAGGTGTGCCAGCCCGGGATGACCTGCGAGGTCCCGGCCTGTCACTAGGCTTGAGGGTTGAGGCTTGAGGCTTGAGGCGCGGCGGCGCTTGGGCTAGCTCGACATCGAGTCGATGAACTCGCCGTTGGTGTCGGTCTTTCCGATCTTGTCGCGCATGAACTCCATGGCGTCGATGACATTGAGCGGGTGCAGCAGCTGGCGCAGGATCCAGACCCGGTTGAGCACCTTCTCGTGGAGCAGCATCTCCTCTTTGCGGGTGCCCGACTTGTTGATGTCGAGGCACGGGAAGATGCGCTTCTCCATCAGCTTTCGGTCCAGGTGGATCTCCGAGTTGCCGGTGCCCTT
>DATFWX010000134.1:0-5917 GCA_035258845.1 Polyangia bacterium | reverse complement strand
CGCGGCCCACCCGTGGCCAGGTAACACTCGTCGGCCGAGGCGCAGGCCACGGTGAGCCGCTGCGCGCCCTGGATGAGGTCGCGCGTGCGATAGAACGCCACCCCGCCGCCACTCCAGCGCGCCACCCCCAGCGAGCGCGTGCCCACCCAAAGATCAGTGCTGGTCGCGAAGCTTCTGGTGACCCCGGGCGGCAGCGACAGCTCGAGCGGCCGGCCCCACCAGCGCGGGGGCGGGAGCGCATGCTCGCCCCGAGGGGGATCGATGGCGTCGATGTGCAGGCTGCCCGGCGGGTCCCTTTCGGCTGTCGCCCGCTCGAGCGCGTACAGGGCCCGGCCCAGGGCCAGAACCAGCCTGCCGCGGGTGCGCTCGAGAAAGCCGACCTCCTGGTCGGGCTCGAGCCGGTACGAGAAGGTGCGCTTCTCGGCGAGGAACGCGAGCCGCGCATGGCCTCCGCTCATTCCAACCACGACCAACCCGCCGTCGTCGGACTGAGCCAGGCCGCGCACGTCGCGCACCAGGTTGCCGGCGGTCGGGCCTAAAAGGGCCACCTTGCCTGCGACGATGCGGGCCAGGCCGGCCTCGCGGGTGCCGATCCAGGCCCCATCGGAATCCGGATCGGGCAGGATGGTGCTCACTGACTGGCCCCTGAGCACGCGCTGCCAGGGCCCGGAGCCGCGCCAGCAGGCCGTGCCGGCCGGCCCACCCGCCCACAGGATGCCAGCGGCCGACGCTGCCAACGCGGTCACCCGATCACCCACGTCGGGCGCGGGCAGCAGGCGCCACCTCTTCGACGCGCCCGGGTCGCGGCGCGCGATGCCGCTCTCGGTGGCCAGAAAGACGGTGCCGCGCGCGTCGGTGGCGATGGCGGTGCCATGACGACCGGGCAGGCCCTCCTCCCGACCCAGTGCCGCAAACCCGCCGGTCTGAAGGTCCCAACGGATCAGGCCGTGACTGCCCACCACCCACAGCATGCCGTCGCCGGAGGCGACCAGGTCGACCACCTGCGCGCTGTCGCTGAAGGCCCACACTTGGCCGGTGGGCGCGCCGGCTGGGTGCGCCGGGGTGGGCGCGGAGGTGCAGCCGGCGGCCCCCACAAAGAGCGCGAGCGCGCCGGCAAGACAGGCTCGCACAGAAGCCATTTTAGCCGGTTTCGCGCGTATAATCCCTTGCGATGCAGAGGTGGAGGGGGTTCGTCCTGACCGCGGTGCTGGTCGCGCTGAGCGCGTCCTTTTCGGGGGCCGCGCCGCTTCCCACCGCCCGCACCCACCGCATCGAGGTCGCGGGCGCGCCCGGCGGCCTGGAGGCGCAGATGCCGCGCACCGGGGCCTACGCGCGCGGGGTGCGGGCCGACTCCGAGCTCGACTTCGGCGCGGCGCGCCAGCTCTACACGCTGGCGGTCGACGAGTTTCGGCGGCGCGGCGCCGAGCTGTGGGCAGACAAGGCCAGCCGCCAGGTCAGCTACTCGATGACCCTCGAGCGCGCCCCCATGATGTTCCGGCAGATGGCGCCTCTGGGCAGCGTGGTTTCGAGCGCGCAATGGCGGCTTCCGTTCGCGCTGGCCTATCACGAGAAATATCTGTCGACGCGTGCGTTTCTGGGCCGGCCCGTGCCCGAGCTGGCAGCCCGTGCGCGCGCAGTCTACCGGCAGATCCTGGATGCCGAGCCCGACAACGCCTCGGCCCGGCTCGACCTGGCGGCGCTGTATGCCGAGATGGGCGAGCGGGCGGACGCGGAGGCCGAGTTTGCGCGCGTGGGCGAGGCCCGGCGCAGCGAGGATGGGCATGCCATCGAGCTGGCGCGCTACTACGCGGCGCGCGGGGAGGCGGATGCGGCCCTGCGTGCGCTCGAGCGAGCGCGCCGGCGCCTGCCCGGCGAGCTGCGCGAGCTGGGCCTGATGAACAGCTTCGATCGGGTGCGCCGGGACCCGCGATTCGAGGCCCTGGCCGGGCCGTCGGGGGGGCGGGGCGGAACCGGCCCTGGTAGCGCATGGCCCGATCGGCCACGGCCGGGGCCGCGCATTCAGTGGCCGTAGCCCGCGCGCGCATCCGGCGCGGCCGGGCGACGCTTGACAGTCGCCGGTGCGCGAGCTACCAAGGGACGTGCCGTCGCGACGGGACGAGCTTCTGACCGGTTTTCTGCGATCCACGCTCGAGCAGCTGGGCTCGCTCCGCGAGATGGTTGCGCGCTCGTCGGAGGCCGGGCGTGCGCGGCTGGATCTTTCGCTGCTCCGGCGCGAGCGCGCCAAGCTCCTGCAGGCGGTGGGCGAGCAGGTGGCAACGGCGGCGGCGCAAGGTGCCATGGAGGTGCCGCCCGAGGTGGCCGAGGCACTCGAGCGGGTGGCCGATATCGATCGCCGGATCGGAGACCAGGAAAAGCAGACCGCAGCGCGCGACGCTGAGGCCTATCACGCGGCCGCCAGCGCAGCCGGGGCCGTGGCGGGCGGGGCGCGCGAGCGCGCCCGGGCGCAGGCTTCGGCAGCCGGCGCCGAGCGGCCGCCCAACGTGTCACCCGATCTCGACGAGACCGACGAGCTCGACGACGAGACCGAGCAGGCCGACCAGCCCGACCAGCCTGCGCCGGCCCAGCCGGCCGCGGCCGCGGCCGCGCCCGCGCCCGCGCGCAAGGCGCGCAAGCGGCCCAGCAAGTAGCGCGGCCCTCAATCGACCAGGCTGAACCCGCCCCGCGCGACCACGCCCGAAGGCGCGGCGATCTCGAGCCGATACCGCGCCGCGTGAAAGCCTCGTCGCGGGTCGCACAGGACGCGCGCACGCACCACGATCGCGCGCGCGTGGGCCGGCTGGGCCAGCTCGAGCCGGAGCGCATCGCCCTCGAGCACGCGCAGCTTGAGCCGCGCACGGCCGGCCGGCTGTGCCAGCACGGCCAGGAGCTGAACCGTCCACGGGCTGTCGCGCCCTTTGTGCGTGACCTCAGCCGCCTCGGGATGGCTGTCGAGCCAGCGCGCGAGCTCCGGCCCCTCGTCCTCGGGGATGCTGTAGAGCGAGTCCACGGTCCAGATCCGGCCGCCGTAGCTCCTGGCGAGCGCAGCCTGGTCGGCCGGGCTCGCGGCCGCGAGCCCGCCCAAAGCCAACAGCATCCAGAGCCCGGGGCGTCGCACGTGGCCTCGCAATCTCGACAATGATACCCTGGGCCCGTGCGGTGGCTAGCCGCAGCACTCGTACTGCTTGAGACCGCGGCTCAGGCCGCCACGGTGCGTACCGATCGGCCGCGCCTCCTGCTTTCCAATGGCAGCGGCTTCGGCACCTCGGTCGCGACCTTTCGACAGCGCTGCACCTCCGACCCGGCAACCATGAGCCGCTGCCAGAGCGCGCTCGGCTCGGCCGCTGGCAGCTATCCGGCCTTGAACAGCGCCGCCCTCTATGTCGTGCGTGGCGACGCGACCGGATGCACCGACGCCTACACGCGGCTGCAGGCCATCGCCGCCGACGCGCCGGGCCAGCCCGATCCGCACTCGTTCATCTCCAACAACGGCCGCACGATGGCGCAGCTCGCGGTGACTCGCGACTGGTGCGAGGGCGCGCTTTCAGACGCCCAGCGCACCTGGATCGAGGACCGCATGGTCGCCTACGCGGACTGGTACCTGGCCAACCCGGCGCCCGACGTGTTCCACGACGACATGCCGAACCTCTGGAACGCGGTCGCGCTGGCTGGGCTGGCGCTCAAGGGCACTGCCCAGGACGCCAAGGCCCAGACCTATCTTGCGGCCGCCGATCAGCAGTGGAAGACCGTCATCCTGCCCGCGTTCGCCTACGTCGGCGACTGGTGGCACGAAGGGTTCGTGTATGTGCAGCCTTCGCTGGGCTCGCTGGCCTGGTACGCCCTCGCCTGGTCCACCGCCACCGACGAGAACATCTTCGCCTACGCGCGCCAGCAGGCCGGCGATCTGTTCGAAGGCTACCTGCGCTTCCACGCCTACGCGATGCGACCCGACTACCGCTATTTCTATTTTGGCGACACCACTGACAACAAGCAATCGATCGAGCTATTCAGCCGGCCGCTGGTCGACATGCTGACCCTCGGCACCGGCTCGCCGCTCGGGCAGGCGCTCTCGCTCGAGATCAAGGCGCACGCGCGGCCCGGCTACGACTACTCGGGCGCCGACGGGTTCTTGCTCGCGCTGCTCTACGACGCCAGCCGTGACGGCGCCGCCACGCCGCGCTCCCAGCTTCCGCTCGGTGCCTGGATGAGCCGCGGCGCCAACGACGTGGTCATCCTGCGCTCGGGTTGGGGCGCCGACGATACGGTCGTGATGATAAGCTGCGGCGATTACCTGGGACCCCATCAGCACGACGAGTCGGGCAGCTTTCAGATCTTCCATCACGGGCCGCTGACCGGTTCGACCGGCTACTACGACTCCTTCGATTCCCCGCACTGGGCCAACTACTACTCGCAGCACTCGGTGCACGCCAACACGCTGGCCATCTACCAGCCCGGCGAGATCTTTCCAACCAGCCTGTCCATCGGAAACCCGAGCGCCAATGTCAACGACGGCGGCCAGCGGCCGCTCCGCCGCGACCGCAATGGCACCGGCTACCCGAGCCCGGACCTTCCGACCTACCGCATGCACAAGACCTCGGGCCCGTTTTACGAGACCGGCGACGTCAAGACCTTCGCGCAGACGAGCTGCCACGCGTACGTGGCCTGCGACGTGACTGCGGCCTACAACGCGCCCGGGTTTTCGACCAACGGCAATGCGCCCAAGGTGACCGAGGTCACGCGGCAGTTCGTGTTCTTGCCGCCCACGCATGTTTTGGTCTTCGATCGGGTCGAGGCCACGGACGCCAGCTACGACAAGCGTTTTCTCCTGCACGCCATCGGCACCGTCACCGTCGGTGGGTCGGGCGCGTTCACGCTCGCCAGCGGCAGCGGGACCCTGCACGGCCGGACGGTTCTGCCGGTCGCCGCGGATGTCGTGACGGTCCCTGGCTTCGAGGTAGCCGGCACGCCCTACCCGCCCGGCGTGACCGGCCAGGAGTCGGGCGGCACGCGGCTCGAGATTTCACCGCACCAGGAAGCGATGCGCGATTACTTCCTGCACGTGCTCGACACCGCCGACGGCGCCGGTCCGCCCGCGCCCACCCTGCAGGACGGCGCCACCGGCGCGACGGTCGGCTTTAGTGACGGAGCGCACGATTACACCGTGACGCTCGCCAAAACCGGCTCCATGGGCGGTCACGTCAAGGTGGTGGCGGGCGGAACCGTCCTGTGCGACCAGGATCTGGGTGCGGGCGCGGAGAATCCGGATGGCGGCGTCGGCGGCACCGGGGGCAGCGGCGGCGCCGGCGGAGCGGGCGGCTCGAGCGCTCAGCCCGACGCGAGCGGCGGCTGCGGCTGCCGCGTCGCAGCGGCGGGCCCGGAGGACGCCGGGATGGGCCGCCTGATGGGCGCGCTGGCGCTGGTCGGGGCGCTCGGCGGACGCGCGTTTGCGCGACTGCGGCGGCGACCGCACACCCGCGCGGGACTGTAAATTCCAGGCGACATGGGTGGTGGTTCTGCCGACTGGTACCCACATCAGCTGGCGACTCGAGGCCCCTCGGGAGGGGCCCCGAATCAGGCAAATCAGCGACGGTGGGACCGTGGAACAGATGGTGCAATGGATGAAAGCAGTGTCGGGACCAACGAGGAGATACCACGTTGCACAAGACCAGCCTGCTCGGATCGGCCGCGGTTGTGCTCCTGGGCGCAGCTCTCGCCCATAGTGGTTGTTCTGCAGTCGGCACGGGTGGTAGCGGTGGCAGCGGGGGCGGCAGCGGAAGCGGGGGCCGCGGCGGAAGCGGGGGCAGTGGCGGTGGTGGCGGATACGGAGGCTACGGAGGGTCCGGCGGCACCGGCGGAAGCGGTGGCACCGGCGGAATCGGCGGCACCGGCGGCGTCGGTGGCACCGGCGGAATCGGCGGCA
>DATFWX010000133.1:0-12086 GCA_035258845.1 Polyangia bacterium | reverse complement strand
CCGCCCCTGCCACTGGAACGAGCGTTCGGCCAGCTCGCGCCCGCCCGAATAGAAGCGCAGCCCATCGGGCAGCAGGATCTCGAAGCGCACCTCGTCGATGGCTGCGTCGGCCACGAAGTCGACCTTGACCAGCGCGACTTTTTGCGCCGGCACCCGATGCGAAGGCAGCGCCGCCGTCATAACCGGTGCACGCGCTCCCACGAGGCGCGCGGTGGCCAGCGCGGCCACGCCCGCCGCCGCAGCCGCCACCGTCAAGAGCGCCGCCAGTGGACGCGCGATCAGCCGGGCGCGCAAGCGCTCGAGCAGTCGGCCGGGCAGCCGCGTGGGCGGCGGCCCCGCGGTGGCCAGTGCCTGGTGCAGATCGAGCGCGAACCCATCGGGCAAAGGCTCGCTACCGGCGCGCCGGCACAGAAGAACCGTCGCCTCCAGCTCCGCGAGCCGCTCGCCACAGGCTGCGCAGGCCTGGGCGTGGCTGCGGGCGGCCCGGGCCGGCTCGCCCGAGAGCTCGCCGCCGGCCAGCTCAGCAAGCAGCTTCTCGACCTGCGCGCACGTCATGGCTTCGCCTCCTCTCGGCGTTTGCGGAACAGCACCTGCCGCAGCGCCTCGCGTCCGCGCGCGAGCCGCGACTTGACCGTGCCCACCGGCACCGACAGCACCTGCGCGATCTCGGCGTAGTCGAGGCCCTGCACGTCCGCCAGCGCCACCACCACGCGATGCGGAAGCGGAACCTCGCGCAGCGCACGCAGGAGCAGCCGGCGCGCTTCGCGCTCCAGCATTTGATCCTCGGCCGTCACGCTTTCGGTCAGCGCCTCCAGGGCGGCCGCCTCTAGCGGCTCCTCGACCCTGCGCTCGCGCTCGGCGCGGCTGCGGCAGTGATCGACGTAGGTGTTCTTGACAATCGCGTACAGCCAGGTCGAAAACGCCGCTTGAAAGCGAAACTGGGGCAGCGCGCGGTAGACCTTGACCAGCGCCTCCTGCGCCAGATCCTTGGCCTGCTCCGGATCGCCGGTGAACGCGAACGCGAACGTCAAGACCCGGCCCTGGTGCTCGGCAATCAGCCGCTCGAAGGCAGCCAGCTCACCCTCGCGCGCCCGCGCGATCAGGGCCGCAGTCTCGTGCGGCGCCGGTGTGTGTGCGGGTGGGGCCAAGGCAACCTGCGGTCTCGGCATCGCGCTCTCGGACGCACTCCTTTTGGGGTTGGACGAGATGCCGTGCGCACTGGTTCCCGGCGGCCGCGTCACACGGCCATGGTGCCGCGCCGGGAACCCGCGCGCCAGCCGTCTCGTCACACCCGATACAAGGAGATCGTGATGCGCAGAAAAATCCTTTTCGGAATCGCACTTTCGGGACTGCTGGGGGGCGGGGCCAGCGCTTTCGCGCAGGACGTGAATCGGGCCGACTTGCGAAAGGATCGGCTGGACGTCCAGGCCGATCGCGGAGATGTGCGCTCGGATCAGAAGGACATCCGCGAAGACCGCCAGGACATGCGCTCGGATCGAAACGACATCCGCAAGGACGAGGCCGACCTGAAAAGGGATCTCCGAGATCTGCGCCGGGACGAACGCGACCTCCAGCGCGACCTGCGCTCGGGCGACCGCACCGATGCCGCCAAGGATATGGCCGACATCCGAAAAGATGAGGCCGACATCGCACGCGACCGCGGTGATCTCGCGCGCGACCGCGCGGACCTGCGGCGCGACCGGCAGGATCTGAAGCGCGACCTCAAGGATCGGCGTGCCGACCGGCGCGATCTGCGCAAGGACCGACGCGACCTGCGCGACGACCGGCGCCGAGAGCATTCGGAAGGTCGCCGTCACCGCGCGCCACGGTAATCCGGCATGGCGGTCTCGGCTCGCGGGGCCCTTGTGCGCGCGGCGGCGCCCCTGCTCTTGCTCCCGCTCATGCTCGCGCTCGCGCTCGCGCCCGTGCCCGGGTGTGGGGACGATGGGAGCCCGGCCGGAGGCGGCGACGGCCCTCCATCCGCCGACGGCGCCGGGGGCGACGGGGCGCGCGGTGATGCCCCCGCACCCACGCCCGATGGCGGCGACGTCGTGGTGCTGCCGACCGGCACCATCTCGGGCGAGCGCATGGTGCCCTGCAACGCACCCAACCTGCCCACCGGCGCCACCTGCCGGTCTCTGACCGTCTCGTGCCCGGGCATCGCGGATGCGCAGGCCATCGTCGCGGTCACCGAGCCTGCGTCCCCAGCCGTCGGCACCGTGGTGATGCATGCGGGCGGCGGTGGCACCGGCTACCTCAACGACGGCTTCGCCGACCCCTACCTCGCGCACAACCTGCGCGTGGTGCAGATGCGCTGGTCAGCCGACTGGGAGCAGACTGCGTCCAGCGGCGTGCTGGCGGCGGCGTGCCGGCCGGCCACGGTGATTCGCTGGATCTTCCAAAACCTGCACCAGGGCGATCGCAGCCGGGGCTTCTGCGGCCAGGGCCACTCGGGCGGTTCGGGCGTGCTCAGCTACGCGCTGACTCACTATGGGCTCAAGGACAGCTTCGACTTCGTCGTGCCGAGCGCGGGGCCACCCTTCGGGCGCATCGACTACGGCTGCGATCCGGCGCTTTACACGGGTCCACCGCGCAACCTGTGCCCTCAGCTCACCAACGCACCCATCGCGTTTCCGCCGCATCGGGTGGATGCATGGGAGAACACGACCACCTGCGGCACCCCGAACCCGCCCGTGGCCGACCAGGCGCGCTGGGCGGCCGACAGCGTGGTCTCGCCGGGCGCCGACTTCGATTACCCCCAGACCGTGATGAGCTTCTGGTTCTGCGCCACCAATCCCAACGAGACCACTGGGCTGGGCTCCTTCTACATCGAGCGCATCAGCTCGCAGAAGTCGGTCACCTGCGCCACCCAGTGCACCGGCGAGGGCGTATTCAACGATCCGCAGGCCCATCAGATGATGATCGATGCGATGGTGGCCGGCTGCGTGCCCCGCCACCAGTAGACCCACCCCAGACTACATTGACGGTCGCCTCCGCCCCGGTATCGGCGTATGATTCGGGGTCGGGAGGTCGCGCATGAGCTACCTATATGGAGACTCCAGCCCGTCTACGTTGCAAATCAACTTCATCGACTTCCTGAGGGATGCCCTCGAATTCGGCGTCCAGGTCCTGCTCGCCGACCAGCGCATTCGCGAGACGCGCGCGGAGGCGCTGGCCCTGCAAAAGAAGGCGGACCAGGAGGCCGAGCGCCTGGAAAAGCTGGGTGGAGTTCTGACCATGGCGATCGAGGGCGCTCCGGCCGGGGACGCGGACTCGCACACCGCTCGCTGCGCTCAGGCCATCGTCAAATCGGCCGGTGACCTCGTGCGCGCGGAGGTGGAAAAGGTGCGCTCCGCGCTCACCTCCGAGCTGAGCAAGGTCGACGGCAAGATGGCGACCGAGCGCGCAGCTTGTGCGCGCGCCCTGGAGACGCTTCTGCTCAAGCACGATCTGCCCGACACCACGCTCGGACTGACCCTGCACGCCATCGGCGGGACCCGCTATGGCGCGCGCCTGCGTGGCACCACGCCGTTTGGTGTGGACTCGGTGATCGACATCGACATTCCGTCCTCGAGCCTGTTCGCGCATGTGGTGCGGGTCGATCGGGTGCTCGAGCGCCTGGAAGTGCAGGCGCCCGAGTCGGTGGGCCTGCTGCACAAGGAGGTCCGGATGCGCTCGCACCGGCTGGAGCGGCATCACGTGGCCGAGCTGACCATCGGCACCACGGAGAGCACGCTCAAGCTGCGCGCGGCGCCCGAGGGCGCCGGCGCCGGGTATGACATCACGCTGCGCGCCGAGCCGCCCCACGTGCGCCTCATGCGGGTCGGCGAGCGCGACGAGCCTACCGGGCCGCACTTCGACGTGGTCGACGCCGACGCGGTCAAGCTGCAGACGCTGTACGAGAAGCTGGCGGCGGCCGCGGGCGATATCGTGAAGAGCCGCAAGGCGCTGGTGGACGCCATGGTCGACGGCCAGCCGCTCCGGCAGCACGAACGGCCGGCGGAGCTGGTCGAGCGTCTCGTGGCCAGCATGGCACCGGTGGTGCAGGAGATTGCCTGGCGCTCGCTGTCGCCCAGCGAGCTGGTCCTGAAGCGCCTGCTCAGCGACGATCGGCGTGAGGAGATCTTCGTGGCCAAGGCCGAGCTCAAGCGAAAGCTGGAGCCGCTGCCCGAGCATCTGCGGCGCGCCTTCGATCCCCTGGGTCTCGATAGCGGCCCGTCGGCGGGCGCAGAGTCCCCGCCGCGCCGGGGGCGCTCGATCCCACCGGGGCCGCCGCCGGCAGTCAAAGGGGCGACGCCGCCGGTCGGCCAGCCGATCCCGCGGCCACACGCACCCACGCCGGCGAGCGGGCAGCCTGCGGTCGGAGGCCCCTCGGGTGGGCCCAGCGCGGGCAAGAACGACACCGGCCCGGAGGCGGCGCTGCCGAAGCCGTAAGGATTCCTGCGAGCGCCTGCGAGCGCCCTTGCGCGGCCCGAACGCGCGTTCTACGCTGCGCCCACCATGGGCCCCGCCGTCGTGTCGCGCAAAGATCTGGCTCGCGCGCTCAAGGATGTCGTGGGTGGCCGGGTGTCCCAAGTGCCGGCCGATCGACGGGCCTATGCGCGCGATCTGTGGCCCCGCACCATCCTCGCGTTGCGCGATGGCGAGACGGCGCCCTACCCGCCCGATCTGATCGTGTGGCCCGAGACCACCGACGAGGTGGCCGCCATCATCAAGCTGGCTGCGCAACGGCGCATTCCGGTGACGCCATTCGGAGCCGGCTCCGGCGTATGTGGGGGCGCGGCACCGACGCGGGGCGGCATCGTGCTCGACCTCAAGCGCATGAGCCGCGCGGTCTCGATCGATGCCGACGCGCTGGAGGCCACCTTCGAGTGCGGCATCCTGGGCGATCACCTCGAGCACGAGCTTGCGCGCCGCGGCCTCACCCTGGGCCACTTCCCGTCCTCGATCATGTGCTCGACGCTCGGGGGCTGGCTGGCCGCACGCTCGGCCGGACAGCTCTCGACCAAGTACGGCAAGATCGAGGATCTTGCGCTCGCGCTCGAGGTCGTAACCGGCGCGGGCGAGGTGTGCGTGGCGGGCCGCGAGCCGCGCGGCGCACCCGGACCCGACTGGGCGCAGCTCTTCATCGGCAGCGAGGGCACGCTCGGCGTCATCACGCGCGCCACCCTGCGAGTGCGGCCGGCGCCGGAGGTGCGCCTCCTGCGCGGCTGGGAGTTTCCGCGCGTGGCGGTGGGCTGCGAGGCCATCCGGCGCCTTCTCCAGCGCGGTCTGCGGCCGGCGGTGGTTCGGCTGTACGACGAGCTGGACAGCTTCCTGCACCGCTCCTCCAGCAAGGGCGCGGGCGACGGCAAGAGCGCTCCCCACGCGCCCACCGACCTCGAGCTGCGAGTCGAGGGGGCCAAAAAGTGGCTGCTCCGATCCGCGCTCGCGTACGCAGGCCCGCTCAATTCGGCGCTGGGCGCCCTTCTGCCGCGCATCGGTGGCACCTGCCTGCTCATCCTGGGCTTCGAAGGCGACCGCGAGCTGTGCGAAAGCGAGGTGCGGGTGGCGCAGGGCGAGCTCGAGCGCGTGGGCGGCAAGGATCTGGGCGAGGGCCCCGGGCTGCGCTGGTTCGACAGTCGCTACAAGATCTCGTTCCAACAGAGCAAGGTGTTCGAGAACGGCGCGTTCGTCGACACCATGGAGGTGGCGGCGACCTGGGATCGCGTGCTCGACCTGTACGCGGCGGTGCGGGCGGCGGTGGCGCGCAACGCGCTGGTCATGGCCCACTTCTCGCACGCATATCCGGAAGGCTGCTCGATCTACTTCACGTTCGTGTCGGCGGGCCGTGACCGCGCGGACGCCGAACGGCGCTATGACGCCATCTGGCGCGCCGGCATGACCGCGACCCTGGCCGCGGGCGGCGTGCTGTCGCACCACCACGGCATCGGCATGTCCAAGCAGAAATACCTGCCCGAGGAGCTGGGCGCGGGCATGGATCTTTTGCGCGCGCTCAAGCAGGCGCTCGATCCGGCCGGGATCTTGAACCCCGGAAAGCTGGGGCTGCCGTGAACGGACAGCCATGACGGTCGCTCTTGCGCGTGCGCTCTCGGAAGCGGTCGGGCCCGGCCACGTGACCCGCGAGGGCAAGAGCTACACGGTGCAGCCCGGCGCGCCGCCCGAGGTCGCGCACGTGCTGGCGATCGCACGCGAGCGCAAGGTCCCGGTCATGCCGGTGGGCGCACGCACGCACGCCCAGTCGCCCGACGGCGCCGCCGCGCCCGGCAAGCCCAAGCCCGAGATCCTGCTCGACACCCGGCGCATGACCAACCTTCTGCACCTGGACGAGCTGTCGTTGGTCGTGCACGCGCAGGCGGGCATCGAGGTGCGTGCGCTCGAGGCTACGCTCAACGAGCGCGGCCTGACCCTGGGCGATTTTCCGGCCGAGACCTACCGCTCGACCCTGGGCGGCATCCTGGCCGCACGCGCGCCCGGGCGCGCCACCAGTCGGCTCGGCCCCATCGAGTCGACCTGTATCGGGCTGTCGGTGGTGCTGGCGGACGGACGCACGGTGCACATCAAGGCCGCGCCGCGGCGTGCAACCGGACCTGACCTGATGCGCCTGTTTCTGGGTGGCGAGGGCATCCTGGGCGTGATTACAGCGGCGGTCGTGCGCATTCAGCGGCTGCCCGATGCCCGCATCTTTGCCGCCCATGCCCTCTCGTCCGTCGACGCGGCGCTCGACGCAGCCCGGCAGGCCATGCGGCGCGGAGCCCGCCCGGCCGCGGTCCGCATCTACGACGGCGCCGATGCGCATGCGAGCGGGCTCGGCACCGGCGTCGATGCAGCCGGAGCGCTGCTTCTGGCCTCCCTGACCGGCGCCAGCGCAATCGTCGATGCCGAGGCGCGCGTGCTCGAGGCCGCTGCGCACGAGCGCGGCGGCACGGCGCTGGGCGCGGCACCGGCCGAGAAGTGGTGGTCGAGCCGGGGCGCGCCCGCGTCACCGGGCGAGCAGCCGCATGCCGAAGCGCGCTTTCAGGTGGCGGCCCCGCTCGGCCAGCTGGCGGCGGTCTATCGGGGCGTGCGCGCCTCGCTTCTGGCGGCCGGCGTGCCCTGCCGGGCCTACCTGGCCCATTTCCACGAGGGCGGGGGCTGCGCGTACTTCGCATTTGCGCGCGCCGAGGCCAGCGACGCGGTGGCGCGCGAGTCGGCGGTGGCAGCGGGCGGGCGCCCGGCCGACGAGCTGGGCGTGGACGCGCCGCTTCAGGCCGCGCTGCGCACGCTCAAGCAAGAGCTGGATCCGCAAGGCATCCTGTTCGAAGGACGACTGGCGTGAGTGCGCTCTTGGACGCCGAGGCGAAGTGGCTCGACTACTGCACCTATTGCCCCAAGCTGTGCCGGCAGGCCTGCCCGGTCTCGAACGCGCTGCCGCGCGAGGCCCTGATCCCGCAACAGAAGATGGAGTCGGCCAACCTGCTCCGAAAGGGCCACCTGCCCTGGCAGCTCGACTACACGGAGGTCTTGTACGGCTGCACCGGCTGCGGGGCCTGCACCAAGGCGTGCGCCTGGGAAAATGAGCCGAGCCGCATCCTCATGCTGGCGCGCGGCGCGGCCGAGGAGCGGAGGGCCGGCCATCCCACCCTGGAGCGCCTCGATGCGCGTTTCCGCGCGCGTGCCGATCGGCTGACGTCACGCCTGCGTGAACGGGTGCCCGCACAAAGGCGCGCCGACGAGGCCCGGGTCGCGCTGCATCCCGGCTGCGACACCATCGATGCGGCCGCGCCCGGTGACCTCGAGGCCGCGCTCGCGCTGTTCGAGCGCATCGCGGACTATGTGCGCGTGGTCGACGGCGAGGAACCGTGTGGCGGCTACCCGTTGTGGGCGGCCGGCCTCCTCCACGCTTTTCGCTACCACGCGCGCCGGTTCGCCGAGTCCCTGCGCAAGCACGCCAAGGTGATCTCGACCTGTCCGGCCTGCGTGTACCTTCTGCGCACCATCTATCCGCGCGAGGGCATCGACGTGCGGCCCCAGGTCATGCATGTGACCGAGTTCCTCGAAAGCTTCACCGCCCAGCTGCCCGAGCGAACCGCCGAGGCGGCACGCGCGCCCGCCCTGTACCACGATCCGTGCTACCTGGGCCGGCACCTGGGCTGCTACGACGGCCCGCGTCGGATGCTGGCGCGGGTGGCGGACGTGCGCGAGTTCTCGCGTGCGCGCGCGGAGGCCGAGTGCTCGGGCGGCGGCGGCCTTGTGCCCACGACCATGCCCGCGGTGGCGCAGGACATGGCGCGGCGCCGGCTGCGCGAGGCGCGCGAGACCGGCGTTTCGCGCATCGTCACCGCGTGCCCGACCTGCAAGAAGCAGCTTCTGGCCGCGGCCGACGGGCTCGCCATCGTGGATCTTTTGACCCTGCTCGCGGAGGCCCTGTGATGCGCACATGCGTGGTGGTGAATCCGCGCTCGCAGGGTGGGCAGACCGAGCGGCGCTGGGGCGCGCTGGCCGACGTGATCCGGCAACACTACGGGCCGTTCGAGGCCCGCTTCACGCGCGGGCCCGGCGACGGCGCCGCCCAGGCGCGGGCCGCGCTCGAGGAGGGATTCGAGCTCGTGGTCGCGATGGGCGGCGACGGCACCATCAGCGAGGTTGCCGATGGGTTCGTGGATCGCGACGGCAAGCCGCTGCGCGAAGGGGCCCTGCTGGGCGTCCTGCCCGCCGGCACCGGCGGCGATTTTCGGAGAACCATCGGCATGCCCAAGACCCTGCCCGAGGCGGCAGCGGCCCTGCGCGGGCACAAGAGCGCACGCATCGATCTGGGGCGGCTCGAGTTCACGGATCACGACGGCCAGCCGGCCGTGCGCCACTTCATCAACATCGCCAGCTTCGGCATCGGCGGCGTGGTCGATGAGCTGGTCAACCAGGGCTCGAAGCTTCTGGGCGGGCGGCTGTCGTTCATGCTGGCCACCCTGCAGGCGCAGGCGCGCTTTCAGAATCAACGGGTGCGCATGCGGCTGGACGACGGCCCGAGGGTCGAGCGTGTGATCCACAACGTGGCGGTCGCCAACGGCCGCTTCTTCGGCGGCGGCATGATGATCGCGCCCGAAGCCAAGCTCGACGACGGCCGCTTCGACGTGGTGGAGCTGGGGGACTTTTCGCGCCTGGAGCTCTTGACCGGCGGCATGAAGGTCTATCGGGGCACCCACCTCGGCCTGCCCAAGGTCACGCTGGCGCGCGCGCAGCTGGTGGAGGCCGAGCCCGGCCAGGCCTCCGAGCGCGTGCTGCTCGACGTCGACGGCGAGCAGCCCGGGCGGCTGCCGGCCCGCTTCCGGCTGCTGCCGGGCGTGCTCCGGCTCAAGCTACCAGAATAGGGACGCCAGGAATTTGTGAACTTCCGGATTCTACGGTTCGAAGCGATGCGGGGCCATCTCGGCCAGCTGCGCGTCGGTCGGGAAGCCCTCGACCCGGTAGCGCTCGGGATGCAGCCCGGTCGGGGCCAGCAGGTTCCCGACCGTATCGGCTACGTGCTGCCAGGGAATCATGTGCGTGACTGCGCTCGCGCCGCCGAAGCGCTCGCTCACGAAGGCGATCACCTCGGTGTGCGGCAACAGCGCCCGCAAGCCCTCGGCCCACAGCGAGTAGCTCCATAGGCGCCCGGTCTCCTGGTTCTGCATGACCGTGCAGCTGGCCACGAACACGTCCTCGCCGCTCTGGGCGTGGATCGCCTCCAGCGCCTCCTTCTGCTGCTCGTAATCCTGCGCCGTGCAGATGGTCTGCATGCGGTGAACCGCAGGGTAGGCCGGGTGCGCGGGCGCGAGCGCAAACGGCACCCACCCGCCCGCGGCCAGCCGCACGAGGCGCGCCGACACCCGTCGGTGATCCGAAACCAGCGGCTCCGCCAGCGCGGCCATCGCGCTCAGGCCCTCGGCGTCATCGGAGCCGGTGACCAGCAGCGCGTCGCGGTGCGGCACCATCGCCACCTGGTCACCCTTGACCTCCAGACGCGAGATGACCTCGGTCAGGATCAGTCGGCCGCAGTCGTAGTTGTCGCGCCAGGGCGAAACGAACAGCCCGGGCCGGGGGCACGCAAAGCCGCCCGCGCTGCGCATGCGCAGATTGAACCGCGCCGCCTTCATGACCTCGTCGAAGCTCTGGCCCCATCCCGCAAGCGTGCTCGGCGAAATCGACGCCACCGACGACGGCATGTCGTACACCAGCTCGACCGCCAGGTGCTCGGCCAGCGGCTGGTAGACGAACGGCGACTCGCCCTGGAATCGGCCTGCCTTGCGGAAGCCCAGCTCGACCAGGCCGTAGTAGTTGCGGTCGCGCACCCGCGGCAGGATGTTCTTGCGTGCCTCCTCGTAGCTCGACGGGATGCCCCGGTCAATGTCGACCTGCGAGCTCGCATACTGACGCAGCACGCGGCCGCGCCGCCACCAGGGCAGCTTGCAGTAGTCGGCATAGGCGTTGCCGAGGAAGAACTCGTGCGACTCCGCCAGGCTGAGCTTGAAATCGCTAGCGTGATACTGGATATCCCCCTTGACGCCGCTTGCGCGCAACGCGCGCACGAATTTGGCGGCGAACCGGTCCCTGTCGAGCGCCATGGCCGATTCTACATGGCGGCTCGCTGGTCGGGCTACTCGATGTCGTTGACCACGTAGAGGCCGGCGCCGCCGGTCACATTGCGCTGCGAGTCGATGCGCCCGGTTCGCTCGTAGGTCGAGAAGCGGTTGTCGCAGTCGAGATCCCCCATGACGCGCGCGGTAAACTGCGAGGTGGCGTCGTTGCCCGACGCTACGTATTGGTAGCTGTAGTAAAACGGGTCGTCGACCGCGAACCCGAGCGCCGCCCAGGTCGGGTCCTGCCACAGCGCCGGGTTGGGCGCGCACTTGCGGCCCGGTGACGCGCAGCAGGTGCCAGCCAGCGGCGTTGTCGCGGCCGAGGCCGGGAACTGGTGCGGAATGATGCTGCCGTTGCGCACACCCGGATCGCGCACGTAGTACGCGACCGAGCCATCGTACAGCTTGCGGATGTTCATCACGGCCTCGCTGGTTTTGGACCGCCGGATGTATTTCACGAACGATGGGATGGCGGCAGCGGCCAGGACTCCGAGAATGGCTACCACCACCATCAGCTCGATTAGCGTGAACCCGCTCTGTTTCCGCATCTATCCTCCGCACACCTCCATCGACCGGATGCGCGAGCGGCTTGAGTCAGCCGCCAACTATGTTAAAAGACTGAGGTCCGTGACCTTGCGATCGACTCCGGTTCAGATTGGCGTGGCCTGTGGAAGCGGGGTTCTCATGTTCCTCGCCTGCGCCACCTTCGACCTGTGGCCGCTGGCGTGGGTCGCGCTGGTGCCGCTGCTTCTGGTCGTCCGGCTGGTCTCGCCCCGGCGGGCCTTCTTTTTGGGTTGGGCGACCGGCTTCGTGGCCAACGCGGGCGGGTTTTATTGGATTGGCGGGCTGCTCCAGCGTTTTGGCCACATGCCGCTCGCGGGCGTGATTCCGCTGTTCGTCCTTTTGGTGGGCTACCAGGGACTCATGCACGGGATCTGGGCCTATGTGGTCCGGCGGCTCAGCCCCTCTGTGCCCATGACGCTGGCGGCGCCGGTGACCATGGTCGCGATCGAGTTCCTCTATTGGATGATGTTCCCCTGGTACTACGCGATCACGCAGGCCTGGGTGGTGCCCATCATCCAGGTGGCCGAGCTGGGCGGGCCCACCACGGTCAGCTTTCTCTTGCTGCTGGTCAATGGCGCGGTCTACGAGGTGATGGCCGAGCGGCCGCGCCCCTGGCGCAGGCTCGTCTTCGCAGGTGCAGTGGTGGTGGCGGCGCTTCTGTTTGGCCTGGTGCGGATGCATCAGGTGCAGGCGGCCCGCCAGGCCGCGCCCAAGCTCAAGGTGGGGCTCGTGCAGGCCAATTTCGGCATTCTCGAGGGCGCGCGCCGCGTGCTGTCGCCGACCGAGCTGCGGGTCGAGCGCGAGATGTCGGCCCAGCTCGAGCGCAGCGGCGCCCAGCTCATCGTGTGGCCGGAGAGCGCGTACCCGTACGTGTATCGGCGGGACCAGACGCGCGACTATGCGGACGAGCGCACGGTCACCGAGGGC
>DATFWX010000132.1:0-10975 GCA_035258845.1 Polyangia bacterium | reverse complement strand
GGACGAGCCGATCGCCGACGAGGCGCGTGCAGTCCTGGACGGCCACATCGTGCTGGCGCGCGAGCTGGCCGCGCGTGGCCACTGGCCGGCCATCGACGTTCTGGCCTCGCTGTCGCGCCTGATGCCGCAGGTGGCCGACCGCGAGCACGTGGCCGCAGCCGCCGCTCTGCGCCGGATGCTGGCCTTGTACGAGCGCCAGCGCGACCTGATCGCGGTCGGTGCCTATCGAGCCGGCAGCGACCCCGCCACCGACGAAGCCATCGCGCGCATCGACGACATCGAGCACTTTCTGCAGCAGGCGCCCGACGAGCGGCCGCCGCTCCGGCAATCGCGCGCGCGCCTCTTGGAGCTGTTTTCACCGCCATGACGACGACCGCAGAACCCCCCGTAAACGGAAAGTCGGACCTCGCTCTGATCGCCCGCGTACGCGCGGGCGACGAGGACGCATTCGACGCGCTGGTCGAGCGCTACCAGGACAAGGTGTACGGCCTCGCGCTGCGTCTGTCGGGCAACTCGAGCGACGCCGAGGAGATCCTGCAGGACACCTTCCTGCAGGTGTATCGCAAGCTCGATCAGTTCCGCGAGGAGGCCCGGTTCTCGACCTGGCTGTACCGGGTCGCCACCAACACTGCGCTCATGCACGGGCGCTCCAAGCGGCGCCACCAGGCCGAGCCGCTCGACGACTATCTGCCCAAGTTCGACGAGACCGGCACCTTTGCGTCGAGTGCCGACTTCGGCCGCGCCGCCCGCGCCGACGAGCTGCTCGAGCGCAAACAGCTGGCCCAGAAGGCGCTGGAAGCGGTCGACCGGCTGTCGGACCTGTACCGTGCTGTGTTCGTCCTGCGCGACATCGAGGACCTGTCGACTGAGGAAACGGCCGAGATCCTGGGCCTGGACCCTGGAGTCGTGCGCACGCGCCTGCACCGGGCGCGCTTGATGCTGCGCGGGTATCTGGGAAACTTGGTGGGAGGCGAGTCGTGACGGAGCATTATTGCCGCCAGTGCGTGGAGCTTTTGATGGACTACGTCGAGGGACGGCTGTCGCCCCAGGACAAGGTCACCCTCGATGAGCATTTTGCGAAATGCCCGCCCTGCCTCGACTTCATGCGCTCGTACCGAGAAACGCCCCGCATCATGCGTGAAGCCACCGCAACCAAGATGCCGGTCGAGGTCAAGCAGAAGCTGCGCCTGTTCCTGGAGCAGAAAAAGCGCATGCAGTGAGGCTTGGTCAGGATGTCAGGCGGTGCAGGGTCTGACGGGCGACGGCGGCGGCGCCGGGATCGAAACCGGGATTGAGCGCCAGCGCGGTCGCGAGCAGGTGGCGCGCGCGCACAGGCTGGCCGGAGGCGGCCGCGATCATGCCGGCGTGGTAGTAAAGCCGCGGATCGCGGGTGCCCCGGGCCAGCGCCTGATCGGCGGCCCGGCGCGCGGCGGCAAGCTGGCCGCTCTGGTAGTACGACCAGGCCAGCGCGTCCTCGGTGTAGAGGTCGTCGCGCACCTCGGTCTCGGCCAGAGCGAGCGCCAACGCGTGCGCGGGTGGGCGGCCGCGCGAGGCCGCCCACAGCGCGTAGGTCCGTGGATCCAGACGCGCACCGGTCTGCTCCAGGATCTTCTCGGCAGCCGCGCTGGCCTCGGGTCGGCCCGCCGCCGCCAGCGCGTCCGCGTACACCCATAACAGCTCGGGCAGCGCGCCCGCGTGCGCGGCCGGCTCGAGCAGCGCGGCCGCGTCGGCTGGTCGGCCCAGCGCCAGCGCCACCCGCGCACGGCCAATCAGCGCGGGCGCATAACCCGGAAACGCCGTCAGCGCGTCCGTGAAGGCGAGGTCGGCCGGGCCGAGCGCGCCCCGCGCCCACTCAATCGAGCCCAGCTGGGTCTGGCAGAACGCGCGCGTCTGGCCGTCGAGCGGCGAGGAGGCGCTCGCCGCCAGCCGCGTGATCTCGAGCGCACCCTCGACATCGCCGTCGAGCCAGCGCAGCCAGCCCGCACGCACGTAGGAGGCCGCGTTGGGTTTTTGATCGATCATGCGCTGCACCGTGTCGGCGGCCTGGTCGTACTGGCCCAGCTCGGTCTGGGCGTCGGCCAGCAGCGCCTGTGCGCTGGCATCATGCGGCTGGTCCAGGAGCAGCCCGTGCGCGCGCAGGGCCACCTCGCGAAAGCGATGCTCTTGCAGGAGCACCACCGCTTCCATGGTGCGGGCCGAACGCAGCGTGGGGGCCAGTGCGAGCGAGCGCTCCACCGCATCCCGGGCCTGCGCGTACAAGGAGGGATCCTGCTGGGCTCGGGCCGCCTGCACGAACGCCTGGGCCAGCGTTACCCACGACTCGGCCCGCCCGGGCGCGGCCCGCACCGCCGCCTGTGCCACCGCGACCGCACGATTCGCAATCGGCGCCAACGCCAGCGTGGGCGGGAGCGAAGCCGCCGAGGGCGGCCCGCCGCGTTGGCAGGCCGCCCCCGAAAGCAACGTGATCCCCAGGGCCACACCCACAATCCTCATCTAGTGCACCGGCTCGTAACGCGTGTGCTGCCGGATGTAGCCCTGATGTGGCGTGGCCAGGTATGGGAACGCGGTGCGGAACGACTTGTCGTTCTGATCCACGCCGTCGCCCAGCGGCGCCCATTGCTGGCCGGCGGCGAAGTGGACCAGCGCGCCCGCAATCACCACCTGCTCGGCCGCGTCGACGATGTCGTCAACCAGCCGCCGACCGTTGGGGAACCCACCGAAGTCACCCGCCAGCGCGCCCATCCGGTTGACGCTGGCCGGGGCCGTGGGAGGCACCGCCAGGTTGAGCCGCAAAAGGTCGGCCGGCGCGATGTTCCAGCCGTTCATGCAGGCCGTCTTCTCGGCCTGCGTGGGCGCGGTGTTGCAGAACACGCTGGGCAGGAACTTGACCAGCTCCAGCATGTCCGCGCGCATTCCGTTCTGCTTGAGCGCCGCGGTGTCAAAGGGCGCGCCCGGTCCGAAGAAGCTGGGATAAAGGACCGCGGCGTCGTTGGCGGGCTCGGGGTCCAGGATATAGTTGCCGTACGGGGCCAGATCGGTCGACGGTGTGCCCGTGTTCCAGACGTCCTTCTTGGCCAGCGGGATGAGGAGCTCGTTGACCAGCGGAAAGCCGAGCCGCGAGACCTGCACCCACTGCCCATGCGTGTCGGCCACCCGCGCGCCCGCGCGCCGCACGGTCACCCGCGGCCGGCTGGCGGTCGCCCACACGCCCATCACCGACTTGGCGTCGTAGGGCTTGAGATTGGCCAGGTCGGCGGCCGGATTGGCCACCAGCGCAAACGGAACCTGGATCGCGATCGCGTGCGTGTTGTAGCCGGCCAGGCCGTCGAAGCCGCCGCCGTGCTGGCCCACGTTGCCGCCGCCCGCGCCGCCCATCACCAGGCCGCCCGAGCTGCCGGGGATGCCGTTATCGGGCACGGTCGAGCCCCGGATGCCGACCAGGTCGAACACCGCGCCCAGGTCCACGTAGAACGGATCGTCGACCGGCCCCGCGAACACCTTGATGCTCTTGCCCTGGTAATTGAGCGTCGTGATGGCCTGCGACCACACGTTGTCGTAGTTGGCGTACGAGCGCGGGCCCAGGTTGGCCGGCGCCACCGGTCCGGTGCCGATCACATGGGCCCCGCCCGAGTCGACCAGGGTCATCGTGAAGTCCTGCTTGAAGGTCAGCGGCGCCGCCGACGGCGACGTGATCTGGCCCAAGTTGTAGTTGAACGTGTTGGGGTTCAGGATCGAGGTCTTGAACCGGAACTGGAAGCTGGCGTCCTCGACCGCGTCGCCGTTGCGATCGACCTTGATCTCGTACAGGACGTCGTCGCAGAACTGGTAAAAGTTGGGGCCCCCGTTGGGCTCCTCGAGCGGAATGTAGGTCGCGATCAGCGTTACCGTGTTCGGCGTATCCGGCGACACAAAGGCGTATACGTCGACATTGTCGGCGCACGGATCCGACCCGATGAGCGGCGCCTCACGGTGGCTCGACGCACGCGCGGGCGCGTCGGGTAGAATGCTCGCGGTCAACAGAGCCGCCGCGATTCCGAGCTTCGTCCATTCATGAATGCGCATGTTCGTGGTCCCTCCCTGTCACTGCAGCCTGAAGATGGCGCCGGTCTGACCCGCGCCTTGGTTGGCGGCGAGGTCGTCGGCCAGCGCGTACACGTTTGCCATGGCGGCGCGATGGAGCCCGGCCGGGCTGGTCACGCCCGCCCGCGTGAAGTCGAGCGGGCTGGCGGTGCCGCCACCCACCGGCACGGCCAGAAGCACGCCTGCCGCCGCGCCGTGCGAGGCGCCCGAGACGATCAGCTGCTTCTCGTCTCCCGACAGGGTCAGGCCAGCCGGAAAGCCGACCCGTAGGTCGGTCGCCAGCGTGGTCGGCGCGCCTGATCCGGCCAGCTTGAACACCTGGGCCGAGGTTTCGCCGGCCGCGATGGTGTCGACCAGGTAGACCGTTCCATCGGAGGCCACCGCGATTCCGGACGGGTCGCGCAGCTGGCCGCCCGAGGTAAGCGCGGTCGCGGTGCCGCCACCGGCCGGCATGCTGAACACGGCCGGCGACGCGTCAGCGGCCAGCGCGCCCGTGAAATAGAGCGTCGCGCCGTCGTGCGAGAGCGCGATGCCAATCGGGTAGATGGCAGCATCGCCGCCCGAGATCGCGGTCGCCACCCCGCCCGCTGGCAGCGCCAGCTTGTAGAGGCCTCCGATGGCCCCCGAGTCGGCGGCGCGGGCGGCGGTGAGGTCCGCGATGTAGAGCGTCTTGTCGTCGGGCGCCAGGACCAGCCCCGAGGGCACCTCGAGCGGCGAGGCGCCGTTCGAAACCTGCTCGACCATGCCGCCGCCGGCCGCCACTCGGAACACCTGCGCCGCGTTGTTGGCGTCGAAGGCGGTAAAGTAGATGGTCTGGCCGTTGGCGGTCGGGACCGCGTCGAGCGGCTGCGAGAAGGTGGCGGCATTGGAAACCGGATTGGCGCCCGAGGGTGCCCCGCCGCCGCCTGCGGTGCCGCCGGTTCCGCCCGTGCCACCGGTGCCACCGGTGCCGCCGCCGCCCGTGTCGTCCCCGCATCCGCTCAGCGCCGCGCCCGTCCAAAGGGCGAGCGAGGCCGCCGCCAGCAGCGCGGGAAGCTGCCGTTTCCTCATGAGATCCTCCTTGTCTCGGGTCCGCGAGCAGAAGCTTCGCCACGCCGCACAGACCCCCAGCCTGCCAAAGGCTGCCGAGCTGACCCACCGTTCCCGACAGCTACCGGAGTCTACGGAGGGCTCGCGAAAGCGGATGGGTCGGGCGCGCTTCCATGCTAGCCTTGACCGAAATGCTGCGCTGCCTGCTGGTGCTCTTCATGCTCGCGCCGCCGGCTCCAGCCGATCCCCGCCTCGAGCTGCTTTCCGCCATGCGCGCCGAGCTGGATCGATCGATGACCCGGCTCAAGCTGCCCGGGTACGAGCCGCCCTACTTCCTGGGCTACACGGTGCGCGATTACGAATCGTATGACGTCGGCGGCAAGTTCGGCGCGGTCTACCAGAGCACCCGAAACCGGGTGCGACAAGCCTACGTGGAAGTGCGGGTGGGCGACTACGGCTTCGACAACACGGCCAACGATTCCACCGAGCCCCCGTTCGAGATCGACGACTTTGAAAAATATTCGCCCGGGCCGGAGGCTCCGATCGACAATGATCCGGCGGCCCTGCGCGGCAGCTTGTGGCTGCTCACCGACTATCGCTACAAGCGCGCGCTGGCTGCGCTGCACAAGAAACGCGGGCAGCGGGCCACCACCGTGGTCGAGGATGAGCAGGTGCCCAGCTTCGCGCGCGCACCCGCGGTCAAGCACCTGGACCCGCCGCTCCCGCTCAAGTTCGACGCGGCGCTATGGAGCGACCGGGTCCGCCGCACCACGGCCCTGCTCAAGCGCTTCCCCGAGGTCTTCGACGTTTCGATGAAGGTGTCGGCCGACAAGCTCACGCGCTACCTGGTCAACAGCGAGGGCTCCTCGATCGTGAGCGAGCGCGTCCTGTATTCGGTGCACATCGAGGCGGCCGCGCGCGCAGGCGACGGCATGTACCTCGAGCATTCCAAGAGCTTCTACGGCCGCACACCGGAGGAGATGCCGACCGACGCCCAGCTCGAGAAGGCGGCCACCGAGCTGGCGGCCGAGCTGCGCGCGCTGCGCGATGCGCCCATGTTCGATCCATACACGGGGCCGGCCATCTTGTTGCCGCAGGCCGCGGGCGTGTTCTTCCACGAGGCGCTCGGGCATCGGCTCGAGGGCGAGCGCCAGAACGACGAGAAGGAGGGGCGCACGTTCAAAGGCCAGCTCGGGCGGACCGTGCTGCCTCCATTCGTCACCGTGCTCGACGACCCCACACAGGCGCGGGCAGCCGGCAAGAGCCTGAACGGGCACTACCAGTACGACGACGAGGGCGTGGCCGCGCGGCCGGTGCCGCTCATCGATCACGGGATTCTGCGCAACTACCTGATGAGCCGGACGCCCATCAAGGGCGCGCTCAGCTCCAACGGGCACGGCCGCTCGGAGGCCACCAGCAAGCCCATGGGTCGCATGGGCAATACAGTGGTCCGGTCCGACAAGGTGGTGCCGTTCGCCAAGCTGAAGCAGATGCTGCTCGAGGAAGTGCGGCGCCAGGGCAAACCCTTTGGCCTGATGGTGAGCGACATCACCGGCGGCTCGACCAACACCACCAACTACGACTACCAGGCCTTCAAGGGCATGGCACGCCTGGTCTACAAAGTGGACGCCAAGACCGGCAAGGAAACCCTGGTGCGCGGAGTCGAGTTCGTGGGCACGCCGCTCAGCGAGCTCAACAAGATCATCGCCGCATCGGACAGCCCGGACGTCTTCAACGGCTTCTGTGGCGCCGAAAGCGGATTCATTCCGGTCTCGACGGTGGCGCCGGCAGTGCTGATGCGCGAGATCGAGCTGCAGCGCACCAAGCGGGGGCTCGAGCGGCCGCCGGTGCTGCCGTCACCGTGGGGCGACGCCGGGCCGGTCAAGCCGGCGGCGCCCGCCAAGCCGCAGCAGTAGCAGCCTCTGCAACAATCGTGAAGCGGTTGCCACAGGGCGCGCGCGCGCGTGCATGAGGTTCCGGCGGGTTGTCACGCGGTCTCGCATTTGCATGCGATCAGGCGGGGATTTCAGGAGGAGGGGCACATGGCTCGATGTGCAATGATGGTGGCGGCGCTCGCAGTTGCATCGGTGCCGGGCTGGGCGCGTGCGGCCGATCGGAATCAGCCCGCGGTCGAGATGACGGTGGGCCCGCCCGAGCCCGAAAACGAGTTCGTGGTGCGGTCGCCCGGCGCCGCCGCGACCGCGCGCATCGACCGCGATTCCGTGGTCGGCCCGAATGCCCAGTTCACTCGCTACGGCAACACGCTGCGCGGGAGCATCGGCTGCGCCGCCTTCGAGATCGACTTTACCGATCAGCGCGTGACCGGCCTGATCGACGGCGCGCCGGTCAACCTGCACGTCCGTCGGCACGAGGTCGAGCTGGAGGTGCAGGGGCTGTACGCGGGCGAGCTGTCGCACTTTCACATCGACGCCGAAACCATCCGCGGCCACCTCGGCCCCATTGGCTTTGATTTCAGCCTGGATGGCTCCTATCAGGGGATGTCCACCTCGGGCGGCTTTCCGCTGCCGGCCAGCATCAGCCTCCCGACCACGCTGACCCGGCGCTCCGCGGGCGAGCTGGTGGCGACGCTGGCGCTCCTGCTCTCGCTCCCGAGCCACCAGGTTACCTGCGGGCCACCGCCGCCGCGCTGGCGGCTGGTCCCGGTCAGCGATCTCGCGTCCCCACCGCCGGCTTCGCCGCGGGCGGAGGCGCTGACGCACTGGCGCGAGACCAACTGGGCGTCCCCACTCCCCGGACCGTCTCTTCTCTCGCCCTTCCGCGCCGAGTCTTCGCCCATGTCGGTCTCGCCCACGACCATGAGCGCGCCCGCGCCGACGGCTGATCACGCCTACGCCGGACCCGCGCACGGGACCGCGCGCTAGCCCGAGCGGGCTACGCTCGCGTCTGAATCAGCTCGATCTTGTAGCCGTTCGGATCCTCGACAAACGCGATTACGCTGCCACCATGCTTCATCGGGCCCGGCTCGCGCACCACCTTGCCGCCGCGCGCGCGGATGGCATCGCAGGTTTTGTAGATGTCCGGGGTGCCGACCGCGACGTGGCCGAACGCGTTGCCGAGATCGTACTGATGCGTGTCCCAGTTGTAGGTCAGCTCGAGCACAGCGCTTTCGGCTTCGTCGCCATAGCCCACGAAGGCGAGCGTGAAGCGGCCTGACTCGTAATCCTTTCGGCGCAAAAGCTTCATGCCCAGGACCTCGGTGTAGAACTGAAGCGACTCGTCGAGATCGTTGACCCGGAGCATCGTGTGCAGGATCCGCATGCTGCGGAAGGTAGCCCAGCCCGGCTGGAGAAGCCACCCGAGGCGTGCTATAGAAATACGGCACTCTTGGGGAAAGAGGGCGCGTAGCGACAATGAAAATCAGACGTTTGTTGGTGGGATTGGCAATTCTGTGGGCGACCGGCGGGGGCCCGGCGCGCGCACAGAGCGGGCCCGGAGGAGCCCGCGCGCAGGTGGCCCAGCTGCTGGCGCAGGCGGGCGAGAATATCGATCTCGGTGACTACGACGAGGCCATCGCAGGGCTGGCGCGTGCGCTCGGGATCATCCGGCAGGCTCAGCTCGCGAGCGACCCCATGGCGACGCGCGTGGAGGTTGCGTTGGGCGTGGCGCTGGTGGGAGCCGGGCACCGGTCCGACGCGGTTGCGCACTTTCGGGCCGCAGTGCGGCTCAATCCCAGCTCGCAGGTCGAACGGCGCTGGGCCAGCGCGCCCGTGATGTCGGCGTTTGGAGAGGCGCGCGGGGCCGCTCCCCGGATCGCGGGCCCACCGCCGCCCCCGCACCAGCCGCCGGAAGCCGACGAAACCATGCCGATGGAGCCCCGGGCCAAGGCGCCGGCGGCGCCCGCACGCCCGGCTTCGGCCGCCGCTGCACCCGGCAAGACCAAGTCAGCGCCGGCCCCGGTCGCGGCAGCTGCGGCCGCCGCTCCGCCCGATCCACCGGCAGCGCCCGCGGCGGCGCCCGCACCGCCCGAGGACGACAACGCGCCGGTGGTGGGCGTGCGCGCGCGCGCCCTGAGCGCCGCCGAGGTCGGCAAGCCGCTCGCGATCCAGGTCCGCATTGGCAGCGACGTCGGCTCACCGTCTCGCGTGGTGCTGCTGTACCGCGCGCCGGGCGGTGGCAAATTTGCAGAGCTTCCGATGGCCGCCGACAAGGCCGCGGGCAGCTACAAGGCGTCGATTCCGGCGCAGAGCGTCCGCGCGCCCGCGATCCAGTATTACGTCGAGGCGCGCGACGCCAAAAACCGGCCGCTGGCCCGGCGTGGCAATCCCGATCGCCCGCTCGTGCAGGGCGTGGCCGAGCCGCCGCCGCCACCCGTGGCCGCGCCCGCGCGCAAGCGGCGTGCGCCGGCCGCGGCCCGTCCCCCCGAGGCGCCGCCACCCGCAGCCACGACCAGCCCGCCGCCGGCCGCCACGCCCGCGGCCAAACCAGCCAAGCACACGAAGCTGGGCGAGGACGACGAGAACCCGTTCGACAGCGAGCACGACCCGACCAAGGTGGTGCCGCAAGCACCGCGCTGACCCTGGCAACTCGGCCGCACGCGCAGTAGGATGCGCGCATGCGCAAGCTCACCCCGTGCCTGGTCCTGACCATTGCTGCCTGCTCGAGCGGCGGCGGCAATCCGAGCCCCGCCCCCACGTCGTCTGCCCAACCGGCTGCGCAGACGACCCCAGCTGCATCTGCACCTGCATCGGCGCCGGCGCCCGCCCCCGCGCCCGCAGCCGCACCGGCCGTCATGCCGGCTGCGCAGGAGCAGCCGCCCACGCTGGCCCTCAACCCGCAGGCGACCGCCATTCCCGGGGCCAAGGCTGCCCCGCCGCCGAGCCCGCAGGCAACCGGCAGCCCGCAGGACGTCGCGGCCGCCTACGTCAAGAAGAAGTATCCCGACCTGGCGGGCGGTCGCATCGCCAAGGTGCCCAGCGCGGCCGTTGCGTCCCTCCTGCATGGCCGCGAGGCCTTCTACTTCTCGGTCGGCGGCATGTATCCGCTCGCGACCGTGGGCCCCCACGTGCGGCGCGTGCTCGTGGTCGACGTGGGCAAGCAGGAGGTGGTGTTCGATTTCGATTCCACCGTGAAGGACGACGAGGCGGCCAGCACGCTCGGCGGCTTCCTACCGCCAGCTGGGCCCAAGAACCTGGCCGAGGTGGCGGCCACGGTCGCGGTGTTCGCGCCGCTCGATCCGTTTTTTTCGCAGCCCGATCCCGATTTTCAGGCGAGGAAGGGCCCGGGCCGGCGCACCACGGCAACCTGGTCGGGTCCTCGGTTCCGCTATGTCGTGGTATTCGGCCCCGACGGCAAGGTGGTGAGCCTGAAGCGCGAGGACACGCGGCCCAAGCCGATCTGCTCTGAGCACCGCGCGCGGGCGCAGGCGCTGCTCGCCGACGGGCTGCGCGTGGGCGATGTGATCTGGGATGAGCTGACCGCGCGTCTGGCGCCGCATCATTATCTGTACGAGGTGCGCGCCGCCAACGGAGCCCGTGCTGGCCTGGCGGTGGTGGAGAAGGGGCCGGGGGCGGCGCGGTTCGTGTCCGCGCACGATCGGGCCGGCCTGGCTGCCCTTGCGCGCGACGTATTGCTTCCGGTGCGCAATGCCGAATCGGCCGCCGAGTCCGCGCAGGTCGTGCTCGCTCTGCAGGCTCATGCCGGCGCGGCGGAGCAGGCGCCCCTGGGCGCGCCCTTCTTTGCCGTCGAGGCAAGCGGTGCCGGCTGGCTGGCCACATCGCGCGAGCTGGGCGCGAGCGTCCGCTTTGGCGCCGACGGCAGGCTGGCGCCGTAAAAGCGCCGCCGCGTAGCCCAGATCACTACGAGACTCCGAACCGGTTGCGGCGGGTGACGCCGCGCAGGCCCCCCG
>DATFWX010000131.1:0-39023 GCA_035258845.1 Polyangia bacterium | reverse complement strand
GCGGCGGGGCCGTGGCTGGGGGCGTTGGCCGCGCTGCGCCGCCAGCCCGACCGGCCGAAGAGCCGGGCCCTGGTGGCGCTTTTGGCGCTGGCCGCGCGGGTGCCGTTTCTGCTCCACGCGCCGGTGGGCAGCGATGACTGGTACCGCTACCTGTGGGACGGGCGGGTCGCGCGCGCAGGCATCAACCCGTACCGGTATGCGCCCGCCGCGGCGGCGCTCTCGCACCTGCGCGACGCGGTGTTGTGGCCGCACATCAATCATCCCACGATCCCGACCATCTACCCGCCGCTGGCGCAGGTCGCATTTCTGGTCGCGCCGTCGCTGTGGGTGTGGAAGGCGCTGGTCCTGGCGGCCGACGCTGCGATTGCGCTGGTGCTGGCGGCCTGGCTGCGCCGATCGGGCGCCGACCCGCGGCGGGCGCTGGTGTGGGCCTGGTGCCCGCTGGTCATCGCCGAGCTGGCGCTCGATGGGCACGTCGACGGGCTCGCGATTGCGCTGCTGGTGGCGGCCTTGGCGCTGGGGGCCGCCCGGCCGCTTTCCGCGGGGCTGCTCTTGGGCGCTTCGTTCGCAGCCAAGCTGCTCGCGGGAGCGCTGCTGCCGGCGGTCGCACAATCGGCCGGCGGGTCGCAAGCAGTTCGAGCGAGCGTCCCCCCTGTCGTCCGGGCGGCCCGCCCCGGCCGCGCTCGCGTCTATCTGGGCTTCGCGGCCGCGACCGCTGTCAGTCTGCTGCCGTATGCTAACGTGGGGCCGAAGATGCTCGCGGGCCTGGAGGTGTATGGTCGCAAATGGGTGGCCGCCCCGGGCGCCTACGCGCTCATCTACCAGGCCACCTGCCGTGCGGTCACAATCGGGCGCGATCCGAGCGCGCGCATCCTGCACGCGCCCCGGCTGGGTCCGCTCATCACCGGCGATCCCGGGCGCGCCGACGTGTTTCCCGACGAGCTGGCGAACGTGCTCGCGCGCGCCCTGGTCGCCCTGGTCGTGCTCTCCCTGCTCGGGCTCGCCATCCGGCGCCATCTCGCCCCGACCGACGCGGGCCTTCTGGTCCTGGGCGCATTCTTGCTGCTCACGCCCGCGCTCCTGCCCTGGTACGTGCTGTGGGTGGTTCCGCTGCTCGCGTTCCGGCCGGCGCTGCCGCTGCTGGCCCTGGTCGCGCTTGCACCGCTTTTGCACGTGCCCGGCGCAGGGGCGCTCGTGCACCTTTCCGTGTGGATCGTGATCCTTGCAATCGCTTTGATTTCCCTGCGGAAGTCGGTATAATTGGCCCCGCCTTCCATGCGCATCGTCACGCTTTTAGGCGTGCTGGTTCTTTGCGCCGCCACCACCGTCCCCGCGCGCGCCGCCGTTTCAGTTCGGGGCACCGTCGTTCTGCCGTCCGCTCTGCGCGCCCCGCCCGAGCGCAGCGCCAGCTTCTGGCCGCGCATCGAGAACGGTATCCTCCCGATCGCGCCGCCCCCGGTCTCTCCGATGAGCGAGGTCGTGGTCGTGCTCGAGGGCGGCCCCACCACCACCTCGTCGTGGGCCGGCAACGTGGTCATGGAGATCGTGGGCGCCGATCTGTCACCGCGGGTGCTGCCGGTTCTGGTCGGCACCACGGTCGAGTTCAAGAACACGGACCGACTGACCTATACGCTCTATTCGCCCGACAACGCGAGCTTCTTTGCCAAAGAGGAAACCCCGCCCGGAAAATCGCGCAAGATCAAGTTTCTGACGCCCAGCGTGGTACTGCTGCGAGTCGACGAGTTCCCGCACATGGAAGGGGCCATTCTGGTCATGCAGTCGCCGCTTTACGCGCGACCCGAGGATAACGGCCACTTCAAGATCGAGGGCGTCAGCGAGGGCCACTACAAGTTGCGCGTGTTTTTGCGCGGCAATTTGGTGTACGAGCAGTCGGTCGACGTGGGCCGGGTCTCGCTCGAGGTCCCGGTCAAAGTACCCGCGCCGTCACGGCGGACGGAGTAGCCGTGTACTTGACCAAGGTCTGGCTGTTCGTCCTCAGCTTCGCGCTCGCGGGCGCGCTCGCGCTCGCGCTTCTGGTGCCCCGGCCGGCCGTGCGCGAGCTCGAGCGGGAGGAATCGCTGCGCCTGGGGCACGTCCAGCATGCCGCCCAGCTCCTGCTCAAGGTCGACGCGCGCGCCAAGATGGACTACGCGTCCCACCTGGCCGCCGACGCGTTTCTGGCCGGGGCCCTCGAGGAAACCGCACGCGGGGCCAGCGACCGCGCGCTCCATCAGACCGCGCTCGAACGGCTGCGCGTGTTCAACGAGAGGCTCAAGCTCGCGTTTCTGGTTGTGCTCGACACGCATGGCCGCGTGCTGGCTCGGGTGACCGAGTCGGGCGAGGGCGACGCCCACGCATACGGCGACTCGATGGCCGGCTTTCCCGTGGTCGCCGACGCCCTGCGCGGCTACCGGGGCGAGGATGCGTTCGCGATAGGCAGCAAGCTGTATCGGGTGGCGGCCTCGCCGGTGGTCTCGCGCGCCCGCGACCGCTATGTGGGCGCGCTCGTGATCGGAATGGAGGCCGGCGGCGAGCTGGCCAAACGCATGCACGAGAGCCTGGACGCGGACGTGGCCTTCTTTTTGCGCGGAAGGCTCATCGCCGCCAGCGCCTCCACGCCCGCCCTGAGCGCGCTCCCTGATCTTCTGGCTCGACACGCCGAGGAGGCGCAAAAAAACGGCCGCACCGGAGCGCTGGCGCTCGAGTCGGGCCATCAGCGCTTCTGGGCCATGGCCACGCCCATCGCCGGCGAAGCCGCTCAGCAGGACGCCTATTACGTTCTGCTTTTGCCGCGCACCGAGGGCACCGGGCTGGGCGGCTTCTTGAGCGCGACCACGGGCGAGGATCTCAAGAGCGCATTTCCATGGGCGCTGGTGGCGGTGGTGGCCATCCTGGCGCTCGTGAGCGCAATGGTGCTCTTGTGGTACGAGTCGGAGGGGCCGCTGGGCCGGTTGCGCGACGAGACGGCGCGCCTGGCGGCGGGCGAGATGAGCCGGATCGATGATCGATTGCTGCGCGGCCGCTTCGCTGCCCTGGCCCGCTCGATCAACGCGGCGCTCGATCGGTGGGGCCGCGCCGCTTCGGGACCGATTGCGGTGGGCGAGCCGGCACCGACGCGGGCCGCCCAGACGCCGGCCCGCGAGCGCGGAGAGCGCAGCGAACGCATCGAGCGTATCGAGCGCGGCGAGCGCGCCGAGCGCGGCGAGCGCATCGACCGCCCCGATCGCGAGCCCTCGCGCCCGCGTGTCCAGGCCGAGACGCCCATCCCGGCCGGTTTCGATCTGCCGATGGCAGCCGGCGAGGCGGCGCCGCTGGCCGCGCCCCGGGGGGCGGCCGCTTCGTCGCGGCGCGCCACCCCGGCCGGCGGTCTGCCTCAATTCCGGCTCGACGGCGGCCCCGACCCCGATCTCGACAAGACCGACATCAATCCGCCCTCGCGCGATCGCCGGCCGGCCGCGCTGGCCGAGCTGCCGAGCACGCTGCCGCAGCTCGATGCAATCCCGCTCGAGCCGCCCATGGCCCTGCCGCTGCCGCCCCCACGGCGCGATCGCGAGCAGCGGCCCGCCGTCGGCCCCGGCACGCCGCCGCTCGGTCTGCCCGAGCTGCCGCCCGTGCCCGGGCGCGGTCTGGCGCCGCCCCCGCCCGCAGCCGCCGGGGGCGCCCCGCCGCCACTTCCCGAGGGACGACCCGAGTCGCGGTCGGCGCCGCGCCAGCCTACCGCGCTCGGTCTGGGGGTGGCGGATTTCCTGGGGGCGCAACCGTTGCAACCGTCGGCGGCCGCTCCGGGCTCCGGCGTCAGCCCGGCCGGCCTGGGCGGGGGTGCGCGCGAGCTCGACCTGGCGGCGACCACGCTGCCCAGCACCACGCGGCCCGAGGACTTTGCAGACAAGACCCTGGTGCAGCCGCCGTCGAACGACCTGGTCTCGCAGACCGTGCGCGAGGGCGGCGGCAGCGCGCGCGAGCTCGAGAGCTACTACCGGAAGATCTACCAGGACTTCGTCGACCTCAAGCGCAAGTGCGGCGAGCCCACCGAAAACGTCACCTACGAGAAGTTCGTGGCCAAGCTCAAGGACAACCGGGAGCAGCTCATCCGCAAGTTCGGGTGCAAGTCGGTCCGCTTCCAGGTTTACGTCAAGGACGGCCGCGCCGCGCTCAAGGCCACGCCGGTCCGCGAATAGAGAGACGCCCATGCTCGGATTCGAATTGACCGATGACCAGCGCGCCCTGGTCGAGACCGCGCGCAAGTTCACGCGCGAAGAGATCATCCCGGTCGCGGGCAAGCTGGACGAGGAAGAGAAGTTCCCGGACGCCATTCTCAAGAAGGCATTCGAAGTGGGGCTGATGAACCTCGAGATCCCGGAAGCCTACGGCGGCCTCGGGCTATCGGTGCTCGATCACTGCCTGGTGGTCGAGGAGCTGGGTTACGGATGCGCGGGCATCCAGACTGCTCTGGTCGGCAATAACCTGGCCGCCATCCCGCTGGTCCTGGCCGGTACCGAGGAGCAGCGCAAGAAGTTCCTGAGCTGGGCCATGCGCGAGCCCATCCTGAGCGCGTACTGCTGCTCGGAGCCCGACGCGGGCAGCGACGTGGCCGGCATGCGCGCGCGCATCACGAGGCACGGCAGCGAGTGGGTCTTGAACGGCCAGAAGCGCTGGATCACAAACGGCGCCCATGCGAGCTGGTACATTGTGTTCGCGACCAGCGACCCGGCGCTGCGCCACAAAGGGATCAGCTGCTTCGTGCTCGAGCGCGATCGGCCCGGCATCATGGTGGGTCGCAAGGAGAAGAAGATGGGCCAGCGCGCGTCCGAGACCTCGGACGTGATCTTCGAGGACGTCAAGCTGACCGCGCAAGACCTGGTGGGCGAGGAGGGGCAGGGCTTCAAGATCGCGATGAAGACCTTCGACCGCACGCGGCCCTGGATCGGCGCCTGCGCAGCCGGCATCATCCGGCGCGCGCTCGACGAGTGCCGCGCTTACGCGCTCGAGCGCAAGACGTTCGGGGTGCCGATCGCGCAGCACCAGGCCATCCAGTTCATGCTGGCCGAGATGGCGATCGCGTACGAGGCCACGCGGCTTTTGTACCAGAAGGCAGCCTGGATGATCGTCAGCGGCAAGCCCGACTCGATCGTTTCGTCGTATGCCAAGGCGTACGGCGCCGACGCGGCCATGCGCGTGACCACCGACGCCGTGCAGATCTTTGGCGGCTACGGCTACACGACCGAGTATCCGGTCGAGAAGCTGATGCGCGACGCCAAGTTGCTCCAGATCTACGAGGGCACCAGCCAGATCCAGCGCATCGTCATCGCGCGCAACATTCTGGGCAGTCGCTAAGTAGCGAGCTGCCATCGCGCGCGCTACAATAGCCCGAAAATGAAGTCGAGCCAGCGCGCCTACGATCGTCCCGACGTCCCGGTCCTGACGCCGCGCGAGATCTACGAGTTCCTCGACCGGTTCGTGATCGGGCAGCGGCGCGCCAAGCGCGTGGTCGCGATCGCGGCCTACAACCATCTCAAGCGCTGCGCCGCCAAATCGGTGCGCGGCAAGAAGCTGATCAAGAAGTCGAACATCCTGATGATCGGCCCCACCGGCTGCGGCAAGACTCACATTGCGCGCAACCTGGCCGACTGCCTCAAGGTCCCGTTCACGGTCGCCGACGCGACCGAGTACACGGAGGCCGGCTACTACGGCAAGGACGTCGAGGTGATGGTGGCCGAGCTTCTGTTCAAGGCCAACCACGCCATCGAGGACACCCAGCGCGGCATCATCTTCATCGACGAGATCGACAAGATCGCGCGGCGCTCGCATGGCGCACGCACCGGCGCCGGCTCGCGCGACATCGGGGGCGAGGGCGTGCAGCAGGCGTTGCTCAAGCTGCTCGAGGGCCGCGAGATCTTCGTGCCGCTCAACGTCACCCAGCACTGGAACAAGCATGACTTCGTCCAGGTGGACACCCAGGACATCCTGTTCATCTGCGCGGGCACATTTTCGGACATTCACCTGTATCGCAACGAAAAGGCGGTCGGGTTCGGGCAGGAAGTGGGCGGCTCGCCACGCCGACGCCGCATCACGCACAAGGACCTGCTCGAGTACGGCATGCTGGCCGAGTTCCTGGGCCGTCTGCCGGTGGTGGTGGAGCTGGAGGCGCTGGCCGAGGACGAGCTGCTCAAGATCCTGACCGCGCCCCCCGATTCGATCGTTCGCGAATACCAGGAGCTGCTCGCGATGGACGACATCAAGCTGCGCTTTTCCGAAGAAGCGCTGCGTGAGGTGGTGCGCTACTCTTTGCGCCGCAAGACCGGCGCACGCGGGCTGCGCGCGATCATCGAGGAGGTGTGCCACGATCTCATGTTCGACGCGCCCGAGCGGCACGGTCAGACGGTCGTGGTCGACCGCGACTACGTGAGCGAGCGGCTGGCCGCGCTCGAGGAGGTCGACTTCGCGCTGGGATAGGGCGCGGGCGATCGCCCTCCTCGGTTTGGTGATCCTGGCGGCGGCGGTGCGACTCCTGATCGCGCCGCCGAGCGGCGGGCTGGTCGACGTCGACGCCGATCTGCACCTGCGGCGGGCGCTCGACGTGCTCGCGCACGGTCCGCGGGCGCTCATCGGGGTCGATCCGATGATCGCGTGGCCCGACGGGGCGGAGGTGCAGTGGCCGCCCGGCTTCGACCTCATGTTGGCGGGGCTGGGCTGGCTGTGCGGTGCGCCCCGCCTGGCCCGGGTGGCCGGGGTCGCCATCGCAATCGGCGGAGCGCTGACCATTCCGGTCGCCTATGCGTTCGCGCGCAGCGTGCTCTCGCGTGGCGGCGCGCTGGCGGCGGCGGCGGCGACTGCGCTCGCGCCCGCGCACATCGAGCTGACCCGGGTGGGCCGGATCGATCATCATGTCGTGGAGCCGCTGCTTTTGTGGGCTGCGCTGGCTCTCCTTTTGCGCCGCCGGCCCATTCCGGCCGGGATCACGCTGGCGCTGCTGTTCGTGATGTCACCCAGCGCGCTCCTGGGCGGCGCGCTGTTTGGCGCGGCCGCGCTTTGGCTGGCCCGCTTTGACGCCCGCACGCCCGCAATCGCGCTCGCGGTGGCGGCGCTGGCCACGGCCGCAGTGGTATGGCCGATGGGCACCGTGCGCCGCCTCTCGGTCGACGTCCTGTGCGCCGTGCAGCCGCTGCTGATGGTCGCGGGCGCGCTCGTGTGCGCGCTTTCACGCGGCCGGGCGGCCCGGCTGGCCCTGGGCGGCGCGGGCATCGTGCTCATCGGCCTGGGAGTCGCAATCGGCAGCGGCACGTTCGGCTTCGTCGCCCGGCATAGCCTGATCGGCACCATCGTCGAGTCGCGCAACCTGTTCGCATTCGGCGCCTACCCGGCGCTGGCCCCGCTGGGCGCGCTCGCATTCTTGATTCCGTTTGCGGTACCGCTGGCATGGCAACGCCGCGGCACCGACGACTCGCGCCTGGTCATGGGCGTGACCGCGCTTTCGCTGCTGGCAGTCACGCTGGTGCAGCGGCGTTTCATGCATCTGGCCGCGCTGCCGGTCGCGGTCATGTTGATCGACGCGGCCGGGTGCCTGCGTTGGACGCGCCTGACGGCCGTGCTGGGCGCGGTGGCGGCCCTGGCCGCGTGCGCGCCCATGGTGCGCTACCTGTTCGAGACCCCGCCCGACAATCCGCGCGTGCTGGCGGTGCGCGAGCTGGCGCTGCTCTTGCGCGATCAGCCGGCCGGCGGCGTCTTGTGCCAGTGGCCCTACGGACACATCGTGACCCGGGTGGGCGCAAAGCCGGTCGTGGCCAGCCCGCTCCTGACCGCTTCCACGATGCCGGCCGCGGAGGCGGCCACACGCGCGCTGCTCGACGACGATCCGGCGCGGGCTCGGGCCTGGATGCAGGCCCGGCAGGTGCGCTATGTGATCGCGACCGCGATTCCGCCCGGCGTGACCGCGCGCTACCTGTCCGCGCTCGGCGACCCGCGCGAAGCCGCCCAGGTCGAGCGGAGCGCGCTGGTCGAGCGCCTGGCCGGGGGCGAGCGCATCGCCGGCCTGAAGCCGCTGGCGGCAGCGCACGACGGTCGCGCGCGCCTGTACGTGGTAGAGTAGCAGGGCAAGATGCTGTGCCTGTCCTGCGGCCACGAGCACGATCCGGTGCGCGACGGTCGCTTCTGCGCGGCCTGCGGCATGTCAGTGTGCGATCCGCCCGCGCACGAGAGCCCGGGCGGGCCGGCCGCCCGGCGGTCCGCGTCGTCACCGGAGCCATCCGAGCCACCCGAGCGCCGCTGCGGCGAGTGTGGGGTCCCGGCTTTCGCGCCCGATGCCGAGCGGTGCCGCGCCTGCGGGGCCCCGCTGCCGCTGGAAGAGGGCTGGGTGTAGGTCGACGGCTGGGTTAGTATCGGGAGATGCCCCGGGTGCGCGGGCGCGTGTTCGTCCCGGTACGCGCGTTCATCAAAGAGCGATTCGGCGAGGCCGGTTGGGAGCGCGTTCTGGCGCGATTGGCCCCGCAAGATCGCCAGATCGTGGATGGGTTCGTGCTGTCCGAGGGCTGGTACGACCTACCGCTCTATCAGCGCATGTTCGACGCCATTCGCGCGGAGTTCGCGGCCGAGATGCCGAATCTCGGGTATCACATTGGCCAGAAGAGCGCGGAGATGAACGTGCCGCTGTTTCACCGCATGCTGATGCGATTTGGCTCGCCGGCCGGCGTGTTCGTGCGTGCGGCCGCCCTATGGAAGGAGTACTTCGACCAGGGTCGCATGGAAGTGATCGAGCGCGGCGAGAATCACTACCGCGTGCTGATGTATGACGAGCACGCCCGGCCCTGGCTGGCCGCCGAGATCCTGCCCGGCTGGGCGGCCAAGGTGGTCGAGATGACGGGTCACGAGGTGGTGGCATCGCGCCTGGACACGGTCCACGAGGGCAAACCGCCCGGCTACGAGATTTACGTGGAGTGGCGATGAGCGGCCCCGCGGGCGGTCCCAGCCGGTTCGTTCGCTTGCAGGGGCTGCCGCCCTATGTGCTGGCCGAGGTCGACGGGCTCAGGCGAGCCGCGCTCGCGCGCGGCGAGGAGGTTTTCGACTTCGGGATCGGCAACCCCGACTCCCCTTCGCCCGAGCTGGCCGTACACGCGCTCATCGAGGCGGCGCGTCGGGGCGAGAACCATCGCTATCAGCCCTCACCGGGGCTGCCTCCGCTGCGGGCCGCGCTCGTGAGCTGGTATCGGCGGCGCTTCGGGGTGGAGCTGGACCCGGATTCCGAGGTGATCGCAACCATCGGCTCGAAGGAAGGCCTGGCGCACCTGTTTTACGCCACGCTGGGGCCGGGCGTTCCGGTGCTGGTGCCCAACCCGTGCTACCCGATTCATCGGTTCGGCGTGTTGTTTGCGGGCGGGCTGCCAGTCGACGTCGCGATGCATCCGGGTCGCGATCATCTGGCCGATTACGAGGCGGCCCGGCGGGCGGCCCCGATTCCGCCCCGGTTCGCGATCATGAATTTTCCGCACAACCCGACCACCGCGACCGTGGAGCCCGAGTACTGGGGACGCGCGCTGGCGTGGGCGCAGACGCACGACCTGTACCTGATCTCGGATCTGGCGTACGCGGATCTGGTGTTCGACGGGCGGCAGGCGCCTAGCCTGCTCCAGGTTCCAGGGGCGCGCGAGCGCGCGGTCGAGTTTTTCACGATCTCGAAGAGCTACAGCATGCCGGGCTGGCGGGTCGGCTTCTGCGTGGGCAACCGCGAGCTGGTGGGGGCGCTCAGGACCATGAAGGGCTATCTCGATTACGGGATCTTCGGCCCGGTGCAGCAGGCGGCGGCGGCGGTGCTGGGTGAAGCGGGCGATGCGTTCGCGCGCGCGGCCTGCGAGATGTACCGGTCGCGGCGCGACGCCCTGTGCGAGGGCCTGGCGGCGGCCGGGTGGCCGGTCGAGCGGCCGCACGCGACCATGTTCGTATGGGCACCGCTGCCGCCGGCGGTGCGCGCGGCCGGGCTGCCGGCGGCCGATTTCGCACGGCGACTATTTGAGTCCACCCGGGTGGTGGTGTCGCCCGGCACCGGATTTGGCGACGCCGGCGAGGGCTTCGTGCGCTTTGCGCTGGTCGAGGAATCGGCGCGCTGCCGACGGGCGGCCGAAAAGATCGGCGAGTTCTTGCGGACGTTCGGGTAGGCGCTGCTGCGGCGCTGGATCATGTCAGTTCCACGGGCGCTCTTGCGTACCGAGCAGGCCGTGTCTCTTCCAGCCGACACGCAGCAGCCAGGTCTGCGGCTGAGCAGTCGGCGGGGGGCTCCGCCAGCGCGGGATGGGCTGCCGCCAGCCGTCGAACCACGGGGCCGATGAGCAAGGGTCGGTGCCAATCGTATCGGTCTGATGATGCTTCCAGTTCTGGAGCACGTAGACGATCGCGTTGCGGGTCGCGCGCGGACCGCGCAGCACGCGTGCGTGATAACGCTCCGCGAATACGCGGCCACGGCGTCCGAGCCGCCGATTGACCGCGCGCGCGATGCGGACCGCCAGTCCCTGCATGCCACGCGCGAGCGATTGTGCGTCGTCGGCCTCGACGATGAAATGGATGTGATTCGACTGTACCGAGAAGTGGACCAGTCGAAACCAGGCGCGCGAGGCGCGGGCGAAACGGCTGCGCAGGATCTCGAAGCGCGGTTGGCGCAATGAGGGCAAGTCGGGCCGCAGGCGCAGCGTGACGTGGGCCGGATGGGCCGACCTGTGGACCGGACGAGCGCGGTGCGGAACCGTGCGGCGCCCGGCGGGGCGGCCGGCTCCGGGGCGCGAGCCGCCATGGGCGCCGCGCTGGAAGAGTCCGAGCTGAGGGCCGGACGATCGGTGCCTTCTCCATCGCTGTCTGCGGCTGCCCATTTTGAATTGGGGCAATGATATTGTAACTGCCTGTTATTTGTCAAAGAGTATTTGCGGTCAGGGGGTTCGAGTGCCACCCAGAGGTGCTGGATCCGCCGCGTTCGGACTCGGCGGCTCGGGGCGGCGCTGCCTCCGCCCTGTCACCAGACGCGCTCGTGGCAGACGGAATCGCTCGGTGCGTCTGCTGACAGGGCGCCCGGCCACCTCGACGAGCGCTGTGCTCTACCGGCTCGCGCTGTTCGCGCTGCCGGCCGCGGACGGCGGCGGCGCTGGTGGCTGCGGCTGCGGCGCTGGTGGCGGCGCCGGGTGGCGGCTGACGAACGTGCGCAGATCGGTCAGCATGCTTTCGGCCATCTTGCGCCGCAGAAACTGCGGCAGCGGGAAGCTGGTCTCATAGCGGCCCCGATACACCACGATGGTGCCGCTGCCGCCGTCGGCCGGCCGCAGCTCCCAGAAACCGAACGCGTCGTCCACGTCCGCCGGCTGCCGCTTGTCGAGCACGAAATCGAGCCGGTACGGCCCCGGCTGCGAGAACGCGAGCGAGTAGCGCTTCTTGCCCAGCGGCGTTTTGGCCACCATCGCGTACTCGGTGAACTTTCCGGCCCGGCCCAGCAGCCGCACGCTCTCGAGGTCGCCAAAGATGGTCGGCCAGTGCTCGATGTCGCTCAGCCGCCGCCACACCTCTGCCACCGGCGCCCGGATGAGCAGCGCCGCGGTGTCGCTCTGGCCATAGATCACTTTGCCCTGATGCAGCTCGTCCGCAGGCGGCGAAGAGCCAGATACTGTACAGGCGACCAGCAACCAAGCCAACAACATGCGCACGCGGCCTTCTCTCTAGCACGAGGTGCGCGCCGCGTGCCAATTTGATACTGTGCGCCCCGCTGTGAGGAAGCTGTGAAAAAGATCGCAATCGGTCTGCTCGGCCTCGGCAACGTCGGTTCCGGCGTGGTCAAGCTGCTTTCGGACAACGCCGACGCGATCGAGTCGCGGCTGGGCGCGCGCGTCGAGGTCAAGCGCATCCTGGTGCGCGAGGTCGACAAGCCGCGCCTGGTCGAGGTTGACCCGGCGCTGGTCACGCGCGAGGTGTCCGACCTCCTTCACGACCCCGACATCAAGATCGTGCTCGAGCTCATCGGCGGCGACGACCCGGCGCGCGAGTACGTGCTGGGCGCGTTCGCGGCCGGCAAGCACGTGGTCACCGCCAACAAGCTCCTCCTGGCCACCCATGCCGACCAGCTGCTCGATGCCGCCGAGCAGAAGAACGTCGATCTGTTCTACGAGGCCTCGGTCTGTGGCGGCGTGCCGGTCCTGCGCGCCCTGCGCGAGGGGCTGGCCTCCGACCGTATCGACCAACTGCTCGGCATCGTCAACGGCACCTCCAATTACATCCTGACCAAGATGACCGACGAGCGCCGCGCCTTCGACGAGGTGCTGCGGGAAGCGCAGGCGCAGGGCTATGCAGAGGCCGATCCCGCGCTCGACGTCGACGGTCACGACGCCCACCACAAGCTGGCGATTCTGGTTGCGCTCTCGTTCGGCACCCGTGCGCCGCTGGGCAGCATCTACCGCGAAGGCATCCGCCACATCGCGCCGGTCGACATCCAGTATGCGGACCGCTTCGGCTACAAGATCAAGCCGCTCGTGATTGCGCGCGACATCGACGGCCGCATCGAGGCGCGCGTGCACCCGACCCTGATCCCCAAGCGCTGGCTGCTGGCCTCGGTCGACGGCGTCTTCAACGCGGTCTACGTGTCCTCGTACGCGCTCGGCCATTCCATGTACTACGGCCGCGGCGCCGGCATGATGCCGACCGCAGTCGCGGTGGTGTCCGACATCATCGAGATCTGCCGCGACATCCTGGCCCACGCGCCCGGGACCGCCAGCGCGCGCATGCGGCGCTCGCCGCGCACGCAGCGCCCGTTCCACGACATCGGCGATCTGGCCTCGCGCTACTACTTCCGCTTCTCGGTGCTCGATCGCCCGGGCGTGCTGGCGCAGATCGCGGGCGTGCTGGGCGAGCACGCGATTTCGATTTCAGAAGTGGTCCAGGAAGGCAAGCGCGAGGGCGGCGAGCGGCCGGTCACGGTCGTGGTCACGACCCACATGGCGCGCGAGCGCAACGTGCAGTCGGCGCTCGCCCAGATCAACCGACTGGCCTCGGTGGTCGAGCGCACGCGCCTGCTCCGGATCCTGGAGTCGTAACGGTCATGACGGTGGCCGCGCGCGTGCGCATCATCTACGGCGATACCGATCAGATGGGTGTGGTCTACTACGCCAACTATCTGCGGTTTTTCGAGATCGGCCGGGCCGAGTGGATCCGCGCGCGCGGGCGCGCCTACCGCGACCTCGAGCAGGAGGGCCTGCGGCTGCCGGTGGTCGAGGCCTACGCGCGCTACCTCCGGCCGGCCCGCTACGACGACCTGATCGAGATCGACGTCGAGCCGGCCGACGTGCGGCGAGCCAGCCTGCGCTTCTGCTACCGGCTGCGCCGTGCCGACGACAGCACGATGCTGGTGGAAGGCTACACCCTGCATGCGGCGGTCGGCCCCGACGGCCGGCCCCGCCGGCTGCCCGCTGATGTGCTACGTTTGCTTACAGGAGGAGAGGGGAATCATGGATCGTAACCTGGCGCTCGAGGTGGTACGGGTGACCGAGGCAGCCGCGCTTTCGTGTGCGCGGCTGATGGGACGCGGCGATCGCGAGGGCGCCGACCAGCTGGCGGTCGAGGCCATGCGGCGCGCGTTCGAATCGGTCGCCATCCGCGGCACGGTGGTGATCGGTGAGGGCGAGCGTGACCAGGCGCCCATGCTGTTCATCGGCGAGAAGGTGGGCGCGGGCTGGGCCCCCGGCGCCAGCCCCGACGTGCCCAAGGTCGACATCGCGGTGGATCCGCTCGAGGGCACCAACCTGTGCGCGGTCGGCGCACCGGACGCCATCGCGGTCATCGCGCTGGCCCAGGACGGCAAGTTCTTGAACGCCCCTGACACCTACATGGACAAGATCGCGGTGGGCGCGGTGGCGCGGGGCGCCATCGACATCACCAAGGCGCCCATCTACAACCTGCACGCGGTGGCCGAGGCCAAACGGGCCCGGGTCGAGGACCTGACTGCCATCATCCTGGACCGGCCCCGCCACGAGAAGCTCATTCACGAGGTGCGCCGGTCGGGGGCACGCATCCGATTGATCACGGACGGCGACGTGTCAGCGGCCCTGGCGACCTGCAACCCCGACACCGGCATCGATATCCTGTTCGGCATCGGCGGCGCGCCCGAGGGTGTGCTGGCCGCGGCCGCGCTGCGCTGCATGGGTGGCGACATGCAAGGTGTGCTCAAGCCGCGCAACAGCGAGGAGGTCGAGCGCGCCCGCGGCATGGGCATCAGCGACATCCACAAGGTGTGGAAGATGGAGGAGCTGGCGGGTGGGGACGTGATGTTCGCCGCCACCGGTGTGACCGATGGCGCATTCTTGAAGGGCGTGCACTTTTTCGGGGGCGGCGCCAAGACGCAGAGCGTCGTCATGCGTTCGAAGTCGGGTACCGTGCGCGTCCTGGAGACCACACATCACTTCGACCGGAAGCCCAACTACTCCTGGCTCATGGAGAAGCGGTAGCGCTCTTGACAGCCGAAGCGCAAAGCCCCATGTGAATTCACATGGCCGCGCCGCCGCCCGAGCCCAGTCCCTGCCCGGCCGCGCTGCCCGCGCCCGGGTCGGGCGAGCCGCCGTTCCGTCACCTGGATTGTATTCATTACGACAGTTGCCTGGACGTCGCCATCCTCAAGCGTTGGGAATCGTGGGGCTGCACGGGATGCCGTGCCTTCCAGGTGTCGCCTCGCGTGTACGATCAGGAAGATCGCTGACCGCGGTCGGCATCAGCCCTTGGGCTCAAGCTCCTCGGCGACCGTCTGCTTGACCAGGCCCGCGTCGACCAGGCCTTTGTGCGTCTTCATGATCTCGCCCACCACCCGGCCCGCCTGCTTGACGTCGGTGACGCCCAGGCTCGCGATGGCCTGCCTGACCAGCGCCCGCACCTCGTCCGGGCCCAGCTTCTTGGGCAAGAAGCGCTCGCAGAAGCCGATCTCGAACTCGAGCTGGCTGCGCATGGCGGCCCCGCGCTCGCCGGTCGACTGATACTCCTCGAGCGCCTTGCGCATCGACTTCTGGTAGGCCGCGATGACGTCCTGGATCAGCGCGTCGTCGACCGCACCTTTGAAGCCGGGCGCGGTTCGGCGCTCCGTGATCTTGGTCTTGATCATGCGGACGCAGTCGGCCGTGCGCTGATCCTTGGCGTACATGGCCGTCTTCAGGACCTGGTTCAGTTCTTGCTCGAGCGGCATCCAGTTGTCCTCTCCGTGGAGAATGGTATCGTAAGCGCTGGGCGAAGGGAGCGAAAGATGCGCGCTGTCCTGATGACATTTTGTCTGATCACGGCCGGCCCGGCTGCCGCTTGGGCACAGAGCGACGACGAATCCACACCGGTTTACGACTTCAGCGACGGGGGCGGCGTGGTGGTGCTCGACCCGGGCGCGGGCGCTCCGGCGCCGCCGGGCGCGCGCGGTCAGCTCACGGTCATCCAGAACAACGGCGGGCCCGACCAGGGCGCCTACTGGTACTACGGCCCGCACCCCGACGGCGCGGGCGGCTGGGATCCCACCGAGGGCGCGCACACGCACGACTATCCGCCGTTCGACGAGTATCTGTTCACGCAGGAAAACGGCTACTACTACTTCATCGGCGATCCCGCCGACTTCGGCTACGAGGGCAACGATTTGTACGGCTACTACGGCGTGCACCCGATCGCGCTCGCGTACGGCGGCGGCTACTGCTACTACCCGGGCTACCACCATCATTGGTGGGTGCCCTGGGGCAGCTACTTCGTGGTCACAAGCGGCTGGTATTGGTGGAACGGGCCCTTCTCGCCCTGGTTCAATCTGTACCGCGACCGTTATGATCGGTATTTCCGGGACGTCTACCCGCGCATCCACTACGCTCGTCCGCCGGTGGTCCACACGGCGCAGCCGCCGCCGCGCCCGCAGCGCGCCGGTGTGATCGCCCTGCCGGTCCAGCGCCTGCGCAGCCCGGGGGCGCCGGCGCGCGCGGGTTGGGGCTACGTCACGCCCCCGCGCCCGCTGGCCGTGCGACCGCTGGCGGCCCGGCCCATGCCGGCTCCCGTTCACCTCGCACCGGCGCCTCATGGGGCGCCCATGCGTGGGGCGCCCGTGCGCGCAGCGCCCGCGCCCAGCACCCGTCGGCACTAGCGTCGCCATGTCGACCACGGCCACCCGAATGAGGCAACTCTTGGACGCGCGAGGGGGCGGCACGCCCCCTGTCTAGTGGCTGGATGACGCAGTCGCTCAAGAAGGTTCTGCTTCTGCACACGGGCGGCACGCTCGGCATGCAAGGCGCGCCGCTCGAGCCGGGAACCTACTCGCAAAAGCTCCTCGAGCGCGTGCCCGAGCTGGCCCAGCTCGCCGAGCTCCAGATCCGCGTGCTCGAAAACCTCGACTCGAGCGATGTGGGGCCCGAGGAATGGAGCCTGATCGCACGCGAGGTCGAGCGCGGGCGCGGCCACGTCGACGGGATCGTGATCCTGCACGGGACCGACACCATGGCGTTCTCGGCCAGCGCGCTCGCGTTTGCGCTGGAGGGCCTGGACCGCCCGGTCGTGATGACGGGAGCGCAGCGCCCGCTGGCTGCCCATCGGACCGATGCCCGGCGCAACCTGACCGATGCGGTCGCGTTCGCCACCTGCGACATCCCGGAGGTGGGGATCGGTTTCGACGGCCTGCTCCTGCGCGGCTGTCGCGCAGTCAAGAGCGACGTGCGCAGCTACCACGCGTTCGAGAGCCCAGGCTGTGAGCCGCTGGCGCGCATGGGCTTCGACGTTGCGATTGCAGCCCACGTGCGGCGGCCGCGCGGCCCCTTCCGCTGCGACCCGCGCTTCGACCCGCGGGTGGCGGTCGTCTACGCGACGCCCGGGCTGGAGCCGGCCACGGTGGCCGCCATGCTCGACGGTGCGACCGCGCCGCGCGGGCTCGTCCTGGCCGCCTTCGGCGTCGGCACCGTACCGGTGCGGGGGCGGGCGTTGGCGCCGGTCGTCAAGCGAGCGGTCGACGGCGGCGTTGAGGTTTTGGTGGTGACGCAGCGGGGCGGCATCGTGGACCTCAGCCTGTACAAGAACAGCATGGTGCTGGCGGAGGCGGGCGCGATTCCGGGTGGCGAGCTGCGCGTCGAAGCTGCGGTGGCCAAGCTCATGCACGCGCTGGCCGCATTCGGCGACCGCGCCGCTCGCCGCAAGTACCTCGAAACGGACGTGGCCGGCGAGCGCGCGTGAAAACCGGCCTCACTTCAGGTCGATCGAGAGCTTGGTCACCTCGCCGGTTGCAATCTGCACCTGCCGCTCGACGCGCTTGCCGTCGTCGGTGATGAAGACCAGGTGGTGTGGGCCCGGCGCGAGGGCTCGGTTGGCCAGCGGCGTGGTGCCAAGCAGATGCGTGCCTTCATAGACGTGTGCCCAGGGGATCGTGCGCACGGTCAGGTAGCCCGGCTGCACGCGTGCCGAAGCGGCCGGCCGGATCGGTGGCAGCTCCAGCTCCAGGGTCTGCGTCTCGCCCGAGGCCAGATGCAGCCCGTGCTCGCGCCGCGCCCGCCCGGGCGCGCTGAGCGTGATCGAGTAGTCGCCCGGCGGCAGCGAGAGTGCACGCAGCGGCGTGCGGCCCATCACCTTGCCGTTGATGGCCACGGTGGCGCGCGCAGGCTCGGACACCACGGTCAGCTGGGCCGCCCGCGGCGGGCCTGGCGCCGGTGTGGCTGGCAGTGGCGCGGGCGCGGGCGCGGGCGCTGGCGCAGGTACAGGCGCGGGGGCGATCGGCGGTGGCGTTGGCGTCCGCGCAGGCACGGACGCGGGCGCAGGTGCGGGCGCGCGCGCAGGCGCGGACTTGGCCTGCTCGCTCCTCGCCACCGGCGGCGCGGTCGGACGCGCCAGCACCACCGCGGCGCCCACTCCACCCGCGGTCGCGATCACGGCCGCGGCCGCAATTGCAATTCTGCGCAGCCGCGTCGCCGTGACCAGCTCGGTCTGCGCGCCCTGATCCGCGCTCGGCGGCGGTTTGACCGGCCGGGTGGGCGGCGGCTCGGACGCCCCCGCCCCGGGAACCGTCGCGACGCTCCCGTTCGCCTGCCCCGGCCGCCCATCGATGAGGTCGAGCGGCCGCGTGCTGGCGTCGCTGTCGACATCCTCGTCCAGAGCGGCCGCCCGGCGTGCGCGCACGAACTGCGCCAGCAGCGTCGAGGTCGAGATCTTCCCGGTCGCCTGCAGCACGCGCTCGAGCTCGACCTGCATCTCGGACGCGCTCGCAAAGCGGTCCTCGCGATTGGACGCCAGCGCTCGGCAGATCACACGCGACAGCTCGGGCTCGAGATCGGGCCGGTGGGTCTCGGGCGGCACCAGTCGGCCCGCACAGATCTGCTTCATGGACGCCATGGCGTCGTCGCGACGAAACAGCGGCACGCCGGTGACCAGCTCGTACAGCACGATGCCGATGTTGAAAATGTCACTGCGCGCATCGAGCGTGCGGCCCTCGACCTGCTCGGGCGACATGTAGGCCGACTTGCCCTTGATGACGCCCGGACGCGTGCGGCCCATCTGATAAGCCGCCTTGGCGATGCCGAAGTCGACCAGCTTCACCGCGCCGTCGTAGCTGACCAGAATGTTCTGCGGGGACACGTCGCGATGCACCACGCCCTGGCCGTGCGCGTAATGCAGCCCGGCGCAGGTCTCGGCCGCGATGCGCACCGCGTGCTCGATCGGCACCGGCATCTGGCGCGCGCGCAGGCACAGCTCCGCCACGCTGGGCCCGTCGACATACTCCATCGCGATGAAGTAGTAGTCGCCGGCTTTGCCGAACTCGTAGATGTGGGCGATGTTGGGGTGGATCAGGCGTGCCGCCAGCCGCGCCTCATCCATGAACATCTGCACGAACTCGGTGGCATCGACCAGATGGGGCAGGATGCGCTTGATCGCGATCTGACGCTCGAAGCCCTCGGGCCCCTTCTGGGCAGCCAGGAACACCTCGGCCATCCCGCCGCGCGCCAACCGCCGCAGGAGCAGGTAATTGCCGAACGGGATCCCGCCAGGCAAGCAGACTCATGATAACCCTGCCGACTTCGTGTCGCACCGCAAACGGGCGTGATCAGTCGCAGAATGTCTTACATTTGGAAATCACTCGCGGTTTCGTTTGGCGCCCGATCGAAAGCGAGCTGGTTGACCGTCTCCTGCTCGCGTGGATGCCGCGCGCCCGAGGACTCCGTCATGGACCTGGTGCGGCGCGAGTGGATCCCGTCGTGGTCGTGCGGAGTCGCTCGAGGCGGAGCGCAATGGCAGCGCGAACGTACGCCGGGTGCTCGACAAGTGCCGGCGACAAGATGAGCGCTGCGCAGTCGGAGGTGACGCTGGCGTGGCTTCGGGCTGCGCTATAATGGCGGTGGCTTGCGCTTGCTCGCTCTTTCAGCGGCGCTCTCGATTCCGTTCGCGCTCCCGGTGACTGGCTGCGACGATACGGCGGTTTCGCTGCGCGTTTCGTCCAACCGCAAGGTGCCCGATGAGGTGGACGCGTTCTGCCTGGAGCTGGACGCCGACGGCCGGCCGCGCTATCAGCATCGATTTGCCGCCACCAAATTTCCGCAAACCCTGACCGTGTTGCCCGGCAGCGCCGACTCGTTTGTGGCCCAGCTCGCGTTTTCGCGGCAGGGCCTGCTGGTGGACGATCTGCGGACCACCATCGGCTTTCGGTCGCATGAGGTGCGCGACGTCAATCTGTCGATCGATCGCTGCCCGGACGGGGTCTCGTCGGGCCAGTTCAGCCAGCTGGCTGCGCCTGCATTGGCCAGCGCTGCGGCGGTGGCGGCCGTCCAGACCGCGGCCGGCCCGCGTCTCATCGTCTTCGCACCCGGGGTCGTGCAGGAGCTCGCGCTCGCGGGCGGCATGCTCCAGCCGGCGCCCCCGGCCCGGCTGCCGCCCCCGCCCCCGGGCACCGTGACCGCGCTCGCGGTTGCCGATCTGGACGGCAACTGTGACAGCGACCTGGTGCTGGCGGTCGACAGCGGGCCCCCGCACGTGTGGCGTCACGACGGCGCGGGTGGGTTTGCCGAGGTCGACGGCGCGCTGCCCGGCGACCTGCGTGCGCGCGGGCTCGCGATTGCCGACTTCGACGGCGACGGGGTGCCCGATCTGGTGGCGGTGGGTCCGGGCGCGCGTCTTCTGCATGGCAACGGCATGGGCGGCTTCCAGGAGGTGACCGGCGTTTTTTCCCCCGCTCCCCCAGACCCCACCTGCGTGGCAGCCGGCGACCTCGACGGCAACGGCCTGCCGGATCTTGTGATCGGTCAGGGCACCACCACCGCTGCGCCGGCCCTGGTCTATCTCAATGACGGCGGGCGACAGCTCACCTCGATCCCGGCTGCGCTGCCTCCGGTCGCTTACCGCGCGAGCGCGCTCGCGATCGTCGATCTCGACGGTGACGGCATCCGCGACCTGGTGCTGGTCGGGCTGGGCGCGCCGGTCAAGCTGCTGCGCAACCGCGGCAACGCATTTCTCGAGGACCGCTCGTACGACTGGGCGCCCGACCACGGAAACGTCGATGCGGTGGCGCTGGCCGCGCGCGACCTCGATGGCGATTGCCACGTCGATCTGGTGATCGCGCTCGCGAGCGGAACGCCCCTCATGTGGGCGGGGACGGGCGGGGGCCTGATGGCGTCGCGGATGGTGGGAGGCGCGGCCGGGTCGGCCAGCCTGGTCACGATCGGGGACGTCAATGGCGACGGTGCGCGCGATGTCGTTCTGGGCGGCGGCGGCGCGGGCGCGCTGTGGGTGCAGAAATGAGCGGCCAGCGAAGGCGCGGGGTTTCGAGGCTTGCGAGCGGAGCACGTACGCAGAGAAGCGCGCCCGGCTCGCCCGAGCCAGCCGAGCCGCCGAGCCGCGCCGGAGCGAGGTGCGAAGGAACAAAATGAGCGCTTTCGCGCTGTGGCTGCAGATCCTCGCGGCGCTGGGGCCGCCCGATCCGGGCGCGCGGGTGCGCGTTCGCCTCGACGCCGCGCGGCAGCTCTACGACGCCCAGGAGTATGTGGCCGCCATCGAGACCCTGAAGCCCATCCTCAAGGATGCGGTGGCCACGCAGGCCCAGAAGGCGCAAGCGCTCGAGTATCTCGGCCTTTCCTATTTGATCCTGGGCAACCGGCGCAAGGCGCGTGATGCGTTCGAGGACCTTCTGTCGATCGATCAAAACTACACGCTGCGCGACCCTTCGCAATCGCCCAAGCTGCGCGCCTTCTTCGAGGAGGTGAAGACGGCCTTCGTGCCCGGCTACAAGCCCGCCCTGCCGGCAACCATGGAGCACGCGGCGCCGGTCGGTGCGGTGGCGGGCCGGCCGGTCGAGTTCGCGGCGCGCGTCACCGAGGGCGCCCCCCGCGTGGCCGACGTGACCATCAACTGGCGCCCGCGCGGCCTGCTTCAGTACCACAAGGAAGGCCTGGGCGGCGCTGATGCGCGCTATCGCGGGTTCGTGCGGCCACCGCAGGAGTCGGTGGGCTACGTGCTCGAGTATTTTCTGGAAGCGCACGACACCGTGGGGCGGGTCATCGCGCGCATCGGGACCCCGGAGGAGCCGCTGGCCATGGAGGTTGCGGGCGCGCCCCTGCCGCCGCCGCCCTGGTACAAGCGCTGGTGGTTCTGGTCCGCGCTCGGCGGCGCGGTCGCGGTGGGCACGGTGGCCGGCATCATGGCCGGCACTGCTCGTCACGCCCAGCCCGGCTCACTGGGCTCGATCACGTTGGATCTGCATTTTTAGCGTTGATCCGCGGTGGAAACGGAAGTTTCGTGACGCAGTTTGCCGCACCTGCTGAGCCGCCTCTGCTGTCTTTACAAACTGAACATTCCTCAACCGTTGAAACGGCTTGGGAGAATCGAGAGTCACTTCGGCGCGCCACGTTGGCGCGATCGGTGTCGACCGCAGCTGGCGCCAAGCGCGCTTGACAACCCACTTTCTCGTGTCCGTTCGGTTAGTTGGACCCTCGCGCAGGTTCTGGCCTGGTTTTCGCTGGTAGCCGCGCGCCATGAGCGGCGAGCGAAGGCGCGGGGTTTCGAGGCTTGCGAGCGAAGTGCGTACACAGAGAAGCGCGCCCGGCTCGCCCGAGCCAGCCGAGCCGCCGAGCCGCGCAAGAGCGAGCCGCGAAGGAACAAAATGACGATACGGTGGTCGTGTGCTCTTTCGTTTGCGATGGCGCTGGGCGGTCTTGGCTGCGGCCTGAACGAAGGTGAGCGAACCCGCCCACCCGATCGCAGCTACGTCTCGCGGCCCCCGTTCCTGGTTGTCCAGGCCCAGCACTGGGACGTCTCGCCGCCCCTGCGCGAGCTGCCCGCCCGACTGGCTTCCGCCGAGCCCCGCGAGCGCCCCGATCCCGACATGGACGAGAGCCGGTTTCGCCACGACGACAGCTTCGTCGATCCGCTCACGCAGACCTTCTTTGGGCCGTTCGCCGTTCCGATGCCGAGCGCCGGCTTCGACGGGCTGGGCGTGGGCTTCAGTGGACCCGCCGGCACCTTCCAGGTGCAGTATATCCCGCCCGACCCCAACGGCGATGTCGGTCCCAATCATTACATCCAGACCGTCAACTCCTCGTTCGCCATCATGAGCAAGACCGGCACGGTCCTGTACGGGCCGGCCGAGATCAACTCGCTGTGGATGGGCTTCGGCGGCGACTGCGAGACCTACAATGACGGCGATCCGGTGGTCAAATACGACCGCCTGGCCGACCGCTGGGTGATCTCGCAGTTCGCGGTCGAGGGGCCGCCCGATTATCAATGCGTCGCGGTTTCGACCACCAACGATCCGACCGGGAGCTACCGGCGCTACTCGTTCCAGTTCAGTATGTTCAACGATTATCCCAAGATGGCGGTGTGGCCCGACGCCTACTACTTCACGCAGAATCTGTTCTCGAGCGGCGGCAGCGATACCGGATCGGTGTGCGCATTCGACCGCAATTCGATGCTGAATGGAACCATGGCCACCTCGCAGTGCTTCAACACCAACGGCTACGACAGCCTGCTGCCGTCCGACCTGGTCGGCACCATGACGCCGCCCGCGGGCTCGCCCAACTATGTGGTGGCGCTCGACACCAACGCGCTCGCGCTGTGGAGCCTGCACATCGACTGGAGCACACCGTCGAACTCGAGCCTGAACGGGCCCACCAGCCTGCCCGTCACTGCCTTCTCGACCCCGACCTCGATCGCGCAGCCCTCGACGACGAGCCGGCTGTCGAGCTTGGCTGACCGACTGATGTACCGGCTCAACTACCGCCGGTTCGCCGATCACGAATCGCTGGTGGTCAACCACACCGTCACCACCAGCAGTCATGCCGCCGTTCGCTGGTACGAGCTGCGCAGCCCGGGCGGAACGCCCACCGTGTTCCAGGAGGGAACGTATTCGCCCGACTCAAATTCGCGCTGGATGGGCAGCATCAACATGGACCATGCCGGCAACATCGGGCTCGGCTTCTCGATCGCGAGCTCGGCCAACAGCGTGTATCCGGGCATTCACTACTCGGGTCGACTGGCCAGCGACCCGCCCGGCATGATGACGCAGGGCGAGGGCAGCTTCGTCGAGGGCTCGGGCGCCCAGACCTCGGGTGGGCGCTGGGGCGACTACTCGAGCATGAGCGTCGATCCGACCGACGACTGCACGTTCTGGTACACGAACCAGTACATCGCGTCGAGCGGCACCCGCAACTGGCACACTCGAATCTCATCCTTCAGGTTCCCAACCTGCCTGGGCTCGGGCGGCGCGGGCGGAGGTGGTGGCGGCGGAGCGGGCGGCACGGGCGGTGGCGGAGGCGGTGGCGCAGGCGGCTCGGGCGGCGTGGGCGGCGGCGGCGGCGGTGGTGCCGGTGGCTCGGGTGGCTCCGGTGGCGGCGGCGGGGGCGGCGACACGGTGCCGCCGCAGGTCATGATCACGCAGCCGGTCGACAACGCCACCGTGCCGCTCAGCTTCACCATCAAAGTCGACACCACCGACAACAGCGGCACCGTGTCCAAGGTCGAGCTGAGCGCCGACGGCGCGCTGCTGACCATCATGACCGCACCACCCTGGAGCTTCGACGTCCCCAGCGGCCGCTTGCAGGAAGGCATGCACATGCTGGCCGCGAAGGCCTACGATCCGTCCAACAACAGCGCCAGCTCGACGGTGGTTCACATCACGGTCAAGAATCAGCCGGGCGGCACCGGAGGCGCGGGCGCGGGCGGCGGCGGGACCGGTGGCAGCCCCGGTGGCGGCGCGAATTCAGGTGGCTGCGCAGCCGCCGGATCGGGCGCCGGCGGCGCACCGGGTGCCAGCCTGGTCGGGCTGCTTGTGCTGCTACGGCGGCGCCGCGGCCGCTGCGCTCGCCGCTACGGCGGCAAGTTGTAGTTGTCGAAACGCGCCGCGCCCGGAGTCGACGGCCGCGTGGGCGCGCCGGCCCCGAAACGGACCGACACCTCACGGATCGAAATCGGATCGGGCGCGCTCGCGCGCGGCGTCCACGCGCGACCATCCGGCGAGGTCTCCCAGAAAGCCATGCCTCCGCTCTCGCGCACGCGCCACCACAGGTGACTGACCGCATCCCAGGGCACATTGGCCAGATTGGTGTCGGTGCCAGCCACCCGCTTGCGAAAATACAGTCGGCCCTGTGTCTGCTCAAACGTGAGCCGATTGCCGTCGTCGGCATAGGCCTCGAAGAACGCGTAGGCGGCGGTCGAGGTGTTCACCATGGCCGGGACCTCGATGATCATGGAGCCCTCGGTCAGGTCGTAGGCGAAGGCCGACCAGTAGGCGCACTCGGACCCGCCGCCGCTCGCGGGCGCCAGGACCACCGCGCCGCCGGTCTCGCTCTTGACACAGCCTGCGTTGGCGTACGAGGGCAGCCACACCGCGCCCTGCGTGCCGTCGTCGAAATTGTCGGTGAACGTGAGGGCTGGGCACCATTGGCCGGTCGGGGCGCCGCCGCCGTTCACGTTGTCGAAGTGCGCGCTGCCGGGGTTGGCCTCGGACTGATAGGTGCCGGCCCCGATGACGATCTGCACCTCGCCGACATAGCTCGGATTGGCGTCGCTGGCGCGCCGGGTCCAGTTGGTGCCGTCGGGCGAGGTGTCCCAGTAGGTCGTGCCACCGCTCTCGCGGATCTGCCACCAGCGATGCTGGGCCGGATCGTACGGGACTGTGGCCGCCGTGCTGACCGTGCCGCCCACCCATTTGCGGAAGGAAAGGGTGCCGTTCTCCTGCACGGTCTCGAGATAATTCATGCTGTCGAAGGTCAGTTGCAGGAAGGCCTGTGCGTGCGAGGTGGTGTCAACCATCTGCGGCACCTCGACCAGCACATGCGAGCCGCGTAGATCGTACCAGTAGAGCGACGCATAGGCGGCAAAGGCGGGCGTCGGGCGCGCGATCGCCGGCGTCACCACCAGGTTGCCGCCGGTCTCGGAAAGAGCGGTGCCGCTGGGATTGAACGAGCGGCTCCACTGCGAGCCCCGCACCCCATCCTCGAAGTCGTCGGTGAGCAAGGTGGCCTGCGCGCACACCAGCGGCGGCCCGTCGACCCCGCCGTCGCCGGGCTGGGAACCCTCGCAATAGCCGGCCACGCACGTGAATCCGGAAGGGCAGACCCCATCCGGACAGCGGTAATGGGTGGCTCCGAAGTCGCTTTCGAACACGCAGCCCCCGCCACCAAGGGCTACGGTCGCGGCCAGGGCCGCGACACGCACACAGCATCCCACTTTGTCAGCATAACATATCGGCGCAGCGCGCTGCGCTGCGGCTGCGCGGTGATGGAGCTGATATAATCGTAGGGGCATGGGCGTCGGTCCAGCAGGCAAGATACCGGCGTACGCCCGTCAGTTCGGCAAGTACACGCTCCTGGCCAAGCTCGCCACCGGCGGCATGGCCGAGATCCTGTTGGCCCGGCTGCACGGCGCGGGCGGATTCGAAAAACGGGTGGTGCTCAAGCGCCTGCTCCCTCAGTTCGCCGACGACGAGCAGTTCGTGGCGATGTTTCTCGACGAGGCCCGCATCGCGGCCCGCATCTCGCACCCCAACGTGTGCCAGGTCTACGAGCTGGGCGAGCAGGACGGCCAGCATTTTATCGCCATGGAGTATCTCGACGGGGTCCCCCTGGCGGCGGTCATGCGCAAGGCCTCGCGCGACCAGATCGCGACCGACATCCGCTTTCTGGCCGGGCTGGTGGTGCAGGCCTGCGAGGGCCTGCATCACGCGCACGAGCTGACCGATCAGGACGGCCACCCGCTGGGGCTGGTGCATCGCGACATATCACCGCAGAACCTGTTCGTGACCGTCGACGGGGTGGTCAAGGTGCTGGACTTCGGCGTGGCCAAGGAGCACCGCCCGGGCCAGAAGACCCGAACCGGCACGGTCAAGGGCAAGTACGCCTACATGGCGCCCGAGCAACTGCGCGGTGAGCCCATCGACCGGCGCGCCGATATCTTCTCACTGGGCGTGGTGGTGTTCGAGGCGGTGACCGGTCGGCGGCTGTTCTGGCGCGAGACCGAGTTTCTCATTTTCCGCGCTATCACCGACGAGCGCATCCCGCTGGCCAGCGAGCTGCGGCCGGGTATCCCGGACCGTCTGGAGGCCGCCATCTCGTGTGCGCTGGCGCGCGACCGGGAGGAGCGGTTTCCGACCGCGCGCGCATTCGGAGAGGCGGTGAGCGCGGCCGTGACGTCTCTGGGTGGACCGTGGTCGCACGCCGCGCTGGCGCGGCACGTCCAGCGCATGTTCGCCGACGATCTGGCCGAGCAGCGAGCCGTGGTCGCGCGCGCAGCCGCCGAGTGCGAGCGCGAGGCCGCCGAGAAAAGCGCCGACGACGCGGCCCCGCTCGCGATGCCGCACACCGACTCGCTGAGGGTGGAGGTGGTGGTGGAGGAGGAGGCGTTCCGGGCGCCCGCACGCCCGCGGGTGCGCGCGGGCACGGTCGGGCTCGCCCTGGTGGCCGCTCTCACCGGCGCGCTGGCGGTCTATCTGGCGCTGCGCAAATCGGCGCCGCCAGCGCAGGTCCCGGTCACGCTAGGGGCGGCGGCGGGCGTGCATCCGGCACCGCCTGCCCCGAGCGCGCGCCCGGAAGCCGCTGCGACCGTTTCACCCGCGAGCGCATCGCCGAAACGAGCCGGCTACATCACGATCGATTCCACGCCCTACGCAACCATCTACATCGACGGCAAGAACGTGGGCGACACGCCGCTGTTCCGGCTGCGCCTGCCCGCCGGCCGGCACGCCGTGCGCGCGGTCTCGCCGAACGGTCGCGTGCAGAATCTGACGATCACCGTTCCGTCCGGGCATGAAGCGCCCGCGCGGCGCCTGACCTGGTAGTCGTTTCAAGCCGACGCTTCTGGGTTAAGATGAAGAAATGGCGGCTCTTGCCCTCCCGTTCGCGCTGGCGCTCGCGCTGCTCCAGCCCACCGCGCAAAACCCATACCTTGCGCGCGCACGCGGCGAGATCGAGCGCCTGCGTTACGACCGCGCGCGGGAATCGCTCGACGCAGCCCTCCAATTCGGCGGCAACGGGCCCGCCGACGTGGCCGAGATCTACCGGCTCCTGGGCCAGGTGGCGGCCACGCTCGGGCAGCGCGAGGCGGCCGAGGGCTTCTTTCGGCACCTGCTTGTGCTAGATCCGGAGGCGCAGCTGGGCGCCGGCGTGTCGCCCAAGATCCAGGCGCCCTTCGACGCCGCGCGCGCGTACACGGCCGAGCATGGTGCCCTGCGTGTGCGCCACCAGGTGCACGCCGGTGCGACCCCCTCGATCGTACTCGAGGTGACCGCAGATCCGCTGGCGATGGTGGCGGGTGCGCGCGCGACCTATCGCACCCGCAGCGGGAGCGAGCAGTCGATCGAGGGACGGGGCCAGGCCCGGGTGGAGCTGGTGCTGCCGGGCGGGCCGCGCATCGAGGTCACGTTGGCGGCGCTCGACGCGTTCGGCAACCGGCTGCTCGAGATCGGAGGTGCCGGCGCGCCCATCGTGATCGAGGGTGGCGCGGAGGCGCTCCCGCCAGCGGCGGCTCGAGCCCACGTCGATGAGGCGCTCCCGGTTCGGCAGCCATTTTACAAGCGGTATTGGTTTTGGGGCGGGCTCGCCGTCGGAGCGGCCGCGTTCGGGACTGCGTTCGGGCTGCTCGAGAAGGGCGCCGAAGACGACCTCAAGAAGCTCAACGCGGACAGCATGAACCACGACTTTCGCGAAGCGCGCGCGATCGAGGATCGCGGCCGCCGCGATGCCCTTCTGGCCGACATCGGCTTCGGTGTGGGTGGCGCCTGCGCCGTGGTGGCGGTCGTGATGGCGGTCCGCTCGGCCGGTGGACCACCACGCTCGGAGCGCGCCCAGACTGTGGTCATCCCGGCGCCGACCGCGAGCGGGGCCGGGCTCCTCGTGCAGGGTCGATTTTGAGCGAACCTTGCCGGCGCCGAAATCTTGCACATTGGCTTTTTTGCTGTAACTCGCGTGCACATGGCAACTTTTCGAATGACACATCAGCGGTTTGCAACGACACGCGCGCTAAGTATCGAAACTGAGTGGCGTCTGATCCGCTCGCCATGCGCGAACGTGGGCCAACTGCCAACCCGAAAGATGGCCGAAAGCGCTCCTATTTTGGATCCATTCTTGCTAGTACAACGATCGTGGCCAGGCGCATGAAAGGAGCCAAGAAACCCGTCCTCGTGATCGAGGACGACGACGAGATCCGGAGCGGGCTGCGCGAGATTCTTTCGGCCGAAGGCTATCGGGTTCGAACCGCCGCCAACGGCAAAGAGGCGCTCCAAGTGCTCCGGCACTTCCGACCCGGCCTGGTGTTCCTCGATCTCATGATGCCTGTGATGAGCGGCTGGGAGTTCCTCGAGGCGGCGGCCGACGATCTTCCCATCATCGTGGTGTCCGCGTACATCCACGACGCGAAATCGATGTCGGCGGCCGCGCAGATCCACCGGCCGGTCGGGTTCATGACCAAGCCGGTCAACCTGGAGACGATTCTCGACGTGACCCACGCGTTTTGCGATCCCTACGGAGGCGGCCATGACGGCCGTGAGCCCACCGCTGGTGCTGATCGTCGATGACGACATCGGCGATCTCGACGCAATGCAGGCGTTTCTGGAGAGCTCGGGGTACCGCATCGCGCGCGCTCTCGACGGACGTGAAGCGCTTCGCCTGATCCACGCGCTCCATCCGGCCGCAGTCGTGCTCGACCTCATGTTGCCGGTCCTGTCGGGAGGACGCGTGCTGGCCACGCTGCGCTCCGAGCACAGCGAAGTGCCGGTCATCCTGGTCAGCGGGGTCGTGGCCGCGCCGGCCATCTGGGCGCAGCACGATTTCCTGCCCAAGCCCTGTGAGCCGACCGCCCTGCGCGCGGCGGTCGAGCGCGCGGTCGCCCGCTCCGCCCACGCCTGAGGTCAGTCGCCTAGCCAGCTAGCCGCGCTCGACCGGGATGCCGTACTTCTTGACCAGGCGGTGGATGTAGTTGCGGTCGATGCCGGCCTCGAGCGCCGCACGCGAGATGTTGCCGTTGTGGCGCGCGAGCAGATGGGTCAGATACTCGCGCTCGAACGCCTCCACCAGGATGCCCTTGGCCTCTTTGAACGGCAGGTCGAGCACCGCCGGTGGCACCGGGGTCGCACCGGGCGCTCCCGATGGGACCACGATCGTCGACGGCCCCAGCGTCGGCGGCTCTGGAATCGGCATGGGCTCGCGCAGCGACAGCCCGCGCTCGACCACGTTGCGCAGCTCGCGCACGTTGCCCGGCCACTCGTAGGCCATCAGCTTGGCCAGCACGTCGCGCGTGACCTCGAAGTCGGAACGGCCCAGCTGCTGGAGAAAATGGCGCACCAGCTCGGGCACGTCCTCGCGCCGCGCCCGCAGCGGCGGCACGATCGCGCGCACGACCGCGACCCGGAAGTACAGATCCTCGCGGAAGGCACCCGCGCGGACCATCTCCTGCAGGTCGCGGTTGGTGGCCGCCACCACCCGAATGTCGACCCGGCGCGGGCGCGTCTCGCCGATGCGCCGCACTTCGCGCTTCTCGAGCACGCGCAGAAGCTGCGGCTGCATGTCGACCGCCAGCTCGCCGATCTCGTCGAGAAACAGGGTACCGCCGTCGGCTTCTTCGATCAGCCCGCGCTTGTTCATGGTGGCGCCGGTGAAGGAGCCTTTGACGTGGCCGAACAGCTCGCTGCCGATCAGCTCGCGCGGGATGGCCGCGCAGTCGACCACCACGAAGGGACCGTTCTTGCGGGTCGAATAGGCATGGATGCCTTCGGCCAGCCGCTCCTTCCCGGTGCCGGTCTCACCCTGCAAAAGCACGGTGGCGTCGGTGGGCGCGACCTGCGCGAGCAGGCCGAACAGTTGCCGCATCACGCGCGAGCCGCCGATGACATCGCCGAACTGATCCTGCTCGAACAGCTTGACCTCGACGTCGCTGTCGGCGGGCGCGATCTCGACCTCGGTCTGACCGCCCCCCAGCTTGAGCCGGGTCGCGCCGACCACGGTCACGCTTCCGATGCGCGTGGCGCCCTGGAAGGTGCCGTTGGTGGAGTCGAGGTCGGTGATCTTGAGCCCCTCGGCGCGAAGCTGCAGCTCCAGGTGATAGCGCGAGACGGTTTGATCGTTCAGGCGCAGATCGTTGTTGGGGTGGGTTCCGATGAGAAAGGTACCGCCTTCGATTTCGGCATTGGCGCCCGCGTTGGGGCCCGACAACACAGAAACCCGATAGCGGCGCACCCGCAGGTGACCGGTCGCACCGTCGGTGTACATGAGACCGGTGACGGAGCTGTGGTCCGTTTGCGGCCGCTCTTCGGTCATCCTATTCCTTCGCGCCTCGCTTAGCGGCACCCAGGGCCAGCAGCGACAGCAGCGCGGACGCCAACGCCGCGCTCGCCCAGGTGCCCGCGCTCTCGCTCCGGCCTACCGCACAGCCGCAACCGCCGCCGTCCAGGCCCCCCACGCCGCCGCCGTCGCTGCGCGCGGGGGCATCCGTCGACGCGTCGGATCGCACCTGCCCGTCCGGCCGCATGGCATCAGGCGGGGGCGCCGCGTCGGGCGGGTCGGTGCCGCGCTCCATCACCACGTTCAGGTAGCTGATGCTACCGCCCCCGGGGTTGATCTGCTTGCATGCGCCGGCCGTCCGATAGCCGGTCTTGCGCACGCTGATACAGACATAGCGAGCCGGAATGGTGTCGGGCGCGTCGAACACGTAGTTGTCGAGGCCGACCGGCTGGCTGGTGGTCGTGCGCGTCACCCCGTCGTCGCGCGTCACCAGGGCGCCCACGACCGCCGGGCCGGTCTGCACGTCGCCCTCGGCCACCCGGCCTTCGAGCGTGTAGCGAACCGGCGAGGGGTCGAACTTGATCCCGACCTGATTGGCCACCTGACGCTCCACGCCGTCCGCGAGCAGGTTGACCACTCCCATCTGATTCCGAATGTATAGCGTGGACGCGCTGCCCCCGTCGAGTGCCAGCGCGTCGGCTGCGCCCAGGTCCAACATCAGATAGCCCAGCTCGTCGAGCTGCATGCCCCGACTGAGCGCGCTCCGACCGGCCACCACGGCCACAACCAGCATCCGCGGCGGCGCCTGCCCGAGCGGCGGCCCGGTGCCGATGGCCGTGCGCGGCTCGTAGCCGCACGGATCGACCTCGGGATCCGAGCAGTCGGGGAAGCTCGGCACCACGCCTCCCTGCAAAATGATGGGGCGTCCGCCCACCGCCCCGACCCAGGATGCGGTGCTGGTTCCCGGCGGGATGTCGGTGAAGACGTGGACCTCGTTGCGATCGGTGCGGGCGAAGCCGACCACACCCTCGGCCGGCGTATCCATGGTTCCGGGCCAGGTCATGACAGCGCCGGTGTGCCCGCCCATGGCCAACCCTTCGGGCGCGAAGCCGAGCGGCGCAAACAGGTCGCCGTTCCAGGCCATGTCGACGCCATAGAGCGCGGCGAAGTCGCTGACCGTGCGGCCGCGATCGGCCGAGCCGGTGACGAAGAAGGACAGCTCGACGTAGCTGAGATCGACCTTGAGGGCGTGAATGTCGAGCGGGGGGCTCGTGCTGGTGCGGTGCAGGTGCTGTACGCCCGGGTAGGGATTGGTGGTCACGTCACCGGCGCGAGCGAAGCCAGGCGCGCATAGGCTCGTCCATAGAGCGATCAAAAGCACAAGCCGCATTCGCATGCTGGCAAGCGGCAGCTTAGCATAGGAATTCGCACAGAAGCCGGGACACCTCGTCGGGGGCGTCCTGCTGCACGAAGTGGCCCACGCCGGCCAGCACCTCGACCCGCAGCGGGCCCGCTACCCATCGATCGAGATGCTCGGTCAGCTCGAGGCCCAGGACGGGGTCCTTCTGGCCCCACAGCACCAACGTGGGCGCGTCGACCCGCGGCGGCCGCTCGCGCAGCGAGCGCGGCCAGCGTCGGAATGCGGCCCGGTAGTAGTTGAGGGCCGCGGTCAGCGCACCCGGCCGTGCGAGCGCCTCCACGTAGCGATCGAGATCGGCGTCGGGTAAAGTGCCGCCCCAGCCTCGGATCCAGCCGCGCAGCCGGTCACCGGCCAGGCGCCGCTCGGGCAGGAGCGGAAGCTGGAAGAAGAACATGTACCAGCTGCGGCGCCGCTGCGCCCGGCTCTTTACGAGAGCGCGCGCCATCGCAAATGGATGCGGGCAGGCCAGGATGCCAAGGCGGCTGACCCGATCCGGGTGCCGCATCGCAGTCTGCCACGCCACCGCGCCGCCCCAATCGTGGCCCACAACCGCCGCCCGCGGGGCGCCCAGCGCCGCCACCAGCTCGGCGATGTCCTGCGCCAGCAGGTCGATGTCGTAGGCCGCCACGCCGGTCGGCTTGTCGGACAGGTTGTAGCCCCGCAGATCGGGCGCCACCACGCGCAGCCCGCGCGCGGCCAACGCGGGCAGTTGGTGGCGCCACGAGTACCAGAACTCGGGAAAGCCGTGCAGGAGCAGCACCAGGGGCCCCTGGGGCGGCCCGGCTTCCACGTAATGCAGCCGAATCCCGTTGGCCTTCACGAAGGCCTGCTTCACGGCGCGCGCTTACCACTTGTCGATGACGACGGTCTCGCCGGCCGCCACCGACACCTTCTCCGGCCGCTCCTCGTTGGTCGACTTGTTGAGCAGTGGGAGCAGTTGCGTTCCCGCCGGCAGCGCCATCTCGGTGACGCCGCTGGCATCGGCGCCCGCGGGCCGCGCCACCACGTTTTCGGCACGCACCTCGACCCGGCCGAACTTGAGGTCCTTCTCGGAGGTCTCGCCCTTGCGCACCGAAACCTTGAATTCGTAGAACATGTGCGGCTTGCTGGCGCGCAGCAGCACCGAGTGCGGGCCCTCCGTCATCCCGAGCCCGACCAGGGGCGTTCGGCCGACCGGCTTGCCGTCGACGAACACGCGCGCCTCCATGTTGGAGCGGATGGTGACCGCGCCCCCCGACGACAGCTTGGCATGCAGAAGCTGCCGCGCGCCCGACAGCACGTTGACTCTCTGCGTGAACGGGATGTAGCCCTTGACGCGCGCAGTCACGTCGTAGCTCCCGACCTTGAGCACGTAGCCGTCAGCGGCGGGCGGTTGCTCGACCCCGTTGATGAGCACCACCGCGCCGGGCGGCTCGCTCTCCACGCTCACGGTGCCGTAGCCGGGCGCCAGCTGCAGCTGGAACTGCAGGCTCACGCTCTGCCCGCTCTCGGGCACTGTCACCTCCTGCACGGAGTCGCGGAAGCCGACCATGCGCACACCGATGGCGTGCTTGGCGCCGCTCGTGAGATCGCCCACCGTGGCCGGGGTGACTTTGCCGGTCTCGGCGCCGTCGATGAGCAAGCGCGCGCCGGCCGGGCTCGACTGCACCTGCACGACGCCCTTGGCGCGGTGCAGGGGCACGTTGAGCGAGGTCGCCTCGCGGCCCGCCGTGATGCGCACCACGCCCTCCCACTGCTGGTATCCGCCCAGCTCGATCGTCACCGCATAGGTGCCGGCCTCGAGGTCGTCGATGCGCAAGGGCGTGGCTCCGCGCCGCGCATGATCGACGTACACCACCGCTGCGGGGGGATCGGTGGCCACCACGAGCGAGCCCTTGCCGGGCCGCAGCATCTGCTGCCAGACCACGACCCCGAGCGAGCCCACGAGCAGCAGAATCGATGCCACCAGCGCCGCCCGCAGACCGGCCGGAGCGCGCGCCCCGCCTCCCGACGCCGTCGCGCCCGTCACCACGCGCCTTTGCGCGCCCGCGACCGCCAGGCGACCGGCCACATCGATCTTTTCCTTGTACATGCCAAAGCTCTTGAGCTGGATCTTGGCCGCGGTCAGATCGAAGATGCAGATGGCCTCGGTCGCCACCCCCGGGTACAGATTCACATGGAACTCGCTCGACGAGTTGGCGACCAGGTACAGGCCCAGTCCGGCGCCGCCCGCCTTGCGATCGATCTGGTGGTCCGAGCGCAGACACTTTTCGATGAACTTGAGGGCGACCTCTTTGGACAGCATGCCGAACGAATCGCGCACGCTGACCGCGAACCGATCGCCGTCGCAGGCGTACTGGATGACCGCCTTCTGCTCCATGCGGAGCGAGATGCGGGTCTTGGTGGGCACATCGGCGAACATGGGCCGGCCCGATTGGTCGACCGGGGCATCGTAGAGCGCGTTCATCAAGAGCTCGTCGATCGCCTGCTCGATCGACTCGCGATATTTGCGGCGCACGCCCATGGCGGCCGCGAAGTCGGAGATGGCGGCGATGGCGATGGATTTTTCCTGATAGTCGCCGACCAGCATGGAATAGACGCGCACGCCCCAGGACAGAAACTTCTCGAGCCCGAACACGTCGCCGAACAGGAGCTTGGTGGCCACGTTGGACAGGCGCGACGACTCGATCGCGTCCTCGGCCACCAGAACGTTGGAGACGCGCGGGTCTTTCATCAGATCGAGCATGTGGCCCAGATCGGGCCCCGGGATGACCATCACGATCGGGATGTCGGACTTGAGCTTGGCGAGCAGGTTTTCGACCTCGGGATCGCCTTTTTCGGGGCTGTGATACACGCACAGATCGGCTTCCAGCCGGGCGCCGGTCAGCTCGGCGACCGAGCTCACCGCTTCCACGGCCCCTCCGGCGGCCATGAGCCCGGCCGCCAGCCGCTTCTGGAACTTGACGTCCTGCGAGACTGCAATGACCCGCTTGGAGAGCATACCCCTAGCCCCTTCCGGCGACGGTCATCTTACGTAAAGATTCTGTCCCTGTCAAAAAAGTTCAACAAGGCCGGGGGCTTACTCGGCCGGAAAGAAGCCGTCGAAAAACTGCGTCGAGCCCAGACCCTCAAAGGTAAGGGCACCGAAGAGGTTGACCAGGATGCCAAACACGGTCAGGGCGCGGAAGGTGCGGGTCTGCGGGCGGCCGCCCAGGGCCAACAGCATGACCAGGAACACCATGTAGTCCAGGCTATATCGGTAGCCGAACTGCACGTAGCCGTCGCTGTGATACATGAAGCTGACCACGGAGACCGCGAGCACGGTCAGCCAGAGCGCGCGGTGCACGGGCGGCTTCTCGCGCGGCCACAGCAGATAGAGCAGCGCGGGCGTGGTGATGAGCAGCGACAGCCCATCGCGCGAGGTCTGCACGTAGGGGCGCCGGTTGATGAACTTGGGCACGAGCGTGAAAGCGGCCGCCAGGTTGCGCGACAGAAAGTGATAATTGATCAGGCCCCAGTGCTGGATGCGGCCGGCCCAGCGGATGACCAGGTAGCTGTGACCAATCTCGAACGGGCTGCCGAACCGGATCGCGTTGAAGACGGCCAGGACCAGGCCGATGGCGGCGGCCGGGACGGCAAACTGCACGCACACCCGCAGCCACTCGGCCCGTCGGCAACGGCGCACCTCGAGCAGGAAGAACGGGAACAACATGAGCAGCGGCAGCGAGCGTGTGGCCACGCCCAGGGCCAGGCACACGCCGGCCCAGAAGGGCCGTCGGGCCTCGAGCGCGCACCAGGCGTAGCCGATGACGAGCAGGCAGGCGATCACGTGCGCCGTGTACCAGACCTCGCCCCGAACCGCCGAGAAGAAGAACACCGAGCCCACGCCGAACAGCGCGACCAGCCACAGGTCCTCGCGCTCGGTGCGGCGCGACAGGCCGCGCTCGCGCAGCGTACGCAAAAGGCCCAGCAGCAGCGCCGGCACCAGAGCCGAGAAGAAGATCGTGAAGATGACATCGTTCGTGCGCAGGCCGCCCAGGGCGACCACCGGAAGCATGAGCACGGCCGGAAAGGGCGGGAACGAGACGTACCATTCACTCTTGCGGCCGCTGATCTGGTCGGCCGGGATCTCGATGGTCTGCCGGCTCGTGGTCAGGAACGTGGTCGCAGAGCCGGCTGCAAACTGGCCCCGCACCGTGCGGCCATCCTTGAGCGTGAGCGTCTCGATGCGGGCCCAGTCGTCATCGGTGGGCGGGTTGCGATCGAGCGACAGGCGGCCGTGCAGCATCGAGTAGGCCAGATAGACGTAGTGGTTGGCGCGGCTGGGGTGAAGCAGGCGCCGGTTGGAGGCGCCGCAGTAGACCAGCAGCGCGACCCCGTAGACGACGAGCCCGCTGCGGTTGCGATGCAGCCAGGCCTTCATGGGCTCTTCCTCTGGTACGCGGTCACCAGCGGGACGTTTTCGCGCGCCCGAACGCGCACCGGGCGTGTGGTGCCGTAGACCTGCCAGATCCAGTACTCGTAGTAGTTGAAGTGGCGCTCGTGAATGACGAGCGCGGTCTGCGACGAGCGAAGGGCCGGCTCCTCGAGACCGGTATGCACGATGTCGGGGCGCAAGCGTTTGGCGCGCCGATAGTAATCGAACGAGTCCGGGTTGAGATCGTGAAAGTACACGCGGGCGCCGCGCGGCAGCGTGGCGTTCATCCAATCGAACAGGCCGGCCGGCGAGTAGCCCCAGAACTGGCGGTTCATGCCCAGGTCGGCCCCGCCCGCGAAGCCGCCCGCGAGCCCGTTGTAGTAGGACAGGCCGTCCGGGTGCGCGTAAACCGTCTCCAGGGTGGCGGGTGCGAGCGCGCAGGCGCCCAGGGCGGCCACGGCCAGGGCCGGTCGTTTGAGCTCGAGCGCAGCCGCGGCTGCGCGGGCCAGCCGGGTCAGCGCGAGCGCGGCCAGGAGCGCCAGGAACGGCATGGCGGCCAGGAAGTGCTTGACCCCACCGAAGATGGGTGCGCCCGGAAGATTGAGCACGAGCAACGGGGCCACGGCGTTGGCGACCAGGAGAGCGCCCGGGCGCGTGGCCTGCTCGAGCAGCGCATCGTCGGTGAGCGGGCGCCGGCGGAGAAGCGCGACCAGGCCGCCCAGCGCCAGCGCGAGCGTGACCACGGGAACCGTGAGCGCGGTTTCCAGCCACGGAAACGAGATCGGGTAGGGCGGGTGGTTGTAGTTCTGGCCCAGGAACTCGAAGTTGTAGTGCCAGTGGTGCAGGTGAAAGCTCAGATAAGCGCCCACGCGGCGCCAGGTGTCGAACCAGATCCAGGGCCAGTGCGCGAAGAAGACCGCCGGGCCGATGGTTGCCATGGCAACGAAGGGGGCCAGGGGCGGCCGGCCGCCGCGCGCACGCACGTAGATCCAGTGCGCGAGCAGAACCGGCGGCAGAAACACGGTGTTGAACTTGACGCATTGCGAGAGGCCGAAGCAAAGGCCGGTGAGGACCGCCCAGCGCCACGAGTGCTCGGCCAGCGCGCGGAAATACGCATACACGACGGCGAACCAGAGCACCATGATGGGGGCGTCGAAGCAGGCCAGCTGGGCGTGGAAGTAGAGATGCGGCTGCGCGAGCGTGAGCCCGGCCGCCAGCGCGCCCGCGGCCGGGTCGCCAAGTCGGGTGCCGAAGCGAAAAAGGAGCAGGCACAGCCAGGCCGACAGCAGCAGCGTGGGCATGCGGAAGGCCAGGATCTCGCCGAGCCCGAGCGTGCGGTGGAGCAGGCGCCACGACAGCCCGAAGGCAAGCTTCATGAGCGCGGGGTGCTCGCTGTTGTAGGAGAAATCATTGACGGCGTCGCGCAGGCGGCGGCCGTGCGCGAGGTCCACAAAGAACTGCGAGTACTGCTCACCGGCTCGGAAGTAGTAGGCCTCGTCGCGCGGAATGCCCTGCGTGCGGGCGCCCGCGACCAGCAGGACCAGCGCGCCCAGAAAGATTGCGGGGGCGACCAGCCGGTGGCTCACTCGCGCGCCTCCGCGGCCAGGCACAGCTTGCGGTCCTTGGGCGCCGGGCTCGAGATGTCGAAGCGCACGGGCGCGGTCCCGGCGGCGGTCGCCACCTCGAAGCGGCGCCAGCCGTCGTCGTTGCGGTGGCGCACGCGTAAGAGCTCGCGCTCGCCGACCAGCAGCGCGACGTCGACCGGCCCGTCGCCCGATTTGCGCGCGTAGAACGAGTGGATGCCGGTGTAGCCGACCAGCGTGCGGCCGAGCGGGACCTGCGGCCACTCGAGGCGGATCACATCGGCCGGCGCCGTTGGCTCGACCAAAATGCAAACGTGCGGCGCGTAGTCGATCTCGCCCACCACCACCTGGGCGCTGGCGGTGTGTGCGCTGCCGCCCCGGAGCAGTACCACGCGCGCGTCGGCAAGGTGGTCGACCAGGCTGTAGGTCACGCGCGCGGCCGGCTTGTCGCAGCGGCGCACGCGCACGCGACCCTCGTGCACGGGGAAGCAGGTGGCGGGGGCCGCGGTCTCGGCCGCGTGTGCGCCCCGGATCGAGACCTCCCACGCGCGGCCGAAGCGATCGGTGTCGGCGCGAGCGGCCACCGCGACCGGAATGAGGTCGCCCAGGTAAAGCCGCATCATCGGATCCGACCAGGCCGGCGCCGCCACCACCAGGTCGCCGGGGCGAAAGCCGGCGCGCACCGCCTGCGCGGCGGCCTGCCAGTCGGCCTCGCGCGGCGCCATCTCGGCGCCGATGACCAGGCGCGCGCAGTCGCCGAGCGCGAGCGCGGTCACGGCCAGGGCCAGCCAGATCGCCCGTGGATGCACCCGGGGGCGCGCCGCCGCAGCCGCAGCCACGCGTCCCGGCCGCGGGTCATAGGCCAGCTCGATCTCGGGCTCCACCGGGCTTCGTTCTACCGTGCAGGTGTGCCGGCCGGCAAGCGCGAGTGCGCC